>CP015195.1:1983810-2314446 GCA_012221805.1 Pasteurellaceae bacterium RH1A | reverse complement strand
GCCGAAATTGGCGTGGACTTGGCCGTTTTCCCTGAGTTGGAAGAGGGCGATTATTATTGGCATGACTTAATCGGTTGTGCAGTGGTGAATACCGAAGGCTATCAAATGGGTGTGGTATCCGAAATGATGGAAACCGGCTCAAATGATGTCTTGGTAGTTAAAGCCAACGGTAAAGATGCTTTCGGCAAACAAGAGCGGTTAATTCCGTTTTTATACGAACAAGTAGTTAAAAGAGTCGATCTCACCACCAAAACCATTACGGTGGAATGGGACGCTGGTTTCTAACCTCAGGTATGCAGGAACGTAATAGTAGGGCTTTATGTGGATAGGGATCATTTCGTTATTCCCTGAAATGTTTAAAGCCATTACGGACTTTGGGGTAACAGGCAGAGCAGTTAAGCAAGACCTTTTGCAGATCCAGTGCTGGAATCCTCGAGATTTCACCTTGGATAAACATAAAACGGTGGACGACCGTCCTTATGGCGGTGGGCCGGGTATGTTGATGATGGTTCAGCCCCTGCGTGATGCGATACAAGCGGCACGAAAGGCAGCAGAACTTGCAAAAGGCGAGGGCGAAGTAAAGGTGATTTACCTTTCGCCTCAGGGCAGAAAACTCGATCAGGCAGGCGTGAAAACCTTGTCTGGCAACCAAAAGTTGATTTTGGTTTGCGGCCGCTACGAAGGCATTGATGAACGCCTAATTCAGGCAGAAATTGATGAAGAGTGGTCGATTGGGGATTATGTCTTAACAGGCGGGGAAATTCCTGCAATGGCATTGATTGATGCAGTTGCACGGTTTGTCCCAGGGGTGTTAGGCAAGCAGGCCTCGGCAGATGAAGATTCCTTTGCCACCGGGCTTTTAGATTGCCCGCACTACACCCGCCCAGAAGTGCTTGATGGCCAACCTGTACCGCCCGTGCTGATGTCGGGACACCACGAAGAAATCCGCAAATGGCGACTGGAACAGTCGCTAGAGCGAACGTGGTTAAGACGCCCTGAGCTATTGGAAAACCTAGCTCTGACTGGCGAACAAGCGGCGTTGTTAAGAAAAATCAAACAGCGTCATCAATAGATTCAGTTACATCTAGGAAAATTTTATTATGAGTAACATCATTAAACAAATTGAACAAGAACAGTTAAAACAAAACGTACCAAGCTTCCGTCCTGGTGACACTTTGGAAGTAAAAGTATGGGTAGTAGAAGGTAGCAAAAAACGTTTGCAAGCGTTCGAAGGCGTGGTTATTGCAATTCGTAACCGTGGCTTGCACTCAGCGTTCACCCTCCGCAAGATCTCTAACGGCGTAGGCGTTGAGCGTGTTTTCCAAACTCACTCACCAGTAATTGATACTATCACTGTTAAACGTAAGGGTGCGGTTCGTAAGGCCAAACTTTACTACCTACGTGAGCGCAGCGGTAAATCTGCACGTATCAAAGAGCGTTTGGGCGACTAATCGCAATCTGCAAAAGGCTTGGATTTCCAAGCCTTTTGTTTTTACAAGCGGGCAAAAACACAATGAAATTTGCAAAAAAATCGCATTTTCCAGCCGCTTGTTTTATTATTTATCCTTGTTTAAATACCAACCTAATAGATAAGCTATATTATTTTATTAAAATAAAAAAACTTATCTGTCAGAGATACTTTCAAAATTTCTTTTCATAAATCGTGATCTTAATCACAAGAATGGCATTCTCCCTTTGAACCAGCCTAGCTCATTTATTACCATATCAGGGTTAATCTTTCTTTTTTATTTTTTATGGAGTTGGATATGAAAACCAAATGGAATAAATTTGATCTCTTGTGGGTGCTAAATTTATTTGGCACGGCTGTTGGGGCAGGCGTACTCTTTTTGCCCATCAATGCCGGCACGAATGGCTTTTGGCCCTTGGTGGTGATGGCACTTCTGGTCGGGCCCATGACCTATTTGGCCCACCGTGGCCTGGCCCGCTTTGTGCTGTCGTCTAAAAAACCAGGCAGCGATATTACCCAAGTGGTCGAAGAACATTTCGGTAAAACCGCAGGAAAATTAATTACCCTCCTCTACTTTTTTGCTATTTTCCCCATTCTCTTAATTTATGGAAATGGCATTACCAATACCGTGGATTCTTTTATTGTCCATCAATTAGGCATGGCTTCCCCTAATCGAGCCTTGCTCTCCTTTCTCCTAATTGCAGGCCTTATTTCGGTCATGTTAATGGGGGAGAAAATCATGCTGAAAATTACCGAATTTTTGGTTTATCCCCTGGTTATTATTTTATTTGTCCTCTCCCTTTATTTAATTCCTGAATGGAATACCTCCATGTTAAATGAAGTGCCAAGTGCAGGCGCCTTTATCCACACCCTTTGGATAACCATTCCTGTCTTGGTTTTCTCCTTTAACCATTCCCCAGCTATTTCTTCCTTTGCCCAATCCCAGCAGCGGGAATACCAAGATGAGGCCTTAACAGAAAAACACGTTAGCCGCACTCTCAAAGGCACATCCAGCGTTCTCCTCTTCTTTGTTATGCTCTTTGTCTTTAGCTGCGTGCTTTCCCTCACGCCTCAAGATCTAGCCCAAGCCAAGGCAGAAAACATCAGTATTTTGTCTTATCTGGCCAATAAGTTCGACAACCCTTACATCTCTTATTTGGGGCCACTCATTGCCTTTTTGGCCATTACTAGCTCCTTCTTCGGCCACTACTTGGGCGCACGAGAAGGTTTAGAGGGCTTGATCAGAAAATGCACCCAAACTCAGGTTGAGCCTAAAAAATTAAACCGCTTCACGGCTGTCTTTTTCCTCTTTACCCTTTGGGGCGTGGCCATTATCAACCCAAGCATCTTAGGCCTAATTGAATCCCTAGGCGGGCCAATCATTGCCGCCATCTTGTTTATTATGCCAATGTATGCCATTGCCAAAATCCCTGCTATGAAACGCTACCAGGGCCAACTTAGCAATATTTTTGTTACCGTGATGGGGCTTATTGCCATTTCCGCTGTAGTTTACGGCCTCTTCTAAGCCACCTTTCTTTCAGGCTGCCTTGGCTTTGATCGGCCCAGGCAGCCTTTATTGCTTTACTTCCCGCCAATTATTGTTAGAATGCCGCCCGTTTTATGAGATCTTATAGGTTGATAACAGCATGAAAAAATTACTCCTGCCAGCCCTGCTTGTCCTCATCAGCGCTTGCAGCACCTCGTCTAAGCAAACAGCCTTCCCTGGGGAATTTGCCAATGCCGATTATGTATTAAGCGATAAGGATGCCCAACGCTGGGTGGCACTCAGCCGCCAGGCAGAAGCCTGTATTTACCCCAACTTAACCCGCATTCAGCAGCAACATTTTTCCAAGGAAGATGCCTATATTCATTCCCAATATGTCTTTTTCTACCCGCTTGAAGAGGTTATCGGGGCCGATTATGTGAAGATCTTACAAGAAGATGAAAAATCCATGGGCTATGCCACCTTGCTCTTTAAACAATACAAACAAAGCGATTATAAGCCCCTTAAGGCCCAACAATGCGAGGTCTTACGCAAGCAGGCACGGGATGATTTGGCCGTGGTGAAGGGCCAATATATGAGCGGTATGGCTGAACAAGCTGCCACAGAACCCAATAATCCTGATGGTGTCGCCACAGGCCAAAATAAATTTTTCTTTGATATTATCAAGTGGGGCGCCGCCCTCCTGCTCTAATCTCCTCCAAAGTGCGTTTGTTTTTTAAACGCACCTCCATTTTTTGTGAACTCCGTCACATTTCAGTAAAAAATTTTCCTATTTTACTGCCCTTCTCTTAACATTTGTTTTACACTTAAAAGATAATTATTCTTATTTATATAAAGAGGTTCTAATGATTATTTCATCTGCAAATGACTACCGAGAAGCGGCCCGCCGTAAAGTTCCACCGTTTATGTTCCACTATGCCGATGGCGGCTCTTATGCGGAACAAACCCTCAAACGTAATATTAGTGATTTAGAAGATATAGCCCTCAGACAACGGGTCTTAACCGATATGTCTGAATTAAACACCGAAATTGAACTCTTTGGCGAAAAACTCTCCATGCCTGTTGCCCTTGCCCCTGTCGGTGCCTGTGGTATGTATGCCCGCCGTGGTGAGGTGCAGGCGGCCAGAGCGGCAGACAACAAGGGCATTCCCTTTACCCTTTCAACCGTGTCTATCTGCCCCATTGAAGAAGTGGCGCCTGCCATCAAGCGCCCAATGTGGTTCCAGCTTTATGTTTTAAAAGACCGTGGCTTTATGAAAAATGCCCTTGAGCGGGCCAAGGCCGCTGGCTGCTCCACCCTCGTTTTCACCGTAGATATGCCAACCCCAGGCGCCCGCTACCGCGATATGCACTCAGGCATGAGCGGCCCTTACAAGGAAATCCGCCGTATCCTACAAGGCATCACCCACCCTTTCTGGGCCTGGGATGTGGGCATTAAGGGCAAGCCACACACGCTGGGTAATGTGTCCAAATATATGGGTAAGGATGTGGGCCTAGATGACTATATCGGCTGGCTAACCGCCAACTTCGACCCGTCCATTTGCTGGAAAGACCTAGAGTGGATCCGTGAATTCTGGGATGGCCCAATGGTTATCAAGGGGATTTTAGACGCAGAAGATGCCAAGGATGCCGTCCGTTTCGGGGCAGATGGGATTGTGGTCTCTAACCACGGCGGCCGCCAGCTAGACGGCGTGCTTTCTTCTGCCAAGGCCCTGCCGGCCATTGCCGATGCGGTGAAGGGTGACATCAAAATTCTCGCCGATGGCGGTGTGCGTAACGGGCTAGATGTGGTGCGGATGATCGCCCTCGGTGCCGATGCCACCATGCTGGGCCGTGCCTTTGTCTATGCACTGAGCACCGCCGGCCAGGCAGGTGTGGAAAATATGCTCGACATCTTCAAGAAAGAAATGCGGGTGGCCATGACGCTGACCAGCAACAAAACCATCAGCGACATCAGCCCAAGTGCCTTGGTGGATTTTAGTAAGATCTAATCAACCTTTTGATAGTTTGATTGTCTCTTTGATGGCGCCACAACTGTTCAAAACCTTACCATTGAACTTAAATAGCCTTTTGTAGGGACGCATTGCATGCGTCCGTTACGATATTTATGCCTCATCAATATTTGATATAATGTCTTGTTTGTGGACGCATGCAATGCGTCCGTTACGATATTTATGCCTCATCAATATTTGATATAATGTCTTGTTTGTGGACGCATGCAATGCGTCCCTACCGATCACGTTTAATCACATTTTGATGTTTTGGACAAGATGGGGTGGACGCTGGCGCCATCCTTACCATCCCTATTCTTCTCTACCCACTTATTTTCAAATGCCGGCAATCTCCATCCAAGATCCCCTGCTTTTTCAGCTCACGGCTGACCCGAATGGCCGTTTCGGTTTCGCAGCCTGAAAACTCGGCAATTTCCCGATAGGTCCAAGGGTAATCAGGGTAACGCTGGGTCAGGCTCACAATAGTTTCCATAACCCGCTCATAACTGCGCTTATAGGCCGTTTGAGCCAAACGCCGCTCGGCATCTTGCAACTCCACCGCAAGCTGTTGGATTAAGGCATTGGTAAGGCTGGGATTGCTGGCCAGGAACTTGGATTTGTCTTGAAGATGAAGGCGTAAAATATCAGCCGTTTGCAAAACCTTGGCTGAACAATGGTAGCGATTATCGCCAAAGAGGGTGCGAAAGCCAAAATAATCGCCCGAATGATAAAGCCGCACCAGGCTCTCCTTGCCATTTTCCAGGGTATGGTAAAGCCCCACCAGGCCCGACTGCAAAAAATAAAACTCACGGGCGGCATCCCCCTGAGTATAAATAATCGATCCTTTAGATAAGGCCTCTAGTTGAGAAAGCTGGCAGTCTGTCAGCTGGCTGGGCAAAAGCGGTCTCATTCTCTCCATGGTGCAACTCCCTTTTTCTGCCTACTATACAAACTTATCCGCCCCGCTGCCACCACCAATCCTTAAAAGTGTTAAGTCCTTCGCAAAATTTTCCAATCAACAAGCGGTGGGTTTGAGGCGTTTTTTTGCAAAAAACCGCCCCCATTTCCCCGCTTGTCGGGCTACTTGCCCTTGTGATAACGCCTTTCCTCTTGCACAAAATGCTCCAGTTGAGGCAGGACTTGGACGATCAGCTCTAGCTGCTGGGAAAGCAGGTTGGCCCGTTCATCGGCCTGGGTTTGGTTGGCTAGTTGTTTGAGCTGCTGGCTGATTTGTTCAAGATCTGGGCCAATCTTTTGGCCTGTGGCCAGGGCTTCTAGCAAGCGGGAAACTTGTTTGCTCTGCTTGAAAAAAACCGCCGAAAAGTCAATCTGGTGGTTGATTTGGCTGCTCTCTTGGCGATGAGCGCCTAGAGCGGCGATGTAGCTTAGAAGCGTGTGGCTTAGCTCCAAGAGGGTGGGGGCAAAGGTCAGAGCCTCTCGGTATTTAACGGGTTCGCTCAACATATTGGACACGGCCGTACTTAAATTGGCCACGCTGTTCTGGGCCGAGCGGCGGACAATGCGGTAGGCCAGCTGATCCTGATAGCCAAATTGCAGTTGAGCAACGATGTGGCGCAGGTAGAGGGCGCTGTCCTTGAGCGTTTGTTTGAGGCTGGTGTGGAGATTGGTGTACTTCCAATCAGGGAAAATATAGGCCACCCCCACCCAGGCGATAGCCACGCCCAAGAGGGTGTCGAAAATGCGGGGCAGCATGGCTTCATTGGCACCAAGCCCAATCACATCAAAGCTGATCAAGACCTGCACCGTAATAAAGAGCACTGAAAAGCTGTAGCGATTATTGCGGAAGAAGAAAAAGAGGGTGCTGGAGGCCACAATCATACCCAGTTGGGCTTCTAGGCTGGGCGAGAGGTAGCGGAAGGACAGGCCGATAACCACGCCCACCACCGTGCCGATAACCCGCTGAACCAGGCGTTTTTTGGTGGCCGAATAGTTGGGTTGGCAGACCAAGATGGCGGTCAGCAAGATCCAATAGCCCATGTTGAGCTCGAAAAATTCCACCAGCGAGCTACAGACAAAAACCACCGCCGCCAGCCGCAGGGCATGGCGGAAGAGCTGGGAGGACAGATTGCACTGACCCTTAACCACCCGCCACATATTACGCAGGCCCGACACGTTTTCCCCAATCAGGCGGGAAGACTTGGGCGGCAGGCTAAGTGCGGTTTGTTGGGCGGCCAGCTGGCGGAATTGCCCCTCAATATTTTGCAGGTTCTCCGCCATGGTTTGCAATTTATAGAGGTTTTTCACCCCCTTGCTGCGGTGAAAGGCCAGGGCATTTTGCATGCCCTGCCCGGCCTTTTCCCCCAAGGGGCTGGGCTGGTAGGCCTCGTTATAGCGAATGGCATGGGCAATCTGGCGACATTCTTCGGCCTGCTGTGTCAGGATGCGTTGCAGGCGGAAAATGAGATCGCTGTGGACAAAGCCCTGAAAGAGCGGCTGATACTGGGAATGGCTGGAACTGGCTCGCTCCCAAATCTCTTGGCCGGCAAAATAATAACGCAAGAGCCGCTGGGTACGGGGGTAGCGGTGGAGATCCTTAAGGCGATAAAACAGCGACACCCTAGCCTTGTCGAACTGGCCCATCACGAGGCTGTTGGCCTTGGCCAGGGCCAACTGTTTGGCCGGCAAATTGTCGGTATCGTCAGGGTCAAAAATGGAGGCCTTGAGTTTGAGGTAATCGCTCAAGGCTTCAAAATACTGGGCCACATTTTCCTGCACAGCTCGGTTGGGGAAGAGCAAGTAAACCAGCATAGACACCAGCCCATAGAGCAAAGCACCCGCCACGATTAAGAGGGTGTTGGCATACCAAATTTGGCCTGGCATATAGGCCAGGGTGGTGTAAACCGAAACCAAAAGCGTGCCAAAGGCAATGGTGCGGTAGCGGTTGCCAATAGCCCCTAGCATAACCACCGCAAAGGCAATGAAAGTCACCAGCGGGACAAAAAGCCAGCCGTGGCTCAGGGCCAGTTGGGAGCTCAGGGAGGAAATGCTAAAGGCAATCAGGGTAAAAAAGAGGTTTTTAAGCCGCCCTGTTAAGCGGTTGTCCAAGTCTGACAGGCCGGCTGCGATAATGCCCAAAATCAGCGGCATGGTATGGGCTGAAATATTGAGCTGCCAAATCAGCAAAGCAGCCAGGTTACAGGCAATAAAAATGGGCAGGCTGTCGAGAATATTCGCCGAAAGCCAGGTGGACAAGGTGCGTTTGAGGGTGGTTTTCATAGGATTGCGTCAGGATTTTTGCAAGAATTTACCCCAATCAACCCGCTTGTGGCAAGTGCAAGCGGGTTGATTGAGGGGATTTTTTGCAAATCTTTGACCTAAAGCGGGCTTTCGATCTGCAAGGCTTCTTGTAAGTCCATAATGGCCAGCAGTAAGCAGGCCCTAACGGCTTTTTCATAGCGGGCCAGTTTCATTTGATAGACCACAGAATCTTGATTGGCTAGGGGCAGTCTGGGCATAAGGTCAAAGAGGGACCTGTCCTTCACCACCCTCAGTTCTTCAATAAAGGGCTGAACTAATTCGCTGCTTAGGCTGTGTTCCTGCTCATCATTATTAAGCTGCTGTTTGAGGGTGATAAAGGCGGAAATATCGTAGAAGACATCATGAGAAATCACGCCTAAACCTAGCAGAACCTTGAGGCGGATAGACAGATCAGCCAGCGGGCCGGCACTTTCAAAGAGGGAATCGACCACCGATTTGATGGCGAAATCGGTCTTACGAAAAACACGGTTGATGAGCTCATCGACTGAGCCTTCAAACATGGCCACCGAGGCAATGATAAACCCCCTTAGGGTGGTGGTTTCTTCTAGTTTTTCGTAGGTCACAGTAAGTCCTTTCAAAAATGATAGCGCCAGCCTCCAGGCTGGTGCTGATAGCGCTTTGATATAAGGTACAAGCCTGGAGGCTTGCGCCATCATATTGGCTTAGTAAGCTGCCACAATTTTGCCGACTAAATCCTTATCCGTCAATTCACTATATTTAGCCAATGTAGCTTCCAAGCCGTGATTTGCAATAAAATCAGCTAATTCCACCGCTTGTGGGTCGGCTTGGTTGCGGTAGTGTAGGGCGGCGGCGATGGCCTTAAGTAAATTGTCGTTTGGCAGGCCGTATTCCAGCGTGCCACGCAAAGGCTTAATAAGGCGATCATTTGGGCTAAGTTTGCGTAGCGGTTCACGGCCGACTCTGTCCACATCGTCCACCAAATAGGGGTTGGCAAAGCGTTTGAGGATTTTCTCAATATAGCTGGCGTGGGCGGCGGGCTCAAAGCCGTAACGCTTAATTAAGACTGCCCCACTTTCTTCCATTACTGCCTTGACCTGTGCCTTAATGGCTGCATCTTCAATGGACTCTTTAACAAAGCGATAGCCGGCCTGCTTGCCCAAATAGGAGGTCACAGCATGGCCGGTGTTGAGGGTAAAGAGTTTACGCTCGACAAAGGCCATAAGGTTGTCGGTCAGCTCCATACCTGCAATTTTCGGAATGTCGCCCTTGAATTGGGTTTGATCAACAATCCATTCGCTAAATTCTTCCACGGTGACTTGCAGCGGATCTTGCTCGTTGGCTTCCACAGGTGGCACGATTCTGTCCACAGCCGAATCCACAAAGCCCACATAAGGCGCAACTTTTTCCTGCTGCTCGGCGGTGAGCTGGGCGAAAACCTCTTCTTTGAGGAAGGTCGTTCCCCGCACCATATTTTCACAGGCGATAATGTTGAGCGGTTGAGTTTTGCCGCTGGCCATGCGGTTGAGCAAGCCCTGGGCGATAGTGCCTGCAATGATTTTAAGCACGTTTGGCCCAACGGCGGTAGTAACTAAATCCACTTCTTGGAAGAGGGCTACGACATCTTGGGCGTTTTTGGAATTAACACCCCGTACGTTTTGCACCTGTTCGACCACATTTTTATCTTCGCCCACGATTTTAACCCCGTAGGAGCCTTGTTGGTTGAGCAGGTCGATAACCTTGTCGTTCACATCGGCAAAGATAACCTCAAAGCCGGCGTCTGCTAATAATTTACCAATAAAGCCACGGCCAATATTGCCTGCACCGAAATGTAATGCTTTCATGTTTTGTCCTTATCTTAGGGAAACCTAGCACGAGCCGTGCTAGGTTACTTAGTTGAGCCACGCTGTGGCTCTAAGCCGTGGAACGGCTTAATTTGAGTAGCCCCATACGGCTCGTATGGGGTGTTTTTAATTCTAAGCGTTAAGCAACTTCAATACCTGTTCCACATTGCCTGTGGTGGTGAGGATTTCAATGGCCTCATCACTGTCTAGGGCGTTGGTGATGGCTGAAACCACCTGAATATGCTCATTGTTGCGGGCGGCGATGCCGATAACCAGCTTGGCAATGCCGTCTTCTTCATCGTTAAACCGCACACCCTCTGGGTATTGGCAGAAAACCACGCCTGTTTTGAGCACGGCTTCCTTGGCCTCAATGGTGCCGTGTGGTACGGCAACGCCCTCGCCTAGATAGGTGGAAACCAATTTTTCCCGCTCGAACATGGCGTCCACATAAGATGGCTCAACAAAGCCTGCCTTGACTAACTGTTCACCCGCAAAACGGATGGCCTCTTCCTTGTTGGCTGCTTTGAGATTGAGGAAGATTTGGCCGGCCTGTAGGTTGAAACCTGTTGGGGCTGGTGCGTCTTCCGCTTGTGGGGCAGCTACCGCTTGGGCCTGGTTTTCTGCCTTAATTTCGCTGACGAGATTATCGTAGAACTTGTTATCGAGGAAGTTGTTAAGGGAGAAGTGCATGGCGGTTGGCACTTGCTGTTTAGCACGCAGGGTCAGGTCTTGGTGGGTAATCACCATACGGGCATCGGCTGGTAGGTCGTTGATGGCACAGTTGGTCACCTCAATGTCTAGGCCCGCATCTTTAACCTTCTTACGCAACATACTGGCTCCCATGGCACTGGAACCCATGCCCGCATCGCAGGAAACAAAGATTTTGCGTAAGCCCTTGTAGCTGACTTCAACCGTATTGTGATCAACTGGTTTTGCAACTTTCATGGATTTTGAAGCCGCTTGTGCTTCCTCCAATGAACCCTCTTCTTTTTGGATCTTGAGGAAGAAGGCCGCAACAGCAAAGGAAACGGCGGTTGCTACGGCGACAGACGCACCCACGCCCATTAGAGAGGCTTTCGGGGTCATCAATAAGACCGCAATGATAGAGCCTGGAGAGGCTGGGGCAGTTAAACCTGCGTTAAAGAGGGTGAGGGTAAGCACACCTGACATCCCGCCTAAAATCACTGCAATTAAGAGGCGTGGGTTCATCAAGACATAAGGGAAGTAGATTTCGTGGATACCGCCGAAGAAGTGGATAATGCTGGCCCCACCGGCAGTTTGGCGGGCAGAACCCTTGCCGAAGAAGATGTAGGCAAGCAGCACGCCTAAGCCCGGGCCTGGGTTGGCTTCAATCAGGAAGAAGATGGATTGACCAAATTCTTGGGACTGTTGAATGCCCAATGGCGAGAAGATACCGTGGTTGATGGCGTTATTTAAGAAGAGGATCTTGGCTGGCTCAACAAAAATAGAGGTAAGAGCCAGTAGGTGGTTATCGACTAAAACTTGAACGCCAGCGGCCAAGAGATCGGTTAAGGCCTTAACCACCGGGCCCACTACCCAGAAGAAGAGGATGGCCAGGATCATACCGATAATGCCTGAGGAGAAGTTATTGACCAACATCTCAAAGCCGCTTTTGACCTTGCCATCCGCCCAGCGGTCAAAGCGTTTAATGGCCCAGCCGCCAGTCGGGCCGGCAATCATGGCCCCGAGGAACATAGGAATATCTGTGCCGATAATCACACCTGCGGTGGTAATAGCACCCACTACGGCTCCACGATCACCACCAACCAAGCGGCCGCCTGTGTAACCGATAAGGAGTGGAAGCAAGTAGGTAATCATAGGTGCAACCAGTTTAGCCAAGGTTTCGTTTGGCCACCAGCCTGTTGGAATAAAGAGGGCGGTAATAAAGCCCCAGGCAATAAATGCCCCGATATTAGGCATCACCATATTGGACAAGAAACGTCCAAAACTTTGGATTTTGACTTTTAATTCTGCTGAAATCATAAGATTCACCTTGAAGAAAATGGATTGAAAAGGGGGTTAAAAACCTGGCGAAAAATAGCACAGCAAAATAAAAAGACGAAATGAAAAAGTGAAAAAATGTGAACTAGATCACAAAATATTTTTGATGGAAAAATCAAAAATGTGATGTAGATCACACTTTTTATTTTTAGTAATAAAAAATGTGACCGAGATCACATTTTTTAAAGGAAGAAAGAGGGATAAATCAGGCCTAGCTTAAGCTATTAATCATCTCCAACACAATAGCCGAAGATTTTTCCGCTGCCAGGGGCAAGAACTCATCAAAGGAGAGGTGGGATTCCTTGTCGGCCACGTCAGAAATGGCTCTCACCACCACAAACGGTACTTCAAAGGCATGGCAGGTTTGGGCGATGGCGGCGGCTTCCATTTCTACGGCGGCCACGCTTGGGAAGGCTTGGCGGATTTGCTCAATGGCGGCCTTGCCATTCACGAACAAGTCGCCACTACAAACCAAGCCCGTCACCGCATTAAAGCCAGCTTGTTCGGTTTTGCGTTTGGCCAGTTCAATCAATTCTTGGTCGGCCACAAAGGCGGCTGGGTTGGCTGGCAGTTGGCCTTTTTCGTAGCCAAAGGCGGTGACATCCACATCGTGGTAGCGCACCTCATCGGAAATCACAATATCGCCCACGTTCAAGCTGCTGTTAAGGCCGCCTGCTGAACCCGTGTTGATCACTAAGTCGGGTTTGGCCTGTTGGAGCAAAAGCGTCGTGCCGATGGCCGCTGCCGTTTTGCCGATGCCTGATTGCAGGAGGGCGATTTTGGTGTGGTTGATCTTGCCCTCAAAAATCTTGCAACCTGCAACTTCGGTGGTTTTCACATCCACCATCACATTGCGTAAAATTTCAACTTCTTGTGCCATAGCACCAATAATACCAATTTTCATCTGTCGGTTTGTCCTTCTTGTTATTGTTAGAAAATGGCGGCTAATATAGCTAAATTCAGGCTACTTGCATAGCTTTTCAATCAGCTCCAGCACGATGGGCAGCTCTGTTACGCCTTGTCTGTCTAGAAAGTGTCCGCCTGTGTTAAGGCGAATGTAGTCGGCCCCCAAGTGTTGGGCTAGGGCATCGGTGTAGTGGTGAGGGACGATCTCATCATCAAGGGCGGCCACCGCAAAGGCCTTGGGCGGCAAACAAGCGGGCTGGTTTTGGTAAAAATCTGCAAAAGGGTTTAGCTCGGGCAGGGTATCCAGGGCTTGATGAAAACCTGATACAAAGACACAGCCTAGAGGCTGCTGGGTTTGGGTGGCTAAGAAATTCAGAGCAGCAATGCAGCCCAGGCTGTGGCCAACCAAAATGGTTTGGCTATCCAGCCTGATGTGAGCCTGCAAATAGGCCTGCCAGGCCTGGGGAGTTGGGTTGGAGGCATCGGGCATGGCCAAGCGGGTGCAGGCAATTTGGCCTTTGGCCAGTTCCGCTTCTAGCCAAGGGAACCAGTGTTTGTCGGGGGAGGCGGTGTAGCCGTGGATAATATAAACCTGAGGCATAATTTTTCCTTCTAAATATTTTGGGCTATACTATAGCCTTAAATTGGAGGAAAAATGAAGTCATCTTTGTTACATTTTATACGAATTTTTTATATCCGCTTTCAGGAAAACAAACTGACCGTACATGCAGGCTACCTAACCTACAGCACGCTTTTGGCCATTGTGCCCTTGATTATGGTGATTTTTTCGGTCTTTTCGGCCTTCCCTATTTTTGAGGAGGTCACCGGCCAGCTCAAGGGCTTTATCTATTCCAACTTCGCCCCTAATGCGGGGGACATGGTTCAGGAATATATTGATAATTTTGTCAGCAATACCAAGCAGATGAGTGCGGTGGGGATCATCGGTTTGATTGTGGTCGCCCTGATGCTGATTTTCAGCATTGATAACACCCTCAACGATATGTGGCACAACACCAAAATGCGTTCGCCCCTGGTCTCCTTTGCCATTTATTGGATGATCCTAACCCTGGGCCCGATTTTAGGCGGGGCCAGCATTGCCATCAGCTCCTATATTTTCTCCATGGAAATCTTTAGCGAGGATGGGGTCTTTTCCTTTGGCTACCACCTGCTCAAGCTAGCCCCCTTCTGTTTAACCTGGCTGATGTTTACCCTGGTTTATACCGTGGTGCCTAACACTAAGGTTCTCTTCCGCCATGCCGCAGTCGGGGCACTTTTGGCCGCCATCTTCTTCACGCTCGGCAAGCAAGCCTTTGTTTGGTATATCACCACCTTCCCATCCTACCAGGCCATTTATGGCGCCCTGGCCACCCTGCCGATTATGATTGTGTGGATTCACGCTAGCTGGTTGGTCGTCCTTTTAGGCGCCCAATTTGCCGCCGTCTTGAAGGATAGAATGTTAATTGAAGAAGGTGAACTGAGCCTGTCTGAAGACGGTAAGGCCATCCAATGATTGCCTTAATTCAACGGGTCAAATGGGCCAAGGTGGAGGTGGAAAGTCAGGTTATTGGCCAGATTGAGCAAGGCCTCTTGGTTTTACTTGGGGTGGAACAGGGTGATGATCAGGCCAAGGCTGATCGCCTGCTGGATAAGGTCTTGGGCTACCGTATTTTTGCCGACAGCCAAGGCAAGATGAACCTCAACGTTCAGCAGGCTGGTGGCAGCCTCTTGGTGGTTTCCCAGTTTACCCTGGCCGCTGACACCCAAAAGGGCCTACGCCCCAGCTTTTCCAAGGGAGCCAGCCCCCAAGAGGCCGAGGCCCTTTACGATTATTTTCACCAACAAGCGGCCCAAAAACTCCCCGTTTCTACAGGCCAGTTTGCGGCCGATATGCAGGTTAGCTTACAAAATGATGGGCCAGTGACCTTTTGGTTGCAGGTCTAAAAGAGACATAAAAAATGCTAGGCCAAGGCCTAGCATTTTTCTTGTTCTAACGTGTCCCATAAACCACAATGGTTTTGCCGTGGGCGGCAATAGTGCCGTCATCTTCCAGCATTTTTAAGATCCTGCCCACCGTTTCACGGGAACAGCCCACCATCTGGCCGATTTCTTGGCGGGTAATTTTAATCTGCATACCCTCTGGATGGGTCATGGCATCGGCCTGCTTGGCCAGGTTCATCAGGGTATTGGCAATACGGCCTGCCACATCTAGGAAAGCCAGGTTACGCACCTGCATGGAGGTGAAACGCAGGCGGCGGGCCATTTGGGCAGACAGGTACATGAGAATATCTGGGTTAAGATTGACCAGTTGCTTGAATTTTTTGTAGGAGATTTCAGCTACCTCACAGGTGCCCTTGGTGCGAACCCAAGCGGTGCGTTTTTGCACAGTTTCTTCAAAAAGGCCAATCTCGCCGACAAATTCCCCCTGGCATACATTAGACAGGATCATTTCCTTGCCTTCTTCGTCCTTGATAAAGACCGCCATAGAGCCGCTAATCAGGTAAAAGAGGGTTTCCGCATCTTCACCAGCGTGAATGAGGGTGGTTTTGGCGGGATAGCGGTGGATATGGCAATGGGTGAGAAACCACTCCATGGTTGGGGAATGCATTGGCAGCACAGGGATGGGTGGAATGGTTTTTGATAAATCCTGCATACGATCCTCTATAAATCATTTATAGCTTAACACAGGCAAATTGTAACACGAGCTTTACAATTAACCTAAAAAAGAATTTTTGTCTTTAATATCAAGGCTTTGGTGAAGTTCAGACCAAACAATCACCACCTCCTCTCGCTCCAACATCTTGCGTAAACGCTGCTTTTTGGTTGCCAGCGACAGCTCAACTGCCCCGTAGTCCGTCCCCTCTCGCAGGACAACGGACTCAATCACGTTCATCAGGGTTTCTTCTTCAAGAGATTGCCAAGGAATAATCATACGTTACTCAAAAATCGGCTTAATTAAAAGCCATTGTTTTTCAAAATGCTGGTGTTGGTTGTATTTAAAGTTAGAGCGAACCAGGCGCAAGAACTGGCCCTCGCAGAAGGTGACCAAATAACCCGCCAGCACCCGCACATCCATGTCAAAGGTTTGGCCTTCACGCAGCTTGCGTAGTTGCAAAATGTTGGTGAATTGCAGCTCCAGGCTGTCGAAGAACTTGGCCACACGATTTTGCAGAGCTTCATCTTCAAACATAAGGGCATGGCCCGTCAGCAGGCGGGTAACGCCTGGGTTTTTCTGGGCAAAGGCCAGGATGGTATTCAAGATCCCCTTGACCCGGCTCATGGTGTCCTTTTCATTGCGATTGACCGCATTGATGTAGCTAACCAAAGTGGCCTCAATGTTTTCTAAGAGCGCCTCATACATCTTGCTCTTGCTGGGGAAATAGCGATAAAGGGCCCCCTCCGACACGCCGACCGCAGCGGCCAGGCGTTCGGTCGTAATCCGCTGCATGCCCTCTTCGGAGTTGAGCAAGCCCACCAAAACTTCCAGCACCTGCTGGCGGCGTTCTTTGACCGATTTCTTCGGCATTTTTACCTTTGGCTCTGTCATTACTGCTTCCCTGAATGGCCAAATCCACCCTCGCCCCGCTGGGTTTGGGCGAAGTCATTAACGATGTTAAAAGAAGCTTGCACCACCGGCACAAAGACCAGCTGGGCAATGCGGTCGCCCACCTCAACAGTAAAGGGCTGCTCGCTTCTGTTCCAAAGAGAAACCATGAGCGGGCCTTGGTAATCCGAGTCAATCAAACCCACCAAATTGCCCAGAACAATCCCATTCTTATGGCCCAGGCCTGAGCGGGGTAAAATCACTGCCGCCAGATTGGGGTCTGCAATATAAATAGAAATCCCGGTTGGGATTAGCACGGTTTGGCCGGCTTCTACCGTCATCGGGCCATCGATCAAGGCTCGTAAGTCCAAGCCTGCCGAACCCTCTGTGGCATAGGCCGGCAGGGGAAATTCACTGCCAATCCGTCTGTCTAAAATTTTTAAGTCGATTTGTTTCATTTATGTATTGTCCCTTATATTTTCTATAATCTATATTTTCGCTTTTGATAGCGCCAGCCTCCAGGCTAGTGCTAATAAAGCTAAGGCACCAGCGAGGACGCTGGCGCCATCAGTGAATGGATTGGTAGCGTGAAATAATCTCCTCCACCAACACTTCCGCCAACTTCTCCTTACTCATCAGCGGCAAGGCTTTTTCCCCATTATGCCAGAAGAGTTGAAGAGCGTTTTGATCAGCGTTAAAGACTTGGCCGCCTGACACATCATTTGCACAAATTAAGTCCAAGTTCTTACGCTCTCGCTTAGCTTTGGCGTAATCTGCCACATTCTGGGTTTCAGCGGCAAAGCCCACTACAAAGGGGCGGTTTGTCTCCATGGCTGCGATGCTGGCGATAATATCGGGGTTTTTGACCAGTTTTAGGGTCAGCTCCCCATTGTCATCGGTTTTCTTGATTTTCTGGTCAGCTACCTCAGCCACACGGTAATCAGCTACCGCCGCACAGCCGATAAAGATATCTGCAAGCGGGGCGATTTCCTCCGCTTTTTGCAACATCTCCTGGGCGGAAACCACATCAAAGCGATCCACATGAGCTGGCGTGGCCAGATTGGTAGGGCCTGAAATTAGGCTGACCTTGGCTCCCCGTTTAGCGAAAGCAGATGCGATGGCATAGCCCATCTTGCCTGAACTGTGGTTGGAAATATAACGCACGGGGTCAATGGCCTCACGGGTGCCGCCGGCAGTAATCGCAATATGCAAGTGAGCCAGGTCTTGCTTGCCCTGAAAGTGCTTACAAACCGCTTCAAAAATCTCGCTAGGTTCGGCCATTCGGCCCTTGCCCACATCGCCACAGGCCTGAAAGCCGCTATTGGGGCCGATCAGTTCAACACCATCCTCAACCAAGCCTTGCAAATTTCGCTGCACAGATGGCCGCTTGTACATCTGCTGGTTCATGGCTGGTGCCAGCATGAGGGGGGCAGGCGTGGCCAGGCAAAGGGTGGAAAGGAGATCGTTGCCCAGGCCCAGATTGAGACGGGCAATAAAGTCGGCCGAGGCTGGAGCAATCACAACCAAATCCGCCCACTTGGCCAGCTCAATATGGCCCATGGCCAGTTCAGCCTGAGGGTCTAACAAGGAGGTGGAAACCGCATTGCCTGAAATGGCCTGCAAGGTAAGCGGGGTGACAAAGGCTTCTGCCGCAGGGGTTAAGACCACCCGCACCTCTGCATTGGCGGTTTTAAAATGGCGGATAAGTTCGATGGTCTTATAGGCGGCAATCCCGCCTGTAATGCCCACCAGGATTTTTTTATGGCTTAACATGGCACTCGTTGAAAGGAATAATTGGCCACCATTTTACGCAAAGAAGCGGCCGCTCACAAGCAGGATTTCCATGAAAAAACCGCTTGCAGTTGCCCACAAGCGGTTATGTTTTATGGTTTTTTTACACTATTCTTTCGGCAAACGTTTTACCGCTAGAATTAAGCCGCCCCAAAGGATGGATAGGGCAACAACCATCATAATAATTGCACTGGTACTCATCTTAATCTTCCTCTTGAATTTGATGGGCCTCTAAGACTTCTTTCTTCCATTTTAAGCGGGAGAGCAAGAAGGAAACCACTAATAAACTCACAGCCATACCCCAACCGAAGGTGTTTACAAACCAGTTCGGGTAGCCCTCATAACCTTCGTTGAAGACCTTGGCCCCTTCACTAAAGAGCATAAAGGCCAAGACGCCGGTGGTTAAAACGATGCAGAAGCGCCAGAAGAAACCGACCTTGAAGGAAGAGGTTTTGTTGATGTGTTGGCCAAGCACGCCTAATTTTTCGTCTGACACAATCACAATCAAGGACACAAAGGCCACGGCCACGATGCCGAAGTAGTTTACAAACTTATCTAACACATCCAACATCGGCAGGCCGGTTGTTGTGCCAAAGAGAACGACAGAAAGGAACATCATTGGCAGGCCAACAATAAAGGTCACGGCCACACGGCTGACGTTGAGCTTGTCTTGAACGGCTGAAATAATCACTTCAATAACCGAAATAAAGGAGGTTAAGGCAGCAAAGGTGAGGGAGCCGAAGAAGAGCACGCCCAAGATTTCGCCAAATGGCGCCTGGTTAATGATGGTTGGGAAGGCAAAGAAGGCCAAGCCAATTCCACCCTTGGCCACTTCGCTAACCTCTTGGCCAGCAACTGTTGCCATAAAGCCCAGGGCTGCGAACACACCGATACCGGCCAATAATTCAAAGCCACTGTTGGCAAAGCCGACCACTAGGCCGCTGCCGGTGAGGTCTGAATCTTTCTTGAGGTAGGAGGCGTAGGTGATCATGATCCCGAAGCAGATAGACAATGAGAAGAAGATCTGGCCATAGGCCGCAATCCACACACTTGGGTCAGCCAGTTTTGCCCAGTCTGGGGTGAAAAGGGCATCCAAGCCCTTGGCCGCACCGGGCAATGTGAGGGCATAGACCACTAAGATAACAAACATGACCACCAAAATAGGCATTAAGATGCTTGAGGCCTTGGCAATCCCCTTTTGCACGCCCAGGGCTAATACGCCAAGGGCAATGAGCCAAGCGGCTACAAGCGGGCCTGTCACCATGCCAACAAACTCAAAGCTAACCCCTTGGGTGATGTCACCCATTTTGAGGAATTCGCCAATAAAGAAGTCGATTGGCTTGTCGCTCCAGGCGCCATTGACGGAGAAATAGGTATAGCTGGCCGCCCAGCCTAAAACCACCGCATAGTAAATACCGATGATAACATTGACCATAACCTGCCACCAACCGAAGGTTTCAAAGTGTCGGCTGAAACGGCGATAGGACAAGGGCGCCCCGCCACGGTGGCGATGGCCAATGGCATAATCTAAGAAAAGCAGGGGAATACCGGCCGTTAAAAGGGCGATAAGGTAAGGAAGAATGAAGGCGCCGCCGCCGTTTTCATAGGTGGTATAAGGGAAACGCCAAATGTTACCCAAGCCCACGGCTGAACCGATAGCAGCAAGGATAAAGGCCTTGCGGCCTGAAAAGGTTTCACGTTGTGGAACCGATGAATTTACACTTGCCATAAGTAAGTTACCTCTAAACTAAAAATACTGGGCAAATATGCCCAAGAAAGCCTCAAAAGTAAAGTGATAAAAATAATTTTAAACGCGATGATTTTGGCTTTTGCTAGTATAAATGGCTGATTTTGATTTTATTTTTGAGATAAAAAACCAAAATATGAAAAATAGCAGTTTTTTCGATAAATTTTGTTTTAGATAATCAGCACAATAATTTTTTGTAAAGATGGGCATAAAAACAAGAAAGGGTGGAAGCATACGATAATTACGCTTCCACCGCTTGATTAAGCCTTCAAGACTTTAATCGTTTGTCGCCACTCTTGGAGCCGAATAAACATGGCTGACTGCACTCGAATGGCCGCCGAAGCCCTTGCCATAGAAGTAGTAACGGGAGTTGTTCCACTCTTGGGCTTGGAGGATTTTAATCTCCTCGCTTGGGGCACTGGCCACTGTGGCCTCTGCCTTGGTGTGACTGGCTCGGGAGAAGGTGCCTAGCTTGCCGGCAAAGGCATAATCGCTTTGGTAAAGGGCGATCTCAGGCAGGGCCTTATGCTCGTCCACCGTTTCGATATGGGCTGGCTTATGCTTAACCCGCTCGTTCTTCTCTTTGACCAAATCACGGTTGGTCGGCTGGGTCACAAAGCCGCCAAAAGGCACGGTTGAAGTATGAGCCTCTGACTTACTGTCGGCCTTGACGGCTTGCGCCTGGGCTTCCTCTTGAGGATGCTGGCGTTTTTCCTGATTTTCTTTAACCAGATCACGGTCAGTCGGCTGAGCCACAAAACCACCAAAAGGCACAGTTGAAGTAGCATCCTTATTAGGTTGAGCCTTGACAACTGTTTCAGCCTTTTCTGCTGCCTGGGCTGGCTCTTGTTGCTGGAGCATTTCATCTACCGACAAGAAGCGTGGTTTTTCTTCCGCCTTGGCAGGGACTGCCTCAAAACGAACCCAAACCTTGCCGCTGGCCAGTTCTGGCGACATCACGGCAGATGTTAGTGGCACTGGCGAAGTGACCGTTTGGCGTTTGCGATCGTCACGGCGGCGTTGGTTGCCCACACGCAGGTGGCGAGGCAGGCGGCGTTGGCGGTTGCCCTCACGCTCGTTGCGTTCTTCACTTACCGGTGTTTCAGCTGGCTCTTGAGTTGCTGGCTCTGGGTTTTGGGCCTTGGCCTGGTTGACAAGCGGTTGCACTTTTGCAGGTTTTTGCAGATTTTGCTCCGCTTGCACTGGGGCGACTACAGCCTGTACCGAGGCTTCTGCCTGTTCTGCTGGTGCTTGTTCCACCCGCACCCGCTTACGCAGATCACGGCGTTGGCGGCGTTCTGCAACCTGGGCTTCTTTGGCTGGTGCCTCGGCACGTTCGTTACGCTCTGAACGTGGGGCTTCCACCACCTCTTCCACGACACGGCGTTTTTTAGCTTCCTGACGCTCCTTAACCGGTGCAGCCTTGGTTTCATCCTTGGCCTGGTTGGCTCGGGTTTGGGAACGTTCACGGCGTGGGTTGCGGCGATCACGTTGGTTGCGGCTACGGCTAGTCGTTTTCTTGACTGGCTTCTGCTCTTCTTCCTTGGCAAAAAGGCCCTTGATGGCAGTCACAATACGGCATAAGAGCGATGGTTTTTTCGGCTCAACTGGGCTTGGGGCTGGTTGCAGGTTAAGCTCACTGCTGTTGAGCACACTTTCGACCGTAATCACCGGCTCATTGCGGGTGACCAAGGTTTCTTCACGGCTGGCTACCGATACATTTTGCTCTTCTTCCCGCTCTTGGTAGCGTTTGGCCAAATCGTAGCTGAGGGCTGGGATAATCTCACTTTCCCGCAGGCGGTAAACGCTGAAGTGCGGGGTTTCCATGCTTTCGCTTGGCACGACCACAATCTGCACATCCTGACGTTTTTCAATGTCGCTGATGGCTCGGCGTTTTTCGTTAAGTAGGTAGGAAGCCACTTCCACAGGCACAATGGCGTGAACCTGGGCAGAATTGTCCTTAATGGCCTCTTCTTCCAGCAAGCGAAGAATGGATAGAGCAATGGACTCATTATCCCGCACCTTGCCTGTGCCTTGGCAGCGTGGGCAAACGTGGCTGGAGGCCTCACTTAAAGATGGGCTGAGACGCTGACGGCTCATTTCCAAAAGACCAAAGCGGGAAATGCGACCGAACTGAATGCGGGCCCGATCTTGGCGGGTAGCTTCACGAATACGGTTTTCCACCTCACGCTGGTGGCGAACAGGGGTCATATCGATAAAGTCGATCACCACCAGGCCGCCCAAGTCCCGCAAGCGTAATTGACGGGCGATTTCATCAGCTGCTTCTAAGTTAGTGTTAAGAGCCGTTTCCTCAATGTCGCCGCCCCGGGTTGAACGGGCAGAGTTGATGTCGATAGCGGTTAGGGCTTCGGTTACATCAATCACAATGGAACCACCAGACGGCAGGCGAACCTCACGCTGGAAGGCGGATTCGATTTGCGATTCGATTTGGTAGTGGCTAAAGAGTGGCACTTCGCCCTCATAGAGGCGGACACGGTTGATAAAGTCTGGACGGACCAGGCGGATATGGTTTTTCGCCTTCTCAAAGACCTTCTTGTTGTCGATGAGAATTTCGCCAATATCCCGGCGGAGATAGTCCCGAATGGCTCGCACGATCACATCGCTTTCCTGGTGAATAAGGAAAGGTGCTGGGCGAGATTCTGCTGCTTTTTTGATGGCTTCCCAGTGATGCAGGAGCACTTTTAAGTCCCACTGCAACTCTTCTGGCGACTTGCCCACACCTGCGGTACGCACAATCAAGCCCACATCATCAGGCACATCTAGGCAGTCTAGGGCTTCTTTGAGTTCTAAACGCTCATCGCCCTCAATGCGGCGAGAAATCCCACCGGCTCTTGGGTTATTAGGCATTAAAACCAGATAGCTACCTGCCAGGGAGATAAAGGTAGTCAGGGCTGCACCCTTGTTGCCCCGTTCTTCCTTGGCGACCTGAACGATAACCTCAGCACCCTCGCTGATGATGTCACGAATATTGGGGCGGCCTTGGAAGACATAGCCTTCAGGGAAGTATTCCCGAGAAATTTCTTTTAGTGGCAGGAAACCGTGGCGTTCTGCCCCGTAATCAACGAAGGCAGCTTCAAGACTGGGTTCAACACGAGTAATTTTTCCCTTATAGATGTTGGCTTTTTTCTGCTCGTGTCCTGGGGTTTCGATATCTAAATCGAAGAGACGTTGCCCATCAACCAGGGCAACCCGCAACTCCTCTTTTTGGGTTGCGTTGATTAACATTCTTTTCATTGTGTTTTCTCATTGTTATATCGTTATTCTGTCAATACTCGCTTAGGTTTTGTCAATCTCACGACTCTCAACTTAGGCGAAAATCGGCGGTCATTATGTCTAACACTCAAAATTTTGACTGCATAATCAACCACTTAGGCTTGCTTTTCAAGTGACAAGCGGGGTGTTTTTGGCGATTTTTTGCAAATAGATTACACGCACAAAAAACGGGGCATTATGGCATTTTAAAGGCGGTTTTAGCAAGGCAATTATGGCTTTTAAGGGCAATTATTTTTGCCGCTTGGTTGCTTGGGATTTTCTGTTACAATCGGCCCAAATTGGAGGAGCTATGAAAAAAATCATCTTATCTTTGGCCCTTTTAGGCCTCCTACTTAGCCTGGCAGCCGTCTGGTTTATAGGCAAGCCGCCGACAGCCCAAAGCCTGCCCAACCCTGTTCAGGGCCGCTCTTTTATCGACACCTGGCACGCCCCTCGGGGTGGCGGACGGCTGCATGAGGGCGTGGATATTTTCGCCAAGCGGGGCACGCCCATTCAAAGCACGACCAGAGGTGTGGTTATGAGGATTGGGGAAAGCCGTTTGGGTGGGATTTTTGTGACCGTCTTGGGCGAGGGGCTTATGTGGCACTACTATGCCCATTTAGACAGCGTGGCTGAAGACTTACATCGCTTTAAAATCATTCCAGCAGGCCATATTATCGGCTATGTGGGCGACACCGGCAATGCCAAGGGCACACCGCCCCACCTGCATTATGGGATTTATGAATGGGATAGGACAGCGGTTAATCCTTTTCCGCTGGTTGATCAGAAAAAGGGGTTTGAGTAAGTATTTACCCCCTCCGCCTTCGGCACCTCCCCCCGCAAGCGGGTGGAGGAAAGCGATCTTTACAAGCTTTCGCTCCCTCCGCTTGCGGGGGGAGCTGCCCGAAGGGCTGAGGGGGGCAGAGGTGATCTAAAAGGATTAAGCCTTACACCCTGGAAAACCCAGTGCCTCACGGCTGGCGTAGTAGGCTTCGGCCACCATCTTGGTCAGGGTGCGAATGCGCAGGATATAACGCTGGCGTTCGGTCACGGAAATGGCCTTGCGGGCATCTAAAAGGTTGAAGCTGTGGGCGGCCTTTAAAATCCGCTCATAGGCTGGCAGTGGCAAAGGTTTTTCCAGTTCTAAAAGGGCCTTGGCCTCTTTTTCATACTGCTCGAAGCATTGGAAGAGGAAGTCCACATCGGCATATTCAAAGTTGTAGGTGGACTGCTCCACTTCATTTTGGTGGAAGACATCACCGTAGGTGGTTTTGCCTAGCGGGCCGTCTGACCAAACCAGGTCATAAACGCTGTCCACGCCCTGAATATACATGGCCAAACGCTCCAGGCCATAGGTGACTTCACCTGTTACTGGGCGACATTCTAGGCCACCCACCTGTTGGAAGTAGGTAAATTGGGTCACTTCCATGCCGTTTAGCCAAACCTCCCAGCCTAGGCCCCAGGCGCCCAAGGTTGGGTTTTCCCAGTTGTCTTCCACAAAGCGGATATCGTTTTGGGTTGGGTCAAAGCCCAGCATTTTAAGGGAGCCGAGATAGAGCTCTTGAATATTGTCTGGCGAAGGCTTAATCACCACCTGGAATTGGTAGTAGTGCTGCAAACGGTTTGGGTTTTCGCCATAGCGGCCGTCTGTTGGGCGGCGGGAAGGCTGCACATAGGCAAAGGCCATCGGCTCTGGGCCTAAGGCTCTAAGTGCCGTCATGGGGTGAGAGGTGCCGGCGCCGACTTCCATATCCAGGGGCTGAACAATGGTGCAGCCGTGGCTGGCCCAGTAATCTTGCAGGGCCAAGATCATGCCTTGGAAGGTTTTTACGTTAAATTTGTCTGACATTTTACTTATTCCTAAACTTGATGCGAAAAATGCCCTTATTATAGCCTGCAAGCGGTCTAGTTTGGCAAGATTTTTGCAACTAAAAAATCACTTCCAAGCGCATAAAGCCGCCTAGGTGGTGGCTGCGATCCAATTCTTTATTGTTGTAGTAATTTAATTCGGTCTGTAAGAAGAGCCAGTCACGGTAAATAGGCTGGCGCCAGCTGACAAAAGGCCCGTAGCCGTTAAGCTTGGCCGCCTTATGCCGAATTGGCCCGCCAACTAAAACCCCATAATTAAGGCGCTTGTGGTTGGCAAAATGGTGCTGGCCGTAGAGGCTATTGCCCCACCAGAGGGATTCGTCTTTTTTATTGTGGCGATAGTCTAAAAAGAGGTGGTTGGCCACGAAGAAATTGTCAGCCAAGTAGCGTTTGACCTCAAAGTTGGTGCGAGCATAATGCCGGCTCTTGGCGCCGTAGCGGTAGATTTGCTCCAGCCTTGTGGTGGTCACATCATCTAAGCGCCACTCTTTATTGGCTTTTAAGCGGAGATAAAGATCGCCCCTGGCCCGTAAACCAATATCGGCATCGGTATCTACCCCCCAAGACTTACTGAAATTCGACCAACGCAGGGCAACAGAAGCGTTATCATTACGGGCCTGTTGTCTGTCGTAGTGTCTTTCCTTCTCAAGGCCGTGATAGTTGGGGTAAACATTGGTTTTGTCACGGTTTTGGTTGTCTAAGTCATCATCCCCAATCACCAGGCTCCAGCGTTTTTTCAGGGAAGGCAGGCGGATTTTAGCCCGCACACGGGGCTTGATTGAGTAGCCATCATAGCGGTTCCATTGGTTATCTAGCATAAAACGCAGGTTGGCCGTGGCTGGGCGGTCTGGGTCTGGCTCGGCAATCCAGCCATCAATGGACCTAGCCCAACCGTCTAAGGTTTGGGAGGTGCTCTCGTGGTAATTATCGAACCAACTGTCCTTATTTTGTGCAAATAAGGCTGGGGAAAGCACCAAGAGGGCTGCGGCAGTGAGTGTATATTTCATTTTTCCTCCTAAGAAAAAGGCTGTTGCCAGCTACTCTAGTTTAGTTAGGGTAGCAGATCAACAGCCTTATGCCAAATTTGCAACTTAGTTCACAAAATCAACCGCTTGTTAGAGTAGGATATTGGCGAATAAGAGACCAAAGGCAATACTAAAGACCATACTAAGCAGGCCTGGGATCATAAAGCTATGGTTAAAGATAAACTTACCAATGCGGGTGGTGCCTGTGGTGTCGAAGTCGATGGAGGCAATGATTGGGCCGTAGTTTGGCACGAAGAAGTAACCATTTACCGCTACAAAGACCCCGATAAGCACGGCAGGTTCAATCCCTAAAGCAACCCCTAATGGGAAGAGGGTAGCCACCGTAGCCCCTTGGCTATTAACTAACACAGATAATACAAAGAGTGCGAAGGCAAAGGCCCACGGAGCCGTTTCCACCAAGCCCTTAACCATTTCTTTGACTTCAGTCATGTGGGCCTGCATGAGGGTGTCGCCCAACCAGGCAATGCCGAAAATGGCAATCACCGCCCGCATACCCGCATGGAAGACTGAACCTTTAGTAATGGCATCGCCATTTGGTTTGCAGAAAAGAATAATCAAGGCACCGATAGACAACATCACGATTTCAATGGTGTGAGCCATACCCATTGGTTTGCCATCAAAGACAGGACGCAGGGATGGAATAGCCCCCATCAAGACCACTAACAAGGCACCAAAGAGGAAGAGGCCAACCGAGGTTTTAGCCGTTGGACTGATTTGGATGTCGTCCATTTTAACGTTGGCTTGGTTGGCCTTAACGTATTCAGGGTCTTGCAGGCGGGCCAAATAAATTGGGTCGTCTTTCAACTCTTTGCCCATTTTATTAACAAAGACACAGGCCAAGGCCAAGCCTAAAATGGTTGCTGGCATGGTTACGCCTAGCACGTTACCCAGGGTAATGCCCTGTGGCTCTAGGAAGGCCACCACGGCCACCACGGCTGCCGCAATCGGGCTGGCCACAATGGCGAACTGGGAGGCAATCACGGCCATAGAAAGCGGACGCTCTGGGCGAATGCCGTTGTGGCGGCTGACCTCTGCAATCACAGGCAGCACTGAGTAGGCAACGTGGCCTGTTCCCGCAAGCACGGTGAAAGTCCAAGTAACCAGTGGAGCGATAAAGGTGATGTATTTCGGGTTACGGCGTAGGATGTTGGTGGCGATTTTGATCATATAATCCAAACCACCAGCAGCCTGCATAGCAGCGGCTGCGGCCACCACGGCCATAATCATAAACATCACGTCAATTGGCAAACTGGCGGGTTTTAGCCCAAAGACGAAGGACAAGATGGCCAAGCCAAGGCCACCAAAGACGCCCAAGCCGATCCCGCCGACCCGGGCCCCGATTAAGATACACACCAAGACAATGGCGAATTGCAATAAAAACATCGCAGACATATTGTTACCTTTTTAAGTTTAAATGATAGAATAGGGTAAATAGACCTGTTATAAACAGGCTAATGATAGCAATAAACCCAAGTGGCAGCCATAACCTAGATCAAGAAATTCGTTGATGGTTGTAAATTTGAAAGGACACAATATGCAATTTTCCAAAATGCACGGGCTGGGTAATGATTTTATGGTCATCGATGGCGTCACCCAAAACGTTTACCTGACTCCAGATCTGATTCGCCAATGGGCCGACCGCCATCGTGGTATTGGCTTCGATCAACTATTATTAGTCGAACCACCCTACGATCCAGAACTGGACTTCCACTACCGCATCTTCAATGCTGACGGCAGCGAGGTTTCCCAGTGCGGCAACGGCGCCCGTTGTTTCGCCCGCTTTGTGACCCTAAAAAACCTTATCAACAAAAAAGACATCAAGGTCAGCACGGCCAAGGGTAAGATGGTCTTAAGCCTGAAAGATAATGATCAGGTGCGGGTTAATATGGGCGAACCCATTTGGGAGCCAGCTCAGGTGCCTTTTACCGCCAATAAATTCGAGAAGAACTATATTCTGCGTACCGATCTGCAAACCGTCCTCTGTGGCGTGGTTTCCATGGGCAACCCCCACTGCGTTCTTCAAGTGGACGACCTTGAAACTGCTCCTGTAAACGAACTTGGCCCCCTACTGGAAAGCCACGAACGCTTCCCCGAGCGGGCCAATATCGGCTTTATGCAGGTGATCAACCGCAACCATATCAAGCTGCGGGTCTATGAACGTGGTGCAGGTGAAACCCAGGCCTGCGGCAGCGGGGCCTGCGGGGCGGTAGCGGTTGGGATTATGCAAGGCCTCTTGGATCCGTCTGTGCGAGTGGATTTACCAGGCGGTACGCTTCAGATCGAATGGGCCGGTGTCGGCCATCCGCTCTATATGACAGGCGATGCCACCCATATTTATGATGGGTATATCCGAACTTAATTTTTACGCCCTTATCTCCTTCCCTCCCCCCGTTCACGGGGGAGGTGCCAAAGGCGGAGGGGGGCGATAGTTAATTAGACAAGCGGTTGAAAATACTTGCTTTTTTGCAAATTTTATCCAAAATCTACCCGCTTATTTTGTAATTCCCCCCCTCAGCCTTCGGCAGCTCCCCCGCAAGCGGGTGGAGCGAAAGCCAGCTTGAGGTCAAACTAAGGCAATAACATGAACCAATCCCTCACCCCCTTCCACACCTTTCACCTGCCGGCCAAGGCCAATCATATTGCTGAGGTTGAAACGGCCCAGCAATTATTAAGTCAGTGGCAGGCTGCCCAGGCAGAAAACCAACCTGTCTTACTCCTAGGCCAGGGCAGTAACGTCCTGTTTTTAGAGGACTTTTTAGGCAAGGTGATCATCAACCGCCTTAAGGGCATTGAGCATAAAGAAGATACTGACTTCCACTACCTCCATGTGGCAGGCGGGGAAAACTGGCACGAGTTAGTGCAGTGGACCTTAGCCCAAGGTATGGCAGGCCTAGAAAACCTGGCCCTTATCCCAGGCTGTGTGGGTTCCGCCCCCATTCAAAATATCGGGGCCTATGGGGTGGAATTTGAGCGGGTCTGCGACTATGTGGAGGTGCTCAATTTAAAGACGGGGGAAACCTTCCGCCTGACGGCTGACCAATGCCAATTTGGCTATCGTGAAAGCATCTTCAAACACCAGTACAAGGAAGGTTACGCCATTGTAGCCGTTGGCCTTAAGCTGGCCAAGGCTTGGCAGCCTGTCCTCAGCTATGGTTCGCTGGCCAATTTAGATCCGCAAACCGTCACCCCTCAAGCTGTCTTTGAGGAAGTGTGTGCGGTTCGCCAATCTAAGCTGCCCAACCCAGATCAGGTTGGCAATGCCGGCAGCTTCTTTAAGAACCCAGTGGTGGCTTTTGCAGATTTTGAGCGAATTCAGACCGCTTACCCCAACATCCCCCATTATCTACAGGCCGATGGCTCGGTCAAACTGCCGGCTGGCTGGTTGATTGACCAATGCAACCTCAAGGGCTTCCAGGTAGGCGGGGCAGCTGTCCATACCCAGCAGGCCCTGGTACTGATTAACAAGGAAAATGCGGTAGGAAAAGATGTGGCCGACTTGGCCCGTGAAGTTCGCCGTCAGGTACGGGAAAAATTCGGGGTAGAACTCCACCCAGAAGTCCGCTTTATGGGGGCGACAGGCGAGGTGGACAGCGAGGCCACCACCCGATGAGCCGCTTTAACCAAGCCCAAATCGAAGCCGCTCTGACCCAGGGCGGGGTCTTTATATTCGATGAGATCAACTCCACCAATGCCTATTTGCTGGAACACTATCAGGCCTTTGAATCCGGCTCCCTCTGCCTGGCCGAAAGCCAAACCGCAGGCCGGGGCCGGCGGGCCGGCAGTGGTATTCGCCCCTGTCTCAAAACCTCTATTTTTCCATGCTCTGGCGTTACAACAGCCAGGTCCAGGATCTTTCTTCTCTTAGCCTAGTAGTCGCTTTGGTGATTGCCCAAACCTTTGAGGAGTTGGAGGTTGAGCAGATCCAGATCAAGTGGCCCAACGATATCTACTACCAGGGCAAGAAGATGGGCGGGATCCTGATTGAAAGTAAGGTGGACAAGTCTGGTATTTACCTGGTTATCGGCATTGGCCTCAATCTAGGCATGAAGCAGGTGGATGAAAGTGTAGTCACCCAGGCCTGGGCAGACTTATCCCGCTACCAGTTAGATCGCAACCAACTGGTCGCCACCCTGGCCAAGCGATTACAAACCGCTCTAAGCACCTACCCCACCACAGGCTTTGCCCCCTATGTGGCCGACTGGCAGGGCTTTGATGTCTTTTTTAATCAAGCGGTAAAACTGGTTACAGAACAAACCGAAATCCACGGCATTTCCAAGGGCATTAACGCCAAGGGCGAATTGCTGCTGGAGCAAGATGGGCAGATAAGCGCCTTTGCCATTGGGGAAATGTCGCTCAGGGCAGAGTAATATAACCAAAAGTTATATAAAATAAGGGAAGGCTATTGGCCTTCCTTTTTTGTTTGCCTATAATCCACCTATCTTTCAGACTTTATTTATAGGAAATCACAATGAAAAAAGCCCTTTTAAGCAAACTCTTCTTAAGTGCAGGCCTTGCCTTGACCGCTCTTACAGTCCATGCTGGCCCAATCAGTGACCGTGTGGAACAAACCAAAACCTTGCTGGTTGGCACCGAAGGCACCTATGCTCCTTTTACCTTCCACGATAAGGAGGGCAAATTAACAGGGTATGATATTGAGGTTATCCAAGCAGTCGGCGATAAACTGGGCCTCAAGGTTGAGTTTAAGGAAACCCAGTGGGATGCCATGTTCGCAGGCCTTAATGCCAAACGTTTTGATGTGATTGCCAACCAAGTGGGGGCAACCGAGGAACGCAAGAAAAAATACAGCTTCTCCCTGCCTTATAATCTTTCTCGTGCGGTTATTGTTACCCGTGCTGATAACGACAAGATCAAATCCTTTGCCGATCTTAAGGGGGTAAAATCTGCCCAATCCCTCACCAGCAACTATACGGCCTTGGCCCGTGAAAATGGGGCGGTTTTAGTCACGGTGGATAGCCTGGCACAAAACCTAGAGCTGGTAAAACAAGGGCGGGTAGAAACCACCGTCAATGACCAAATTGCCGTCTTGGATTATTTCAAGCAACACCCAAATGCAGGCTTAAAAATTGCAGTCAAGGCGGATGAAAGCGTGGGTTCTCACTTCACTTTCCTTCAAGGCGAAGACGAGTTGATTGCAAAGTTTGATAAGGCCTTGCAAGAACTCCAAGCAGAGGGTACATTATCGCAACTCTCTATCAAATGGTTCGGCGACGATGTCACTAAATAGCTTTTTAGCCTCGCTTCCCTTTATGAACGCACAACGAGCTGATGAGGTCATCAGCTCGTTTTTGCCTATGCTGGAAGCCACAATCCTTTACACTATTCCCCTTGCGGTCATCTCCTTTTTTAGTGGCCTGCTCATTGCCCTGCTGGTAGCCGTGGTGCGTACCATGCCCAGCGACAGCCCCCTCATCAAGGCCTTGCAGTTGCTCTGCCGGGTTTATGTGTCTATCATTCGTGGCACGCCTATGTTGGTGCAAATCTTCATTATCTTTTATGGCCTGCCGGAAGTGGGCATTATGTTGGAGCCCTTCCCAACGGCCATTATTGCTTTCTCCCTCAATATCGGGGCTTATGCTTCGGAAACGGTGCGAGCAGCCATTTTGTCTATTCCCAAGGGCCAGTGGGAGGCCTCTTACGCCATTGGCATGAACTATTTTCAAGCCTTTAGCCGCACCATTATGCCCCAGGCCCTGCGGGTATCAGTGCCGCCCCTGGCCAATACCTTTATCAGCACGGTTAAGGATACCTCGCTGGCCTCTCTGGTTTTGGTGACAGAACTTTTCCGTGTAGCCCAAAATATCACGGCCACCAATTATGAGTTTATCCTAATTTACACCGAGGCGGCCTTGATTTATTGGATCTTCTGTTTTGTCTTATCCCTTTTACAGGGCAGGTTAGAGGCCAGATTGTCACGGCATTTGTAAGAGGGTTTCATCATGCTAGAAATAAAAAACATCCACAAATCCTTCAAGAGCAATCAGGTACTCAAAGGCATTGATTTGAGCCTTAAAAAGGGCGAGGTGGTAGCCATTTTAGGGCCATCAGGCTCGGGCAAGACCACTTTTTTGCGTTGCCTGAATTTATTAGAACGCCCCGATCAGGGCACCCTGGCCTTTACAAGCGGTGATTTATCACTGGATTTTTGCAAAAAGGTCAGCCAAAAGGATGAACTAACCCTACGCCGCAAAACCTCCATAGTCTTCCAACAATATAACCTCTTCCCCCACCGCACCGCCCTGGAAAATGTGATGGAAGGCATGGTTGTGGTACAGAAGAAATCCAAGGAAGAGGCCAGGGCCAAGGCTCTTGAACTCTTGGCCAAGGTAGGGCTGAAAGACAAGGCCCATCTCTACCCCTCTCAGCTCTCAGGCGGCCAGCAGCAACGAGTGGGCATTGCCCGGGCCTTGGCAGTAGAGCCAGAGGTTATTTTATTGGATGAACCGACTTCTGCACTTGACCCAGAATTAGTGGGCGAGGTCTTACAAGCCTTAAAATTACTAGCCCAAGAGGGCTGGACCATGATTATTGTCACCCATGAAATGCAGTTTGCCCGTGAAGTGGCAGACAGGGTGATTTTGATGGCAGAGGGCAAGATTATTGAACAAAACACGGCCAAGGCCTTTTTTGAAAGCCCGCAGGAACCCCGCACTAGGCAGTTTCTCATGCAGGCCAAGGTAGCGGTTGAAAGTGATTATTCCATCTAACCATATAGCAAAAGCCCAAAGCATCACACTTTGGGCTTTTGATTATCTCATCTTTAAATACTGAAAGAAGACCCGCAACCGCAGGTGGAGCTGGCATTGGGGTTTTGTACCACGAAGCGGGAGCCATCTAAGCCCTCCACATAGTCCACGGTGCCACCAATCAAATACTGTAAACTCATTGGATCGACCACCAAACCCACACTTTGATTTTCGATGGTTAAGTCCCCTTCATTGACCTTGTCATCAAAGGTGAAGCCGTATTGGAAACCGCTACAACCACCACCTGTAATATAAACACGCAGTCTGAGGTCTGGATTTTCTTCCATTTCAATTAAGCTCTTTACCTTGTTTGCCGCAGCGTCGGTAAAGATAAGAGGAATTGCAATATCACTCATTTTATAAAAAATCCCACATAATCAATATGTGGGATATTATCCATCAAGTTTTGATTTCGATCAATCTTCTTTTAGATGACCACGCTGGCAATGGCCATACCCACCAAGCAGGCAACAATCACGCCGATTAAACCTGGCACCATAAAGCTGTGGTTGAAGTAGTATTTGCCGATCTTGGTTGTGCCGGTTACGTCAAAGTTTACGGTCGCAATGTCTGATGGGTAGTTAGGGATGAAGAAGTAGGCATAGGTGGCTGGAATTAAACCGACCAAGAGGGCAGGTTCTAGGCCCAAGCTAATGCCCACCGGCAACATCATAACCGCTGTTGCTGCTTGGCTATTGATTACCACCGATACAGCGAAAAGCGCAAAGGCGAAGGTCCATGGATAGTGTTCTACCATACCTGTAACCGCAGCCTTAAATTCTGGCATAGCGTATTGGAAGTAGGTGTCACTCATCCAGGCAATCCCGAAAATGGCGATGGCAGCCACCATACCCGATTTAAAGACCACGCCATTCGGCACGGTTTGTGGGTTGGTTTTGGTCAGAAGCAAGATGATCCCACCAAAGCAGAGCATCATCATTTGAATGACCAGAGACATGGAAATCGGCTTCTTGGCATCAGCAATGGTGCGGATTTCTGGCAGCATAGCAATGGCCACAATGGTCACCAAGGAAAGCAGGAAGAGGTAAACCGAGAGCTTGGCAGCCTTTGGCAGTTCCTCATTCAGCGTGGTGTTGGTGGTATTGAGAATACGCTCACGCCAAACAGGGTCTTGCAGGCGGCGTTGGTATTCTGGATCGTCCTCAAGCTCCTTGCCACGGCGCATACTGTAAAGGGCTAGAGCCAAGGTTCCCAAGAAGGTGGCCGGCACGGTCACGCTGATAATATTAAGCAGGCTGACCTGTTCAAAGCCTGGAATGCCTGAAATTTGGGTGAGATAGAAAGCCACTGCCGCAGAAAGGGGGCTGGAGGTGATGGCTAATTGCGAAGCTACAGAAGCCGCCGCCATTGGGCGTTCTGGGCGGATTTTATTTTTCAGGGCCACATCTGCAATGATTGGCATAACAGAATAGACCGAATGACCTGTGCCCAGCATAAAGGTCATCACATAGGTAACAATAGGCCCAAGCAGGGTTACCCGTTTAGGGTTGCTGCGCAAAATCCGTTCGGCAATTTGCAGCATAAATTTCAGGCCACCGGCCGCTTCTAAGATGGATGCACAGGTAACCACCGCCAAGATGATGAGCATCACATCAACAGGTGCCTTACCCAGCGGCATACGGAAAATAAAGACCTCAATGGCCAGGCCAATGCCTGACACCACGCCCAAGCCAATCCCGCCGTAGCGACTGCCGACATAGAGCATTAAGAGTAAAAAGAGAAATTCTGCATAAAGCATAAAAAGACCTCGAATAGTAAAAAAGAGGTATATTTTACGGCTTTGCTTCCTAGCACAAAAGGGGCGAATTTTACCTAAATCAAATTTTATGCAGAAAAAGTTGCGGCTTACATTTCCGCCTGAAGCTGTTTAAGGACAGGCTCAATCTCGGGCATAACCCCCTCCCAGAGGGCAAAGGCATGGGCGGCCTGGCCGACCAGCATGCCCAGCCCATCAGCCAGGGCTTCTGCGCCACAGCTTTTGGCATAATTTAAAAAGGGCGTATTCTGGCCTAGAGCATATTGCATATCGTAGATCTTGGCGGATTTAAGGAGTTGGGCCGGCAGTTCCACACACTTGCCTGCAAGGCCTAGGGAGGTGGCGTTGATAATCAGATCAAAGGATTGATTGACCAATTCTTCCCAACAAGCGGCCTGGATTTGGCCAAAATTTGCAAATTTTTGGGCCAGCTCAACCGCTTTCTCATGGGTGCGATTATAAAGGGTGATGTTTTGTTGGGCCTGTAAGAGAGGCAGCAAGACGCCCTTGGTCGCCCCCCCTGCTCCCAAAATCAAGACCTTTTGTTGGGGCTTAAGCCAGCCCAGGCGTGCTAAATCGGCACTTAAGCCCTTGCCGTCTGTGTTGTCGGCATAAAGTCTGCCGTCTTCTAGACGTTTTAGAGTGTTGCAGGCCTCAGCCAAGAGGCAGGTTTCGCTATGGAGGTGGGCAAGACGGAAGGCCCGCTCCTTAAAGGGGGCGGTAATGTTACAGCCCTGGGCACCCTGGGCGAAAAAGGCTTCAAGTTCCTTTTCAAACTCGCTCTCGCTGCCTAATTTTGCAAGATATTGCAGGTTTTTACCCGCTTGTTGGGCAAAAAGTTGGTGAATGCGGGGGGATTTACTTTGGGCAATAGGATTGCCCCAGACGGCGTAGTGGTGCATGGCTTATCCTTGGCGAAAAATATGCTGGCTAAAAATATCACGAATTTCTGATGGCTTGCTTCTGCCGCCTGTAGGCGCATCAAGTACAGGGAAGTCTGGGCCGAATTGCTGGTGGACTTCCTCGGCCGTGCGGCAGGGGGGCTGGCCTGTCAGGTTGGCACTGGTCGAGGTCAGGGCAAAGCCTGTGGCCTGGCAGAGTTCTACCACAGCAGGCAAGTGGCAAAGGCGAACCGCAATGCTGTCAAACTGGCCCCTGAGGTAGCGGGGCACACTGGCCTTGGCCGGCACAATCCAAGTAATGGCCTGTTCACCCACGTTTTCAAGCTTCCGCCATTCCTTATCACCTAAGCGGCTTGCATCAATATAGGGTAAAAACAGGCTAAGGTCGTGGGCAAGGATAATCAAGCCCTTTTCTTCAGGGCGTTGTTTAAGGGCCAGGAGTTTTCTGACGGCCTCTTCACTTTGGGGGTTACAGCCCAGGCCAAAGACGGCTTCCGTGGGGTAGGCCACTACTTGGTCTGCTTGGAGGGCTTCAACAATAGGGGAAAAATTATTCATGGTCTTGATCATTAAAAAGGTGTTGGCAGGCCTTGTTGATACATTGGTAGCCCTGCTTTTTAGGAATGGCTAAAGGCCCACCACACTGGGGACAGGTTTTGGCGACAGGCTTGGCACTTAGGGTGAACTTGCAATCGGGAAAGCCCGTGCAGCCGTAGAAGGTCTTGCCCGAACGGCCTCGGCGGGCCACTAATTTATGGCTTTTGCATTCAGGGCAATCAAAACTTTCCTCAGCCTCGCTTTCTTCATGCACAATAAAATGGCAGTCAGGATAGGCACTGCAACCAATAAAAAGGCCAAAGCTGCCCTGTTTGAGTTGTAGGGGGGCTTGGCATTGGGGCAGGCTTCATCAAGGGTTTTGAGAATGCGGCTGTTTTGCTGTAGGGGCTTGAGGTAATGGCAGGCTGGGTAGGCCGTGCAACCCAAGAATAGGCCCTGCTTGCCCCGCTTGATTTGAAGGGCCGCACCGCATTCTGGGCAGGCTTCTGTGTGTTTGGTTGATTTAAAGAGGCTCATCTACTAATTCAAATTCAATCACAAAAAGGGCGTCTTCTTGAGGGTAAATCTCCCGAATAACCTGTTTAAGTTGCACCAAGCTCATATTTTCTTGAGCGGCTTCTTGCTCTGTTAAATCATCAAAGGTAATGGGCTTGACGGATTTTACTTCAATATGGGCAAAGAGCCGGTCGGTTTCATTTGTAAAAACCGCTAATTTTTGCCCCGCTTGAAAGTGGGATTCGGAGCTGTCTCGAATGGTAATGGTTTTACGCCTGCTTAGAATATCTGCCTCGAAACGGCTGAAAAAGGTGATTTTACTCATCATAGTCTAGATCCATTAAGTCTCGGAAATGATCGTTTTCAAAGCCACGGGACAGCATAAAGCGCCACATTTTTTGCTTGGCCTTGATGTCCCAAACCTCAGGCCGCTTTTTATTGAACTGATACTCTGCCAGCTCATACCAATCAATTTCAGCCTCTTCCAAGGTTTGTTCAATCAACCATTGGGCAATGCCCTTGTGGTAGAGTTCCTGCTGAATACGGCGGGGGCCATAGCCTTGCTGGGAGCGGGAGCGAACATAGGTTGCACAAAAACGCACATCGCTTTGCCAGTTATGTTCCTGGGCCTTGGCCAGGGCCTCTTCAGCCTCTTGCTCGGAATACTCCTTACGCTTGAGCCGCTGGCGCAGTTCCTGCTCGCTGTAATCTCGGCGGGCTAATAGATAAACTAGATATTGGGTGGCAGAATATTTTTGCATCATCAAACTATTTAGCCCCACAGGCCGTGGGGCCGTTTAGCTAAAACTCGTTTTCGTTATAGTCAGAGCCGTTCAACTCCACAATCTCGGCCTCTTCGTCAGCCGCTTTTGGGGTTACGTTAAAACTTTGTGGCGAACTCATGAGTTTGGCACGTAATGCTTCCTCGAGTTTTTGTGCTTCTTCCACGTTTTCCTTCAACCATTTAAGGGCATTGGCCTTACCTTGACCGATTTTCTTGCCTTGATAGGAGAACCAGGCACCTGATTTTTCAATCATTTTTTGCTCAACCGCAAAGTTGAGGATCTCACTCTCACGGGAAATGCCTTGGCCATAAATAATGTCAAAGAGGACTTCACGGAATGGCGGAGCCACCTTGTTTTTCACGACTTTTACTTTGGTTTCGTTACCAATCACATCATCGCCATCTTTAACCGCACCGGCACGGCGAATGTCTAAACGTACGGAGGCATAGAATTTAAGGGCATTACCACCAGTGGTAGTTTCAGGATTGCCAAACATGACACCAATTTTCATGCGGATCTGGTTGATGAAGACTACCAAGCAGTTGGCATTTTTGATGTTACCCGTGAGCTTACGCAGGGCTTGGGACATAAGTCGTGCCTGCAAGCCCATGTGGGAGTCGCCCATGTCGCCTTCAATTTCGGCTTTTGGAGTAAGTGCTGCAACCGAGTCCACGATAACCACATCCACTGCACCTGAACGCACTAGGGCATCACAGATTTCCAGAGCCTGCTCCCCATTATCTGGCTGGGAAATTAAAAGCTCATCAGTATCCACACCTAGGTTGCGGGCGTAGATTGGGTCTAGGGCGTGCTCGGCATCAATAAAGGCACAGGTTTTACCGGCCTTTTGGGCCTGGGCAATAAGAGAGAGGGTAAGGGTGGTTTTACCCGAGGATTCCGGCCCGAAGATTTCTACAATCCGCCCCATTGGCAGGCCGCCAATGCCCAAGGCTAAGTCTAGGCCAATAGAACCTGTTGAAACTGACTCAATATCCAATTTTGGTGTATTGCCCAATTTCATGATCGAGCCTTTACCAAACTGCTTTTCAATTTGAGCCAGGGCTGCGGACAGGGCCTTTTCTCTGTCCTCTGGATTGGTGATCTGTTCTACTGCCGGTTGTTTTTTTGTTTTTTTCTCTGCTGCCATAATAAATCCTTAACGCATAGGTTCGTAAAATACCTGCCTATAATATACTGCCTACATATACAGTCAAGTAAATTTTTACAGTGTTTTTAAATTCTTGCGATTAGTTCGAAGGTTGGATGGATTGTTCTGCCGTCACCTCATCAGGCAAAATATCCATGGGATCAAGCTGTGAACGTTTGATCGTTTTGAGGGGAATTTGATCCTGTAAATATTGCTCCATAGCCTCTGCGGCCTCCATCAAATCCTCATACAGTTGGCTCATTTCGTTGCTTACCTCCAAACACGCATACGCTCTTATTTTAAGAAAAGCTGACTAAAAAAGCGATAAGGCTCGCACAATTTCTCGATCCATGTCACAAATTTATTTTAAAGCTCGACAAATTGAGGCTTGTCAGGTAATTTTTAGGAAATTTTTTACGAGGAATAACCATGACAGATCTGATTCAACTGGGAAAAGCGGCCAAGCAGGCCGCATTTGAGCTGGCCCAGCTTTCTTCCCAGCAAAAAAACCAGGCCCTGGCGCTGATTGCGGATAAATTAGAGGCCACAAGCGGGCTAATTTTGGCCGAAAATTGCAAGGATATTAAAGCCGCCCGAAACAGGGGCTTGAGCGAGGCCTTGATTGACCGCTTACTTTTAACCCCAGCCCGCTTGCAGGGCATTGCCAATGATGTCCGCCAGGTCATTAGCCTGGCCGATCCTGTGGGCAAGATCTTAGATGGCGGGCGGCTGGATAGCGGTTTACAAATTCAACGTGTCGCCACTCCGCTTGGGGTGATTGGCACGATTTATGAGGCCCGGCCTAATGTCACGGTGGATGTGGCCAGCCTCTGCCTCAAAACCGGCAATGCGGTTATCCTGCGGGGCGGGAGCGAAACCCAGCATACCAACAAGGTCTTGGTGGAAGTTATCCAGCAGGCCTTGGAAGAGGCGGGGTTGCCAAGTGCGGCTGTGCAGGCCATTACCGATCCTGATCGCCAGTTGGTCATGGACTTGCTCAAACTCGACAAATATGTAGATATGATTATCCCTCGGGGCGGGGCCAAGTTGCAGGAACTTTGCAAACAGCACGCCACCATTCCCGTGATTGTGGGCGGAATTGGCATCTGCCATCTCTTTGTGGAAGAAACGGCTGACCTGATTAAGTCTATCCCCTTGATTGAAAACGCAAAAACCCAGCGGCCAAGCACCTGCAATACCCTAGAAACCCTCTTGGTTCAGGCCTCCATTGCAGAAACATTTCTGCCGCGTCTAGCCCAAGAACTGGGCCAAAAAATTGCAGGTTTTCACGCCTGCCCGACCGCTTGCAGGATTCTCAGCCAGGCCGGAGCCAAGGTTGAGCCGGTCAAAGATGAGGAATTACGGCAGGAATGGCTTTCAACCCATCTTAACGTGGTGGTGGTAGAGGATTTTGCAGCAGCCCTGGCCCATATTCGGGAATACAGCAGCCAGCATTCTGATGGCATTTTGACCCAGAACCCACAAATGGCTGAGGCCTTTGTGCGAGCGGTGGACAGTGCAGCGGTTTATGTTAATACCAGCACCCGCTTTACTGATGGCGGCCAGTTTGGCCTGGGGGCAGAAGTGGCAGTTAGTACCCAAAAACTCCACGCCCGGGGGCCTATGGGCTTGGAAGCGCTGACTACCTATAAATGGGTCTGCTCCAGCGATTATATAAGCCGGGCCTAAAAACAAAAATCCCCCAAATGCTCAACTTGGGGGATTTTGCTATGCTTAGAAAGCGCTGGTATCTTGGAAGAGGCCGACCTTCAGATCGGTTGCCGTATAAATCACACGGCCATCCACTTCCACTTCACCATCGGCCATGCCCATGACCAATTTACGGTTAATGACCCGCTTCATATTAATGCGGTAAATGACTTTTTTAGCGGTTGGGAGGATTTGGCCGGTAAATTTAACCTCACCCACGCCCAAGGCCCGGCCCTTGCCCTTGCCGCCAATCCAGCCTAAATAGAAGCCGACCAGCTGCCACATGGCATCTAAGCCCAAGCAGCCTGGCATAACAGGGTCGCCAATAAAGTGGCAGCCGAAGAAAGGCAGGTCTGGGTGAATGTCTAATTCTGCTTCAATGTAACCCTTTTCAAACAAGCCCTCGGTTTCGCTCATACGGGTGATTCTGTCCATCATCAGCATGGTGGGTGCAGGTAATTGTGGGCCTTCTTTGCCGAAAAGCTCGCCCCGCCCTGATGCTAATAGATCTTCGTAGGTATAGCTTGGTTTGATGTTGGGTGTACAGGTGTTCATGAATTCTTCCTTTATATGATAAGAAAAAAGGCCTTATTTTCAGCCTTTTTGAATGAGGGCCATCATACGCCCTTTCAATTCAGCGAACAAGTGTAAGCTGACTTGTCGGATCTGTTGAGTTAAATTTAAGCAAGATTTCAGGAAAACAGCCAACAACCCCTTTTTTGCTTGGAATTTTGCCTATTTTTCGGCCAAGATCCGCTCTTTGATGAATTTTTAGCGAAAATATCAATAAATTTTCATCATCCAAACAATTTTTTGCAAATAAGGTTTGACGAAATTTTTTAACACGCTAAAATACGCCTCGTTTTCTGTTGCACAGCAGAGACAAAAAAGCGGGAATAGCTCAGTTGGTAGAGCACGACCTTGCCAAGGTCGGGGTCGCGAGTTCGAGCCTCGTTTCCCGCTCCAATTTTTTCTTATTGTGCCCGAGTGGCGGAATCGGTAGACGCAAGGGATTTAAAATCCCTCGCCTTTCGGGGCGTGCCAGTTCAAGTCTGGCCTCGGGCACCATTTCATCTATCTTACCTATGCGGGAATAGCTCAGTTGGTAGAGCACGACCTTGCCAAGGTCGGGGTCGCGAGTTCGAGCCTCGTTTCCCGCTCCAAATTCTTTCGTATTGTGCCCGAGTGGCGGAATCGGTAGACGCAAGGGATTTAAAATCCCTCGCCTTTCGGGGCGTGCCAGTTCAAGTCTGGCCTCGGGCACCATTTATATTTCCTTTATTTTTATCCTTCCTCTTGGTATTATCCTCTTATAAGCTAGCTTTAAAGGCTTTTAAGAAGAGATGCTCATTAAGCATTTTTTCCCCCAATCTTTAAAAGAGGGTAAACTTAGTGAATAGACCATATCAACCGATTAGAAATCCGCTAAACAACCCACAAATGATCAGCGGCAAAAATAAAGATATTTTTCATGTGCTACATAGAAATGTTAATTTAACCGATGAGTATGGAAAACATCAAGAAAACTATATTTTTATAGATGAAATCCCTAACCAAAGTATCTTAAATAAGATAAAAAATATTAGATTTATAAGAAGCATGGGAGATTTTTCAACTCATGAAGTACCTGAATGGTTTTATAAAACCAAGCAGGTTTCTTATTTGTCCCTTCCAATTAACTTTTTTCTTGATGAAAAATTCACTCAATCGGAATTTTTGCAAAATTTAACCCTATTAGATATCACACATTCTCATGATATAAGCACCATGATTGACATTGATTGTAGCAAATTCATCAATCTAAAAAGATTAAGAGTTATGGCCTATAATCACCGTTTGATTAATACAGATATTCCAAAAAATATTGAAGCATTTTCCATTAACTTGGAAGACAGAGTTAAGAATGATCTAAGCAAGATTGGTTTTTTAAAACAAGTTAAATACTTACAATTAGAAAGTATTTCCACCAAGCTGGATTTATCGATCTTAAGCGAATTACAATTAACTGGCCTGTCCATTTTATATAATTTCCACAAAAAGCAATCTTTATTATCGATCATTGATCTGAGTGAGTTGGAATGCCTGTTTATTAATAACATCGCCATGCCGATTGATTTTGAAATTTTTAAAAGCGCAAGCAAACTTAAAGAAATCACCATTTGGAACAGTAAAAAATTTGAAAATATTGCTGCGATTAGCCTTATCCCTTCCTTAAGGGCCTTAGAGATTGCTTATAGTAAATTCAATCCAACAGAAGAAGAAAAAGACATTATAAATAATATGAAATTGGATTATTTAAGTATTGTGTGAGTTTAAAAACCCTGCGTAGAGTGGGTGCTTGTCCCTCCGATAGGGACAGCCTCCAGGCTGATGCTGGGGTATTTGTCACCAGCCTGTAGGCTGGCGACATCGGGGGTTATTTAACAATTTGGAGTATCAATGTTAAATTCATTAGACGAAAATGAGTTCTATCAAATAGATGATCAAATTTACTTTTTAGGATCTGATGTTAATTATTTGACATCTTATTTAAAACAAAACAATCTAAAAAAATTATTTATTAGATTTGATGCAAAAATTAATAATTTAGAGTTTTTGTATGAAATGGGTTTTTTGGAAAGTTTATCAGTACCAGAATTATCTAAAGATATAAACATTGAACCCATATACTCTTTAAAAAATTTAACATCATTAGATTTTAATAACTTAGATTCTCAAATAGAAATTAAGCAATTTAGAAATTTAGAAAATATTGCTTTTAACGGAAACAGTAATGTTTTATTAGAAGGTTGCCATAGTGTCAAAAATATATTTATTAGAGATTTGGAAGATTTTTTAAAAATACCAACAATTAATTCTGTAAAAAAATTGAAAATACTTGGATATAAAAGTATAGACTTAAAGAATATTGAAAATGCCTTTCCAAATATCAATGATTTCACATTAATTTTTGCTAAAAAATTGGAAAGTGTTTTTTATTTAAAAAACTTAAAATTAAAAACTCTTGAACTGGAAAAAATAAATGATAAATGTAAATTTGATGATCTAATAAATTGCAAAACGATCGAATCACTATATTTGAGGACAAAAGTGGGTAATTGTAATTTTATTGAAGCTATGCCTGATTTAAAAATACTATTTTGTAATGAAGTTACAAGTGGAGACCTTACCCCTATATTTTTTTCAGAGCTTGAGAAAGCTTATATCAAAAAAATATCCAAAAAATCTACTCATAGTAAAGCAGATTTAAAAGAAAAATTCGGAGAGTGGTAACCATCCAATAGTGCCAGCCTCTAGGCTGGTTCTGGGGTATTTGTCACCAGCCTGGAGGCTGGCGACATCGGGGAGATGATTAGACAATGGCAAAAAAATCAGAATTGTTAAATGAAATAGACTTAATCATAGAAAAGTTGAATAACAGCATTCAGTATACCTACTCAACATCTGAGTTATGGTGTGCAATCATAAAAAACAACGATGTTGTTATTGATTGGTCAGCTGAATACTTAACAATATATGGTAAAACCAGCATACACCAAAGACAGATTGCCTACAACAACGATGTTGGTTGGAATAAATCTTGGCTGGTTGTTGCTGATGCTATCAACAATCCCTTTATCTTAGATGTAGAGCGGGGACAAATACTTTATGCTCAGCATGGCATAGGTTACTGGACTACAATAGAGATATCTAATAATATAAAAAATTTCTTACACATAATTAAGATTTACATAGAGACTTATTATATTGATTTTCAAGAAAATATATTAGATAAAGACTATGAAGTTAATAGCAATTTCATAGAAGAATTAACATATAAACTACATAAAATATGTACTAGGAATCAAATAAATAATTTTGTAAAAAGTATTTTTGGATAAGGTTATTAAAATAAGAATAGTTGCCACAGGGTGAATACCACGCACCTTTTTATTATTTAAAATCTATCATCACCACAACAACCATTTAGGCACACCGCAGGAGCTGACGGATGATGGTAGGGAGTTGTTGGGCTTGACTATGAGTATGCGTGGGGTGGGAGATATGGCCCCTGATAGTGCCAGCCTCCAGGCTGGTTCTGGGGTATTTGTCACCAGCCTGGAGGCTGGCGACATCGGGGGGTGAGTGTTAAAAATACCTACTTACCTCACTCCCATCTTTCCCAATAAAATAAATTTTTTTTAATTTTTCACCCTCAAACTCATAAAAATACTCATTGTTGATTTTATGCGTATGAGGGTTAAAAAACATTTCATCGTTACTTGCACTAATGGTTTTATATTTTTTACCCTTTTTATATTCATCAAGTGTTAAAGCACTTCTTTCTCCTTTATAGTCGCCACCGATACCAACATCTAATGTTATATCAGCATTTAATATGAACTTTTTAAACACAGATACTATTTTTTTAACTTCCAATAAATCTTTTGATATCTCTACATTCACATAGTATTCCTTTATCCTTATTGTAGCTGGAATATAATTGGTATTGGAGGCAATACCAGTGCCACTGAAGAAAATAATTTGGGTATTATCAATCACCCCAGAAACATCTATTTTTTGGTTAATGGCATCTAAGAGGTTCTTAACTTTTTTACTTTTCAAGACCCTATATTTAATCTCATTCAACTCATTATATAAATGGGCATAATCATAATATGAAGTATAACGTGCATAAAACCAATCCATCTTTTCAAAATCCAAGGCATGATAAGAGGCTTGGATCTGCTTAAGATCGAGATTGAGGTAAAAATCCTTGACCTCTTGAACATAAGAAAGCATATCGGGTTGATCATAAAGAGAAGGCATCGTGGTTACTCCAAAATTAACACTTTTGACCCGTGCAAGCGGGTGATTTGAAGCCAAATTTTGCAAAATCTTAGCATTATTTCACCGCTTGTAAACCTCTATTTCCAGCCAAAGAGCGAGCCTGTGGCTTTGCCTACTTACTTCCCTTGCGTCTGATCAAGATTTTCTGCCCTTCCTCTTGACCCCATAAGGAAACTTGCTAAAATCCCTCCCCGCTTTTGAGAAAAAGCACGTTCGGATGAAGGTAGCTGGAGAATGGGGAAGCCCATACCGACGAGGTAAACTCTTTCAGGTGCAAGTGCGAGGACAGTTACTGGACGAACCCTTGGAGAGATCCACTCCGCAGTGCGGAAAATGGACGCCGAAGGCGCAAGCGGCAAGGCCGTGAAACGCTCAGGCAAAAGGACAGGGGAGAAAAGTTTTAGGGCGTGTCCTCAATTTGAAAACGAGTCGGTTTTTCGAGCAAAAAACGACAGATACGAGGAAAAAACGCAGCCAAATTGAAATGTTGGCCAGTATTTTTGACGAAGTAGATGGCGAATTTTTGCCGAAAATACCGCCGTAAGAAAATTGAGGACACGCCCTACTACAAGCGGTTGAAAATTTGCAAGATTTTGCAAATGCCTGCCCGCTTGCCCTTCGCTTTTCTTTCCTTGTAAGCAGTTTTTACGAGGAATCATTATGTCAATCGACACCATTCTTAATGCTATCAATACCTTTATTTGGGGCCCGCCGCTACTTATCCTGCTTGCAGGTGTGGGGGTTTACTACACCTTTCGGCTGGGGCTTTTGCAGGTTTTCCAGCTGCCCCGTGCCTTTGTTTATATGTTTAAGCCTGAAAAGGGCAGCAACCAAAAGGGGGATATTTCCGCCTTTGCCGCCCTTTCCACGGCACTGGCCGCCACCATCGGCACCGGCAATATTGTGGGCGTGGCCACGGCCATTCAGGCGGGCGGGCCTGGGGCGCTCTTTTGGATGTGGCTGATTGCCCTTTTTGGTATGGCCACCAAATATGCCGAATGCCTGCTGGCCATCAAGTTCCGCACCAAGGATAAGGACGGCTATATAGCAGGCGGCCCCATGTATTACATTGAGTTGGGTATGGGGCCTAAGTGGCGCTGGCTGGCCAAGCTCTTTGCCCTCTTTGGCGTACTGGTTGCCCTCTTTGGCATTGGCACCTTCCCGCAAATTAACGGCATCACCCACTCCCTACACAATACCTTTGACTTGCCCATTGTTGCCAGTGCGGTGATCTTAACCCTCTTGGTTGCCCTGATTATTTTAGGCGGGGTGCAGCGAATTGCCAAAATTGCCAGTGTGATTGTGCCCTTTATGGCAGTTAGCTATGTGAGCATTTCAGTGCTGATCTTGGTGCTAAATGCCGATAAATTACCTGAAACCGTTGGCTTAATCTTACACGCTGCCTTTGATCCGCAATCGGCCCTGGGCGGGGTCTTGGGCTTTAGCGTGATGAAGGCCATTCAGTCAGGCGTGGCTCGGGGGATCTTCTCCAATGAGTCTGGCCTCGGCTCTGCCCCGATTGCAGCCGCCGCCGCCCAAACCAAGGAACCTGTCCGCCAGGGCCTGATTTCTATGACTGGTACTTTCCTAGACACGATTATTGTCTGCACCATGACAGGCCTGGTGATTGTGATGACAGGTGCCTGGAAGGGCAGTGTACAAGGGGCTGCCATTACCAATCTGGCCTTTTCCCAGGGCCTGAGCAGCAACTGGGGGGCTATTGCTGTGACCCTAGGCCTGATTTTCTTTGCCTTTACCACCATTCTGGGCTGGTGCTATTACGGGGAGCGTTGCTTTGTTTATCTCACAGGCGGCAAAACCCGGGGCATAAAGTTCTACCGCATGGTCTTTATTGGCCTAATCGCCGCTGCGCCCTTTATTCATTTGAATACCATTTGGACCTTGGCGGACATTGTAAACGGCCTTATGGCCTTCCCAAACCTGGTGGCCTTGGTGGCCCTGCGTGGCGTGGTGATTGAGGAAACCAAGAATTATTTTGAGCGGTTAAAGAAGGGATTGGTATAAAACAAAAAGGGAAATCGTTAGATTTCCCTTTTTTAATTATCTTCAAACTAGATATAAATTTCTTGCTGAATACGATAGCCTTGTGGAGCGGCCTCTTTTTCTTCAAAGGTCACAAATTCCCAGGCCTTTTCATTGGCTAGAATGGCACGCAGGAGCTTGTTGTTAAGGCCGTGGCCTGATTTATAGGCGGTGAAGTCGCCGATAATATTGTAGCCACACATAAAGAGATCGCCGATGGCATCTAGCATTTTGTGGCGGACTAGCTCGTCCTTAAAGCGTAGGCCGTCTTCGTTAAGAATGCGGTATTCATCCAACACAATGGCATTGTCCAGGCTTCCGCCTAAGGCCAGGCCGATGGATTGGAGGTATTCCACATCCTTCATGAAAGTGAAGGTTCTGGCACGGCTTAGGTGCTGGATAAAGTTTTCTGGGGAAAGCTCCAACTTGTAGTTGCGCACATTCTTGCTGATCATGGGGTGGGTGAAATCAATGGTGAAATCCAATTTGAGGCCTTGGCTATAAGGCTTGATTTCTGCCCATTTGTCGCCCTCTTCCACCCGCACGGTTTCTTTAATGCGGATGAATTTCTTGGCTGCATTTTGCTCTTCAATGCCTGCATCTAATAAAAGATAGATGAAAGGGCTGGAGCTGCCGTCCATAATCGGGATTTCAGGGGCATCCACTTCCACAATCAGGTTGTCTAGACCTAGGGCAGACATGGCTGCGTTAAGGTGCTCAACCGTGGAAATCCGCACGCCATCATCGTTGATCATACAGGTGCAGAGCTGGGTGTCCCGAATGGACTCGGCACTGGCAGGGAAATAGACCGCTGGGTCTAAATCCGTGCGGGCATAGATGATGCCGGTGTTGGCTGGAGCTGGGCGCAAAGTCAGGGTCACTTTCTTGCCACTATGAAGGCCAATGCCAGTCACCTTGGTGCTTTGCTTGAGTGTTCTTTGTTTAATCATATACTTACCTCACAAGCGGGTGGAATTTGCAGATTTTTCGCAAATTTGCCCCGCTTGTCTTCGCTTTAGCGATTTTTCATAAAGCCCGGAATGCTGCTTGGGCTAAATAGGTTGCCTGAATCAACCGATTGTGGGCGAGCGGCAGGTTGTTGCTGTTGAACAGGCTGGCCGTATCCACCGTAAGATTGTTGAACAGGTTGTGGTTCAGCCTGATGTTGGGCTGCATAACCACCGCTTTCATTTAAAAAGCCTGGGCGATTAATCGGAGGATCTTGGTGTGTAGGCTGCATTGGGCGTGGCGGCACCTTAGCCACTTGCACAGGCTCGTTCATGCCAATGCCTGTTGCAACTAGCGTGACACGCACACTGCCTTCCATTTCTGGGTAAACTGAAGTACCAAATACAATGGTAGCATCTTCTGCGGCAAATTGCTGAATATGGGCCATAATGGTATCAACTTCAGATAATTCAATATCCAAGCCTGATGAAATACTAACAAGAATACCTTTGGCACCTGATAAATCCACATCTTCCAAGAGTGGGCTGGCTACCGCTTCTTGGGCTGCACGCTCTGCACGGTCATCGCCTTCTGCTAGGCCTGTTCCCATCATGGCACGGCCCATTTCAGACATAACGGTTTTCACATCCGCAAAGTCCACGTTAATCAGGCCTGGGGAGGTGATCATATCGGTAATGCCCAAGACCGCATTGCGTAAAATATCGTTGGCCGCATTAAAGGCATCGGTCATTTTGGTGTTCTTTGGTAGAACCTTTAAGAGCTTGTCATTTGGGATAATGATGAGAGAATCAACGTGCTTAGAAAGCTCCTGAATGCCTTGCTCGGCGTAATTCATACGCTTGGCCCCTTCAAAACGGAAGGGCTTGGTCACGATGGCAACGGTTAAGGCCTTGTGATCATTTTTGGCAATATCGGCAATCACTGGCGCTGCACCTGTCCCCGTGCCGCCGCCCATACCTGCGGAGATAAAGACCATGTCTGCACCCGCCAACATATTGGTGAGGGCTTCACGGTCTTCTTCTGCAGCTTGGCGGCCCACATTCGGGTTAGCACCTGCACCTAAACCCTTGGTAATAGAGGCACCGATTTGAACGGTTTGGCGTACCGCACTGTTACGCAAAACCTGGGCATCGGTATTAACAGAGAAAAACTCCACGCCACCCATATCATTGTTGGCATCCACCATGTGATTGAGGGCATTACCGCCGCCACCGCCTACACCGATAACTTTGATGATTGCATCAGGGGTTGTTTCATAAACAGGTTCAAACATTATTTATTCTCCCTTCGTGCAAGCACCAAACTCGCACTCTTGTGTCCATTTTAGAAATTTGATTTTATCCAACGCACGATTTTTTTGGTAAAATCCAATGCGTGTCCTACAGGTTTAGGCGTTTGGTAGGTAGAAACATCACTATCAGCCAAATAACTATACTGCAATAAACCTAATGCGGTTGCATATTTGGGTTTATTAACATAATCTGTTAGCCCCTTAATATTAAGCGGGCTTCCAACGCGCACCTGTGCCCCAAAGACAGATTTTGCACATTCTACAATATCTTGCACTTCTGAACCACCACCTGTAAGCACAATTCCTGCAATTAAATCAGATTTTATGCCATTTCGGGTCAATTCTAGCTTGCATTGATTCAAATCTTGTTGTACGACCTGCAATAAATCGTTATAACACTTGGCCGTGGTGCTGGCAAGCTGTGTCTTGGTAAAGGTGCGGGTGGCACGCCCCCCCAGGCCTGCCATTTCAATTTTCTTATCCGCTGCAAAGGTTGGCGGGGAAATGGCACTGGCATGGCGAACCTTGATGTTTTCGGCTTCATTGCGGGAGGTTGCGAACATTTGGACAATGTATTCGGTAATATCGTTCCCACCAAAGGGAATCACCTTGCTATAACGCAGGGCGCCGCCCGTATAAACACAAATGTCCATGGTGCCGCCGCCAATATCAATCAAACAAACCCCCAGCTCCTTTTCTTCCTCGGTCAGCACCGAGTAAGCCGAAGCCAGGCCAGAGAAGACCGTACGTTCAATCTTGAGTTTGCTGCGTTCCACCGCCCGCTCTAGGTTGGTCAGCCAATCCTTATGGCAGGTAATGAGGTGAACCTGGGTGTGCAAGTCCATGCCCTGCAAGTGGAGGGGGTTTTTGGTGCGGGGCAGGTTGTCCACCATATATTCTTGTGGAATAACGTGCAGGACTTCCGACCCATCGGAAAACTTGATGTTTTTTACCCGCTGAATAGCTTCTTCAAGATCGTCATAGGTCACCTCGCCATTTTGCAGCGGCAGGGAGGTGCTGCGATTAACCGTGCGGATATGCTGGCCTGTGATGGACAGGGTAACGTGGCTAATTTCGTAATCCGACATGGACTCGGCCTGTTCAATGGCATGGCGAATGGAATTGACCACCGCATCCAAATCAATCACGCTGCCTCGCTCAATACCCTTGGTTGGGCTAACACCCACCCCAAGACATTGACCACCGCATCAGGCAAAACCTCGCCCACCACGGCAATCACCTTGGAGGAACCGACTTCTAAACTTACTCCAATTCTGGATTCTGCAACATTCGACATCTTCTCTATTCTTATCTCTTATGGTTAAAATTGAGGGCCAAAACCAACCGCTGCCCCGTGTTCATAGCGTAAGTCCACATAGGCTAAACGCTTGTTTTCGGGCACAGAAATATGGGGAAAAATGGCCACAAAACGGTCAATTTTCGGTGTCCATTCACCCCGTCCTAAGCGGAGCTGAACATTATTATCTAGGGTAATGCTCCAAGAGCCTCGGTTATCAATGGCAACCGATTTTAACCCAAGATGGCGGGAGGTCAAATCCGCCTTGATTTTTGTCCAGGCTTCTAGCACCCGTTTGCCCTCAGAATCAGGCCCATAAAGGATGGGCAGGCCTTCCTTGCTGGCTCGATTGGCCGGCAGGGTAAAAACCTCGCCCTGGCTGGAGACAAAATGGTTGTCGTTCCACACGGCCACAGGCTGGTATTCAAAGAGGGTAAGGCTTAGCCTGTCTGGCCAGAGCTTACGAGCCACCACGGCCTTAACCCAGGGAATGGCCTGTAATTTTTGCTCCACCTCATCAATATTCTGCCCAAAATAGCCTTTGAGTGCTGGTTCTGCCGCCAAAAACTCCCGAATATCGGCATTGGTGGTAAACTGGGTTTTATGGGTTAGGGCATAGGCCCGAATGGGTGTGCGGTCGAAACTTTCCAGCACCGCTTGCCAGTTGCTATAAAGAGAATAACCCAGAAGCACCCCACATAAGGCCAGAAGCGGCTTCACAAAGGCCAGCCAAGAAATGGATCGCTTGGGCTGATCCAGGCTGGTTCTGCGTTTAACGGCAGCGGGCTGTTTCTTACGACCAAACATTAGGCACTTAACTCCAAGACCTTAGCCACTAAAGCTTCAAAGGAATAGCCCACCTGGGCGGCTGATTTAGGAAAGATACTGTGGCTGGTCATGCCTGGGCAGGTATTGACTTCAACCAGGTTGAACTCGCCCTTGCCATTTTCCATCACATCAATCCGGCTCCAACCCCGGCAACCCACCACATCGTAGGCCGCTTTGACTAATTCCGCTACCTGGGCCTGGCGTTCATCGCTCAGGGCCGGGCAGACATATTGGGTATTGTCTGAAATATATTTGGCATGATAGTCGTAGAACTCCCCTTCAGGAATAATCTGCACCGCAGGCAGCACCTGGCCATCTAAGACCGGCACGGAGTATTCCTTGCCCGATAAATTTTCTTCCACCAAAACGATCTCATCATGTTTGAGGGCTTCTTCAATGGCAGGTAACAGGGCTTCGGCCGTCTTAACCTTGCTGACCCCGACACTGGATCCTTCGCTAGACGGTTTCACAAAGACTGGCAGGCCTAATTTTGCAAGAATAGCCTCAGAATCCACCACTTGCCCACGGCGAATCACCACCATGTCAGCCGTTGGCAGGCCGACAGCCTTCCACAAGAGCTTGGTGCGGAATTTGTCTAAAGTAATAGCAGAAGCCATCACGCCACAGCCCGTGTAGGGAATCCCCTGTTGTTCCAAAGCCCCTTGCAGCACGCCATTTTCGCCAATGCCGCCGTGTAAGATATTAAAGACCCGCTGGATGCCCCGTTCTTTGAGTTTTTCAATAGGAAAGTCCTTGGTGTCGATGCCTTCTACATTATAGCCCTGGCTTTTGAGGGCCTCTAGCACAGCCGCCCCAGAATTGAGCGACACTTCCCGCTCTGCCGACACCCCGCCAAAGAGGACGGCGATTTTTTCGTTTTTGATGGTCATTATCTTATATATTCCTTGATATATTGTAGGGACGCATTGCATGCGTCCGTGCGATATCTATGTTGTGAAGATGTTTGCGGACGCACGCAGTGCGTCCCTACTAAGACTCCGAATGAAAGCCTTAGTGCTTCCAACTCTCCGCCAAACCACGGGAAATCTTGCTCACACTGCCCGCCCCTTGGGCCAGGATCAGGTCGCCGTCTTGGATGATTTGATCCAAGACTTCGCCTAATTGTTCCGTATCCGACACTAAAATCGGATCTATCTTACCCAGGTTACGGATAGAACGGCACAGAGCCTTACTGTCCGCCCCCACAATCGGGGCTTCGCCTGCGGCATAGACATCCAACATAATCAGGCTATCCACTTGGGAGAGAACCTGCACGAAGTCATCAAAAAGATCACGGGTGCGGGAATAGCGGTGGGGTTGGAAGATCATCACAATCCGCTTGCCTTCCCAGCCTTGACGGGCGGCCTTGATGGTCACATCCACCTCGGTTGGGTGGTGGCCGTAGTCGTCCACCAAACGCACCTTGCCGTTAGGGCGGATAAATTCGCCCAACTGATCAAAGCGTCTGCCCGCCCCTTGGAAATCAGCCAAGGCCGCTAAAATGGCCTCGTTTTCAATCCCCTCTTCCTTGGCCACAGCAAGTGCAGCTGTAGCATTAAGGGCATTATGTTTACCCGGCACGTTGAGTAAAACATCAATCCGCTCGCCATTAGGGCAGATCACGGTATAGTGGCCCTGGAAGCCAGTTTGCTCGTAGTTCTCAATCCGATAATCGGCCTGCTGGCTAAAGCCATAGGTCAAAACCTGACGACCAACCCTAGGCACTAATTCCATCAGCACCTCATCATCAGCACACATCACCGCTAAACCATAGAAGGGCAGGTTATGCAGGAACTTAACATAGGTGTCCTTCATCTTCTCAAAGTCACCACCGTAGGTTTCCATATGGTCGGGTTCGATATTGGTGACTACCGACACCATCGGTTGCAGGTGCAAGAAGGAGGCATCGCTTTCGTCTGCTTCGGCAATTAGGTAACGGCTGGCCCCTAGGTAGGCATTTTTGCCAGCGGATTTAACCAAGCCGCCATTTACAAAGGTTGGGTCAAGCTTGGCCTGGGTGTAGATCATGGAAATCATGGCAGTCGTTGTGGTCTTGCCGTGGGTGCCGGCCACCGCAATGCCGTGGCGGAAACGCATGATTTCAGCCAGCATTTGGGCACGCTGAATCACTGGGATTCGCTTTTCCAGGGCAGAGGCCACTTCTGGGTTTTCGTGGTTAATGGCACTAGAAACCACCACCACACTGGCGCCTGCGATATTGTCCGCTTGGTGGCCGATAAAAACCTTGGCCCCGGCATTGACCAAACGTTGGGTTACGGGGCTTTCGGCAATGTCCGATCCTGAAATAGCATAGCCCTCGTTGAGCAGGATTTCAGCAATGCCGCTCATGCCTGCCCCGCCGATCCCCACAAAGTGGATCTGCTGAACCCGCCGCATTTCAGGGATAATTTTTCTCACCTTATCTTGGAAATGTTTGACCATGATTTATTCCTTCATTCTTTTTATTTTTGGATGGCGCAAGCGTCCTCGCTTGTGCCTTATTTGCTGCCAGCACCAGCCTGGAGGCTGGCGCTATCTACTTTTGGCTGGCCACTTCCTCAATCACTTCCGCTACACGTTGAGCCGAAAGTGGGGTGGCCATTTGTTTGGCCTTAAGGGCCATGTCTAATAAACGATTGCGATCGGCCAAGAGCGGCTGGAGGGCATTGAGCAGGCTTTCAGGGCTAAAATCGGCCTGTTCAATAATCACCGCTGCTCCTGCATCCGCCAGATATTTGGCATTGAGGTATTGCTGGCGGTCCTTGTGTTGGAAGGGCACGAAAATAGCCGGCAGGCCGGCTGCCGCCACTTCACACACAGTCAAGGCCCCTGAACGGCAGATAATCAGATCCGCCCAGGCATAGGCACTGGCCACATCGTCAATAAATTCGCTAACAAAGGCATTGCGGGGGAAGATCTTGTTGTATTCGGCTTCCACCGTTTCAAGGCTGCCCTTGCCGGCCTGGTGGGCAATTTCCACCTGTTCCCCCAAAACCTTGGCCACCACAGGCACGGTTTGGTTGATAACACGCGCCCCTTGAGAGCCGCCCATCACCAAGATCTTAATCGGCCCCTGGCGCTGGGCAAAACGCACATCTGGCGGGGGAAGTTGGAAGAGATCTTGGCGAACAGGGTTGCCGACCACTTCTGCCTCAGGAAAGGCAGAGGGAAAAGCCTGCAAAACCCGCTTGGCAATTTTCGACAGCCACACATTGGTCAGACCTGCCACGGCATTTTGCTCATGCAACACCACAGGCACACCGCATAATTTGGCCGCAATGCCACCTGGGCCAGACACATAGCCCCCCATGCCGAGAACAGCATCGGGCTGGTAGTTTTTAATGATTTTACGGGCCTGTAAAATGGCACGGAAGATAGCAAAAGGGGCAGTTAAAAGGGCCTTAAGTCCCTTGCCCCGCAGGCCAGAGATTTGGATAAATTCAATGGGGATCCCATGCTTGGGAACCAGATCGGCTTCCATCCGATCCTTGGTGCCTAACCAGCGGATCTCCCAGCCTTGTGCTTGTAAGGTATGGGCCACGGCAATAGCAGGGAAAACGTGCCCCCCTGTGCCGCCAGCCATCACTAATAATTTTTTCGCCATTCGAGCCTCTTTGCTCAGATTTTACAAAAATGTCGCTATTGTACAGGAAAAGCACCATTTTAGGGAAAAGAAAGCGGTCTATTCTTGCAAATTTTTTACAAAAATAGACCGCTTGTGAGCTTTCACGATAAGCTAGCCTCAAAGCCCGCTTCTTCGATGGCCTCGATCAGGGCAGCTTGCTCGATCTTGGCAGGATCAAAGATCAGCCGAGCCAGGCCGGCCTGCCAATCCACTTCTACCTGGCTAACGCCATCCAGAGCGCTTAAAACCTTCTGCACGCTCTTGGCACAGCCGCCGCAGGTCATGCCTTGGACTTGAAGTTCGAGGGTTTGCATGGAATATTCCTCCAAATGATCAAAAATAAGTCAGGCCATTTTATAAATGTCAGCCCGCTTTTACAAATTATTCTGCGGCTTTGATCGCAATCTCGGCAAAAAATCGGTATAATCGCCCACCTTTACCTGTGATCTCGATCACATCTTTTCCCTCAAATAAGACTTTACAATGCAACAAATTGATATTAACAAATTGCGTAACATCGCAATTATTGCCCACGTTGACCACGGCAAAACGACTCTGGTTGATAAACTCCTCCAACAATCTGGCACCTTCGGCGAAATGCGGGGCGATGTGGATGAGCGGGTTATGGACTCCAACGACCTGGAAAAAGAACGTGGCATTACCATTCTTGCCAAAAATACCGCCATTAACTGGCAGGATTATCATATCAACATCGTGGACACCCCTGGACACGCCGACTTCGGTGGCGAGGTTGAACGGGTACTTTCCATGGTGGATTCGGTTTTACTGGTTGTTGATGCCTTTGATGGCCCAATGCCGCAAACCCGTTTCGTGACCCAAAAGGCCTTTGCCCACGGCTTAAAGCCGATTGTGGTTATCAACAAGGTGGATAGACCAGGCGCCCGCCCTGACTGGGTGGTGGATCAGGTTTTCGATCTCTTTGTAAACTTGGGTGCAACAGACGAACAGCTAGACTTCCCGATTATTTATGCTTCTGCCCTTAACGGCGTAGCGGGCTTAGAGCACGAAGAATTGGCCCCAGATATGACCCCGCTCTTTGAAGCCATTGTGAAGCACGTTGAGCCACCTAAAGTGGAATTAGATGCCCCATTCCAAATGCAGATCTCCCAGCTAGACTACAACAACTATGTGGGTGTCATCGGGATTGGCCGTATCAAGCGTGGTTCAGTTAAACCTAACCAAGCCATTACCCTCGTGGGCGCTGACGGCAAAACCCGCAACGGCCGTATCGGCCAAGTCTTGGGCCACTTGGGCTTACAACGTTTTGAGGCAACTGAGGCCTTTGCTGGCGACATCGTAGCCATCACTGGCCTGGGCGAACTTAACATTTCTGACACCATCTGCGACATCAACAGCGTAGAAGCTCTACCAGCCTTGAGTGTGGACGAACCAACCGTCACCATGTTCTTCTGCGTAAACACCTCGCCATTCTGTGGCCAAGAGGGCAAATTCGTGACCTCTCGCCAAATTTTAGAACGTTTGAAAAAAGAGCTTGTGCATAACGTGGCCCTGCGTGTGGAAGAAACCGAAGACCCAGATGCCTTCCGTGTGTCTGGCCGTGGCGAATTGCACTTGTCCGTTCTCATTGAAAATATGCGTCGTGAAGGTTATGAATTAGCCGTATCCCGTCCGAAGGTTATCTTTAAGGAAATCGACGGCCGTAAGCAAGAGCCATTCGAGCAGGTCACAGTCGATATTGAAGAGCAGCACCAAGGGGCAGTGATGGAAGCACTCGGTATCCGTAAGGGCGAAGTGCGGGATATGATCCCAGATGGCAAGGGCCGTACCCGTTTAGAATACATCATCCCAAGCCGTGGCCTGATCGGCTTCCGTAACGAATTTATGACCATGACCTCCGGCACAGGCTTGCTCTACTCCAGCTTCAGCCACTATGACGATGTTAAAGCAGGCGAAATCGGCCAGCGGGTCAATGGTGTATTGATTTCCAACGGCCAAGGCAAGGCCCTTGCCTACTCCCTCTTTGGCCTGCAAGACCGTGGTAAGCTTATGATCGGCCACGGGGCAGAAATTTACGAAGGCCAGGTTATCGGCATCCACAGCCGTTCTAACGACCTCACCGTAAACGCCCTAGAAGGTAAGAAATTAACCAATATGCGGGCTTCAGGCAAGGACGATGCCTTAACTTTAACCACGCCAGTTAAATTCACCCTGGAACAGGCCCTAGAATTTATTGACGATGACGAGTTGGTGGAAGTGACCCCAAGCTCCGTGCGTGTGCGTAAAAAACTCTTAACCGAAGTTGAGCGTAAACGTGCCAGCCGCACCACCAGCAGCACCAGCACTCGCTAACGCTTAATCCCCCTCCATAAAAAACGGCATTCTGTTTAGAATGCCGTTTTTCTTTTTTGCAAAATGTTGAGCATAATTTACCGCTTATTAAATATTTTACTCACTCTCATAACTAGCATAACACGCTGCCTGATATTCAATATCATGCCCCTGATATTTCTTAACGATCTCCTCGCCGACTAAACTTATCACTTGAGATTCATTTAAGACATAAACATAAATAGCATATTCATCATCATTAACTGGGTTAATATAAGGAATAGCCTCACTATCTGGTAAGGTTATAGGGTATGAATCCAATAATTCATCAGTGGCATTACTATATACTTCTACATATCTTTCAAGGTCAATCATCGTTTTAGTCCATATTTATCTTCCATATTTTTATAAATACTCTCAAAAATAGCAACTATCTTCTCATTACCATCATAGTATAAATCCCAGTCGAAATCAGCTAGTTCCAATGGTTCAATGCTAATTCTTAAATTACCACACAAAGACTTAATATTCCATTCTGAAAAACTTGCCATATCATAAAGGCTAAAATGCTCAAATTTTTCTAGCACAGGGGTAAGATCGCTATTCCTTCTAATCAAAGCGAAGGTCTCTTTCCTATCAATATATACATATATACCTAAACAAATGTATTTTTTATTTTTTGTTATACTACTTGATGTTTCTTTTGCTACTAAAATCATAAATGCACCAACACAATTATTACCCGCACCTTCACTGGCGACAAATACAAGCGGTAAACCTAAGGTCGATTTTTGCAAAATATTAAGCATAATTCTCCGCTTGTATTATAAATATCCCAGCACCAGCCTGGAGTCTGTCCCTATCGGGGAGAGTAAATCTCCTCTCTTCTTTTTATTCTATCCAACCAAACATCTTCAGGAATAAAATGCTCATATGTTTCTTCCCAAGATAAATCACTTATTCCCTTCATAAATAACCCTGGCCAACTATCTTCTTCTGCAATATAAGAAAAATTAATTAGAAACTCTCCCAAGTTATCTATGGAAATTCGACAATGAGTCCAACTCTGCTCATATTTTTTCTTATACGTTTTAATTAGATCTAATACTTTGTATAATATTTCATGAGGAAAGTTTTTTAGATCATACTCTATCTTTTCCCCTGTATTAGATTTCCAGAATGCCCTGATACTCTCATCTCCATCATATATATAACAAAAAAACACATACTCAGATGCTTCATGAGGCATAAGTTTCCAAAGTTCATTTATTACTTCATCATAATTATATTCCATAAATCCTTAATCCCCGATATTACCACCACCCTCGCTAGTGACAAATCCCCCAGCACCAGCCCGAAGGCTGGCACTATCGGGGTAAATGCCGTTTGCTTTTCTCGGTTACCAAGCCGTCCTTGGCAAGCCCTTCTGATAATCCTCAAGTTTATCAATCAACTTAAAGCCCTCTAGCACCGCCGCATCGGCCTTGGTGGCCTTGGTACCCAGGCTTTGGCTGGCCAGCACGAAGCCCTTTTGCTCCATCACAGCCTGCTTGTAGAAGTCAATCACCTCCTGCTTGCTGACCGCTTTGAGAGCCTCAATAATTTGCTCACGGGTGTCGAACTTGTCTAGGCCCCGGGAGAAGTCGGCCACATAGCGGCCAAATTCCTGATCCAGGGATTCAGGCTTGTAGTGGAGTTTTTCCAGCTGGCTGGCCCGGTATTTTTCAAACTCCTCATCGCTGAGTGTTTGCAGCTTGTCCCAGGTTTCCTTAAAGAAGCGCTGGTTGTGCTGCATGATGATTTCAGGTGTGGCGTTGGGGCTTTGAACCATAAACTGTAGGCCGGAGGTCTTGCCCACCTTAGTGGCCGTGGCGTAAACCACATAGCCCAGCTGTTTTTCGGTTCTCAAATCATTGAAGTGCCAACGGGCGATGATGTCTTTCACCAAGCCTGCCTGCACCGATTGCTTGATTTCCTCATCGCCCTGCACAAAGTAGCTCAGCGCCAAGGCATTGTCCTCATGCGGCACGGCCTGAATATAAGAGACCTTATCTGTTACCTGGCTAAGATCCACATAGGAGCTGAGGTTAAGGCCCTCATTTGCATTTTTGACCACTTTTTCAGCCGCTTGCAGGAGGGATTTAACCTGCTCGTCCGACAAATTCCCCACCGAGAGCAAGCCTGCCCCATTGGCTTGGGTCAGAGAACGCTCACGGGCGGCTGCCACATCAGCCAGGGTCAATTCTTCCACCATGGCCCGGCGCTTGTCCTGCTCAAAATAAGGGAAGCTGGTGATCTTGCCTAGTACGCTGGTGGCCTGGCGTAGGCTGTTGGCCTTGTTTTCCGCCTCAATGCCTTCTAACATCCGTTGCTTGGCCTGGGCAAAGGTGGCCTCGGTTAGCTCGAAGTTTTGGGTCTTAGCCAGGCCATTTTCCAGCAATTTTTGCAGGTGCTGGGTGTAGCCCTCTAGGCTAAGCACCGCTCCGTTCTGGCCGAAGGTAAAGTCGGCCGAAATCCCAGCCACTGAAGCCTGGAAGAGGAGCTTGCTCTGCTCCAGGGCGTGCATATAGTTGAGCAGGGCGGCGGCCATGGCCGATTTGAGATCGTGTTTTTCCTCACTGATGGTAAAGACCATCAGCAGCTTGGCCTTGGGCTCCTGGCCGAAATAATGGCTTGGCATGGCATAGACTTTGGTGCCCTTGCCATTTTCGATCAGGGCAGGCTTGGTGCGCTCCCTATCCACCTTATTCAAGCTAAAGTCGGTAGCAAAGTAGGGGTTAAGCTCCGGCAGTTTAATCTCAGGATTTTTGCTGAAATCCAACCAACGTGCTTTCTGCTCATTTGTAAATTTTTGGGCAGAATAACCCGCTTGCATATAGGGCGTGGTTTTATCGGTTACGGCCTTGTCGCTCATCAGCACAATTCGGGCATTGTCCAAGGTCATACCGGCCAGTTTGGCTTCGATAGCCTTTTCATCCATCTCTTCCACCACATAGGCCGAGTCAATGATGTTTTCCAGCGGATAGAGCAACATCTGGTCTGCCAAGCCCTCAATAAAGCGGGCATTTTTCTCGATTTGCAGGTGCTGGAAGGACTGGCTCAAACTTTCCTTGATTTCATTGAAATAGCTGGGTTGAGCGCCGGCCTTTTTCACCAGCTCAATCTGTTGAAAGATAAGAGAGATAATCTTGTCCTGCTCTGCCAGGCCCTTGTCGGTCAGCACCACATAGAGGGAAAAATCCCCCCGATTACGGCTGGTGTTGGGATCGCTTGAGGCCTGAATCCCGCTGTCAGACAGGCCGTTCTTAATCAAATAATCCGAAAGTGTGCCCTCAGTATTATTACTAAAAACATACTCCAGATATTGGGCGGTCTTGTGCTTAAACTCGCCCTCATCATTAGGGTAGTCAAAGTTAATGGAGAGCAATTTCACCGGCTGAATAGGCTTGTAGGAGATAAAAAGCCCCTTGTCCTGATCTCGATAGAGCGGCACATCCACGCTTGGGGCGGTCAGGTTTTTATTCTTAACCTTGCCCAGGGTGCTTTCGGCCAACTTGGCCAGCTTTTCGATGGGCTGGTTGGAGTAAAGCACCGCCTTCATGAGATTGGCCGAATAATATTGGTCGTAGAACTTGACCAGCTCAGCCTGCAATTTACTGTCAGGCTTGTCGGACAGGGTTTCATTATTGCCCACTGCAAACTTGGTCATGGGGTGGGCGGGGTTGGAGGTGGCTAGATCGACACTGCGCAGCAACCAGCCGTCATTAGACTTGGCCCGCACCATCTCGGCATTGACCGCATTGACCTCCTTCTTGGCATTAGACTCCAGCAAGAGCGGCTGGCCCAAGGCATCAGCCAGGCGGGCTACGCCCTCATCAAAGGCCTCGTTATTGACCTGAAAATAGTAGGCCGTGCGGTGAGGGGCGGTGGAGGCATTGTTATAGCCCCCGTTTTGGCTGAGAAACTTGTCCAAGCCATTGGTTTCAGGGAAGTCTTTAGACCCCATCAGCACCATATGCTCCAAATAATGGGCCAGGCCCTGTTGGGAGACTGGGTCTTCCATGGACCCAATGGGCAAAGCCAGAGACATAAGCGACTTATTGGCCTTTTCATCGGAAATTAACAGAACCGTCATGCCATTGGCCAGCTTAATGCCTTGGTAGATGGCCTTGTCAGTTGGGCTTTTGTTGATGGTTTGCTTAATCAGCTCAAAGCCTAACTGGTTTTGCACCTGGGTTTGATTAACTTGAGGTGCTTGGGCAGAAAGGGGCAGCGACGTGGCCGCAAAAATGGCCGACAGGGCGTAGCAGAGGAGGGATTTTTTCATACGTGTCCTTTGATAAATCGAATAGGTTTTTAGAGGTTTTTTCCTAAATTAAGTTCTAGCTAAATCCTTCATTTGGGTTATAAAAGGCAAATCGCTTGCCTCAAGGCCTTCTATTGCCTTACCCTGATCAGAAGAAACCAACCACCAAACATAGCCTTCTTCCTTCTGCTCGTTATCTTCCAAAACCCAACCCACTAACACAGAAGAATGCTCCTGCAAATCAAGGCAGGCTAGTTCTAGGGGCTGGAGAAAGGTCTGTCCATTGACGGACAAAAAGAGGCTATTGGCCCTAATCCCCAACTGTTCTGCCAAATGAAAGGTAGCTGCATTATTGATATTGGCCATAAAATCCAGCGGGCTGGGCAGGTTATGTCCCATCAGGTTTTGGAAGAGCTTATTAAACTTGCTGGGTGAGTTAAAGGGCGAGCCTAAGTAGATGGGCGTATCCGCCGTCAAGTAGGGCTTAAGGGGCAGGGCTCCCAAGAGAGCCAGCTGGGTAAAACGGCTAAGGCGGCGGGCATCAATCCCCATCTCTTTAAGGGCTTGTCGCAGGCTTTTGTCGTCCATCGGTTGGCCAATCCAGGCATTGGCTTGTTGCAAATAAACCTTATGCATCATCATTTCCCCATTTTAAGATCCAAGCCACATTGCTCCCCCCAAAACCCAGGAAATAGCTAAGGCAAGGCCCCTCTGCAAGCGGGGGATTTTGGCGAATTTCTTGCAAAAGTAGGGCGGTTTCAATGGCCCCGCTGGCTCCTAGGGTATGGCCACACTGACTTTTAAGGGCCAGTACCTGGGCTTTAGGGAAAAAGCGGGCAAGCAGGCTTTTTTCCATCTCATCACTGGCCCCGCCCACACCGTGGGGCTTGACGCAAGTGATCTGATCTGCCTGCACATTGGCCTTGGCTAGGCATTGGCTTAAGAGATCTTCTAAGGCCTGCTGGCTGTTGTTGGTCAGGTTGAGGTTATCCGTTACCCCTTCAACCGCCAGAATTTCACAGGGAACATCAGAAGGCTGGCTGGAAAGTGCCACACAGCCAATGCCCTCACCTAGAACTAGCCCATTTGAACGAACCAAGGGCTGGTAATCCTCCTCGAAAGACAGCAGGTTCATGGCAAAAAAATGCTCAAAGGTCAGGCGGTTAAACATCTCAAAACCAACCACCAGCGCCTTGTCATATAGCCCATTTTTAAGCATTTTATAGGCCGTCTGTATGGCCTGGGCGGAAGAGGTGCAGGAGGTGGCAAGGCTAAAGACCTGGGTTTGGTAGCGGGCCTGCAAATACTCAGCAATTACAGCCAGGCTGTATTGGCTGGGCATAGGTTCCTGCTGGGCAAAACGGGCTTCGCAGTCGCTGATGACATAGGCGGTCGATCCCAAGAGGATGGGCATTTGGCTGAAGTCTTGCTCCGTCCAGCCAGCTTCTTCTAGGGTTTGGGCAATTTGCTCCTCCAAATAGCCGTAGAGTTGGTCAAGGCTTAAAAGAGGTTCATCAAAGGCATTGAAATAGGGCAAATCCACCGCCTGGCCCAGGGCACAAGCGGTGCGTTTTTGGCGGTTTTTTGCAAAACGGGCGCTTGCCGTGTGGAGGTAAACGGCCATTATTTGCTGTGCTCTTGCCGAATAAAATGGGCCAGATCTCTGACCGTCATCATATGCTTACGCACCATTCTATCGCCCTGTAGCCGCACCTTAAAATGGGCTTGCAGGGCGACCACAATTTGCAGGGCGTCTAGCGAGTCTAATTGAATTCGGCTTTGCTCACCAAAGAGGTATTCGTCATCGCTGATTTCTTCAGGCTCGAAGTCGTCTTTTTCACTTTCTTGTAGGATAAGTTTTTTAAGTTCCTGCTCAAGGGCAGCTTGTTCCAAGGTAAAGGTATAGGCCATCTATCATTCCTTATTTATTCAAAATTTGTAGGGGAGAGTCCTGTGCCCGCCCGAAAACACAGGGTAAAAGGGGTGGGCACAGGACCCGCCCCTACAATGCTATTCTTCTTATCAAAACCGCACCTGAGTCTTTAACTGGTGCTGGTAAATCCCCATTGCCAAGGCCAAACTCACCAGCCCAAAGCTCATCAATAAATATAAAGGAGTTTGGATTTGGGCCAGCGTGTATTGGTTAAGCAGAAGCTGTTGGAAGCCGGTCAAGGCCCAGCCCATAGGCGAAAATTGGGCGATGGTTTGCATCACTTCCGGCATTACATAGGTCGGCACCATAATGCCACCTAGGGCGGCCATAATGATAATACCACCACCGCCCAAGACCACCGCTTGTTCCGTGGTGCGGGCAATCACGCTAATCAGCAGGCCATAGCCCAAGGCAGATAGGCTGACCGCCACCGACAAGAGGGCATAGGGCAGCCAGTCTCCCGTCAGTTCAAAGGCTGGCATATCCAATTGAGGCAGGACAAAATAGCCCAGAGCAATCATCCCCACAAACTGCAACTGGTTAATCAGAAAATAGGGAATAAACTTACCACACATCAGACTGAAAGCAGAAGCACGGGCCATTCTGAGCCTGGTGATGGTGTTAGTTTGGCGTTCCATTGCCATCACGTTGGAAAGCGGGATCAGGATAAAGAACATTCCAAAAATCAACCAGGCCGGCACACTATGCTGCACAGAATTGGGCTTGGCCACCTCCTGCCCCTGGCGGTTGAGGTAGGTTTCAGCCCACAAGTCTTGGGCCAAATACGCATTGATTTGGGCGAATTTCTTATCTAAATCTTTATTGACCTGGTTTTCTATCTGTTTGATTTGCTTGCGTTTATTATTGGCCAGCTGGATGTGGTTATCCTCCAAATAAACCGCCAAACGCTGTTGGGTGTAGTGCTTTTGCAAGATCCCTTTCACGCCCAAGAGCCAGGCTCGATCCACGCTAGGGTTGATCCATAGTTGCAGGCTGTCCTCTTCATCCAATGCCTTCTTGCCTGAATTAGGATTTGCAATAATTAGCTCAAATTCCCCCGCTTGTAGGGCGGTTTGGAAGCGGTTAAGCTCAGCGAGATTGCCCTCTTCTATACTCAAATTTTCGCCTTGAAGTGCCTTAAACAAGGCCTGGTTCAGGGCGTTTTCAGAATCACTTAAGAGGGCGATTTTAGAACTTGTCTTGAGATCGCTATTATCGCTCAAGGCTGCCGACATAATCAGCATAAAGAGAATAGGCATAATAAAGAGCACTGCCACGCCGTGTAGATCTCGGCTTAAAAGTCGCATTTCCTTTAAGATCGAGGCAAATAGCATCATTTTCTGGCCTCCTGGCTTAGAAAATCCAAGTAAAAACGCTCCAGAGAATGGTGCTGGTTTTGGGCAAGAATGGTGGGAATATCGCCGTCATAGATGAGCCTGCCTTGATGAAGCAGTACCAAACGCTGGCAAAGCTGTTCGATTTCTTGCAGGTAATGAGAGGTGTAAATCACGGTTACGCCCTGTTTGCCTAGCTCTGCCACACTTTCCAAAATAAACTGGCGGGATTCGGGGTCGATCCCAACCGTGATTTCATCTAAAAAAATGACCTTGGGGCGGTTAATCAGCCCAATGGCAAAGTTAAGCCGGCGTTTAAGCCCGCCTGAAAGATGTTTGGCCAGTTTGTGCTGGTGGGCGGTTAAATCCACCTTTTTGAGCAGTTCTTGAAGGTATGATTTATCTGAAATGCCATAGAGGGAGGCAAAAAATTTCAGGTTTTCCCAGACGCTCAACAGGGGATAAAAGGCGAAATCTTGTGGCACTAGGGAAATTTGATGACGCTGTTTTTTGCTGAGTTGCTCAAAGGGCAGGCCTTCAAATAAAACCTGACCGCTTTGCACCGCCTGCAAGCCCGAAATCAAGGACATTAAGGTGGTTTTGCCTGCTCCGTTAGGCCCTAGCAGGCCGACAGTTTCGCCCTGTTTGAGGGTGAGATTAAGGTCTTGCAGGGCAAGGCTATCGGCGTTGGGATAGCGGTGGGTGAGGTGGTGGATTTGGATCATTTTATTGTTTCAACCCCTGCCATAATTTTTCTTCCTGCTCTGCAATCCCCCTCAAAAAGGTAGCCACTTCCTGATAGCCCTCAGCACTTGGTTTTCGACACTGTTTCACACAAAGGCTGGCAAATTGTCGCCATTGGTCGCCGATTTGGGTCATATGTTCTGAGGCGGTTTTTAGGGCTGGGTCTTGGCAGATTTGGCTGGCCTGTTCTAGGAAATAGGCATAGAGGTAGCGAAAGCCAGCCCCGCCTGTGCCGATTTCTTCCTGCATTCGGACGATGTGGCCCAAGTAGAGCTTTTTGTACTTGTCTGATTGCTTGCTCTTGCCTAATTTTTCGATCTGCTTGGCGATAGTGCGGATGCCTTTCACACCCACAAAAAAGAGCGGTGCTAACATCTGTTTGGCCTGTTTGCGAATGGCCTTTCGCACCAGTTTGGGCAAATCAAGGGCATCTAACTTGGGCTGGTTTTCAAAATAATACATCAAGCCCTTAGCAGCCAGGGCCCCCTTGGCAAAACGGGCTCGTTCTAGATCCTCTGCCTTGCAACGTTGCACCTCTTCAAAAACAGGATCGCTGATGAGATATTCTTCATTCTCCCGGCCATAAACCAAAAGATTGTGGGCGTTAAAGTGAAAACGCATTTCAGGAGGAAAGTAGGGCAGCCAAAAGACCGAGGTCTGCAAGCCTACCAGCTTGCCCTCAGCAAGTGCCTGATCAAGGGCTTGAGATCCTGCCTGTGGGGAGCGGAATTTCTGCATTTTTAGCCCAATGCCCAGCTGCTTGGTCAGGGATTTAATAATGGCACGAGGCGGCATTCGGTAGGAAATCAAAGGCATACCGCTGACCTTGACCAGGGGAATATAGACAAAGGTGAGGGCAGAAGCCAGCCCGAAAACTAGGGCCTCATTAAAGTCCAGCCCGTGGGATTTAAGTAGGGTGGACATCACGCCACTTTCGCAGTGGGCAGTGTGTTGGTGGGGGAAGTTTTGCATTACGCCACCTCCAAAGGGCAATTAAAGGCAGCTTCATATTTTGCAAGGGTCTTTTCATTCAATTTAGCAAACACCTCCGGCCTAAAATGCCGCTTCACCTGCCACTTCCACAAGCTTGTCGCCTGGGCGAGACTGGTTTCGTCAAAGCGGTACTTGTACATCAAATAATAGAGCACTGACTTCTCCCCCCTTTTCACGGCTTGGAGGGCTTGGGCTGTCAGTTCATTCAGATCTTCCACCGCTTGTTGGGTGGCAAATTCCTCATCTGCCCAGCCAGTGGTTTTGCCTGCCTCGAATTTGCCGTCTCGAGTGGCATAAATGACCTTGCGTTGGCCTTGGAAGATCTTGCTGTTGTCTTGGGGGATGTCCTTAATTTCCATTTTTCACCACTTCCAACAACATAAAACAAGAGGAAAATCGACCGCTCTCGGGGATATAACAAAGCACCTTTTGGCCAGCTTCAAGCGGATAGATTTGGGCAAATTCTTGCAAAATAATATAAATAGAAGCTGATCCTGTGTTGCCCTTGCTCTCTAAATTGGTGAACCATTTTTCTTGCGGAATTTCAAAATCGACCTTGCGTAAGCCCTCCAGCAGGCGGTCACGGAAGAAGCCCGAAGAATAGTGGGGGAGGAAATAGTCGATCTCCTCTGCCTTCAGGTTATATTTGGGAATCAGGCGAAGTAGGGCATTTTCCACCGTGCAGCGGACGATATTTTCGTTAAGCAGCTTCACATCCTGCTTGATGGCCATCAGGCTCTTTTGGTCTCGCTCTTCGGGGCTGACCTGCTTCCAGCTAACAAACTTGCCATCTTCGATTTCCGCCCCAGCATACATACACACCGGCATTTCATTGGCGTAGGAAATCAGATCAATCCAGTGGATCTTAAAGCTCACCCCCTGCGGATTGGGCTGGTTGCTGAGTTGTACTGCGCCTGCACCGTCTGAAAGCATCCAACGTAAAAAATCTTTCTCAAAACCAATATCGGGCTTGGCATTTTCTAGCTGCTTTTGGTTGATTTCGGATTGGAAATTTTCGCTCCGCATAATGGCAGAGGCGGCTTCAGAAGCCACGGCAATAGCACTTTTATGCTCGCCGGTGCGAATGGCATTGTAAGCGTGTTTCATCGCTGCCATTCCTGCCACACAAACGCCTGCGGTGGTTAGCACTTCATAGGGCGGTGCGTTGGGAATGAGCCCGTGCACCATTACCCCTTGGCCAGGCAGAATTTGATCGGGATAAGACGTCCCACAGGCCAGGCAAGAAACCTCATCTGGCGACAAGCCCTGCTCGAATAAGCCCTTGATGGCCTCCACCGCCAGCTCGGTGCTGGTATGGGTGGCTTGGCGGGTGGTTGGATCGATGGCGTAATGGCGGGTTTTAATGGCATTGGAACGCAAGATCATCTTGCGTACACGGGAAGGCACATCACCCACCATCCCCAACACCTGCTCCATTTGGTCATTTTCGACTGGCGCATTGGGTAAAAAGGCAGAAATTCGGTTGATATAAACATCAGAGAGCATTGCGTTATTTTCCATTATTATTCACCGCTGGGTTGGGCGTAATATTCTTTTTGCTGGGCTAATTTTTTCTTTAAGAGCGGTCTTAATAAATGCTTAAGCACCGCCGAAATCGGCACTACGGTGAGGATCAAGCAGACCAAAAAGACAATATAAAAATAGAGCATAAAACGGCGTAGGTGCGGTGAGATTTGACCGCATTTGATCAGTAATTTCCCCCACAGATAAAAACTGCGGTGGCCAACCTTTTCGCTCATCATCAGCTTTTCATCAATCTTAACCGCTCCCATTCCTTGAAAAAGAGGCTGATCAAGCGGTTGATTTTGCTGAATTTTTTGCAAGAGTGCCTGGCCGAAACGTTGCATATCAGCCAATTCTGCCTCACTAATTCCGGCACTTGGCAGGCTGGCAAAGTGCTGTTTATTGCCGGTAAACATCCAGGCCGGTGTGGTGATAAAACTGGCCCAAGCGTTAGACTGATCCACTTTCACCACATTGCCCACCAGCTTGCCGCCACCATCTGCAATCAATTTCTTCATTTTTTCCTGGGCTTGGAGCCACATATTGCGACAGCCAATTAGGGTAATAACTGGCGTGTCTTGCAAGATCTTTTTGGCCTCTGCTGTCTGCATAAAGGCAGTAATGGGTTGGGCGGGCGAGAGGAACCAAACGCTGTAGGCGATGATGATCAGATCGTATTTTTCACGCTGAAAAACCGGCTTTTCGATGGGTTTAGGCTGCAAATGCACCGTTTCAGGAAAGGTGTTGAAAAAAGTCTCAAATTTCCAAGGAAAGCGGTAGGGATCCAGGGGCTTGACCACATATTCTTCCACGTCAAGACCTACCTCTTTTAGGGGCTGGATGAAGTTGTCGGCTAGCTGGGTCAGTTGGCCGGTTTGGGAATAGGAAATCAGCAGGATCTTTTTCGTCATTTTTGTAAACAAAGGGTAATAAATACTGCATTCTAAAAGCTCTCTTGGGGGCTTGTCAAATCGCCCTTTTTTAGCCCCAATTGCTTATGGGGCTTGGCTTGCTAAAAGATTAAATTAGTGTAAACTTAGCCTTATTTTAGTTGGTCTTACCTGGAGATTTAAGATGAAAAAATTAGTTCTTCCTATTTTAGCTTCCCTTGTGTTGGCAGGCTGTGCTGGTGGCATTACCAAAAGTGAACCTGTTGAACAAGGCAAGAATTTAAGCAAAATTTGTATTCAAGAGAAGAAAACCGGCTTAAATTTTACCTCTAAAGAATTGGTTCAATTTTTTAATAATAGCCTGGCCAAAAAGAATATTCAGGCTGAGGCCTTTACAGGCCAACTGCCAGCTCATTGTAAGCACTATCTCGCCTATAGCTTTAAGGGCAAGAGAGAATTAATTGTGAATGGCCGGGTTCGCTTAATTGAAGTGGCTGCTGATCAAACCAAAACAACCCTAGGCGATGTTGGCTACAAATACCGGGGCGATGAAAAAGAAATCGCACAACAAATCGGCTTGCAGGGCCAAATTGATAAAATAGTTGGCCAACTTTTCCAAAATTACTAAGATGACCAACCCAATCTGCGCCTTTTCATTCTCCCTCAAGGGTTGGCATATTGTTACCAGCAAGCAGCTCTCGCCCCAAGATTGGCAGGCGGGAGAAACCCATTGGCAGGCGGTGGCTCAGCAGTTGGAGGACTTTGCCCCCAAATTGGCCTTTATGCCGCCGCTTAAACGCCGTAGGCTTAGCCCTTCGGCTCGGCTTTTCTTTGAAGCTGCTTGGGACTTATGCGGTGAAGAGGCTAATTTCCCTGTGGTTTATGCCTCCTGCAATAGCGAAATTAATCGCAACTTTGCCCTTTGGCACTCGCTCTTAACCGAGGGAGATTTGTCGCCGACCTCCTTTAGCTTGTCGGTGCATAATGCCTTGGTTGGCCAGTGGTCAGAAGCCCGTCAGGTTAAGGCGGAAACCACCGCCATTACGGCGCTTCAGGATAATTTGGAAACCGCTCTCTTGGAAGCCTATCTATTGCTTAATGATGGGGCGGATAAGGTGTTGGTTGTGGTGGCAGAAGATCCGCTGGATGAGAAATACAATGCCCAACCTGTCTATCGTCAGCCCTTTGCCTATGCTTTAGCGATGGTGGTGGAAAAGGGCAGTCAATATTTTTTGCGTTTGCAACATTCAGACCAAAATCAACCGCTTGCTAAAGACAACGCCCTTTATTGGGTACAACAGCAATATTTAGACCAGCAAGAATGGCAAACCAAAAGCTCACGAGGTGGGGTATGGCACTGGCAGAAAAACTAGACTATGCTCGCCGTTTTGTGGCGACTGCGCTCGGCTTCGCCTTTTGGGGTGTGGCTGGCCTGCTCTTTCAGCTTTATCTTTATCCTTACGCCAAAAACCACCGCACCAATTCCCTGGAAACCCAGCTCAAAATCCGCCGTTTGGTGGGGAAAATTTGGGCGATATTTACTCGCTATCTGGTTTGGGCTGGCGTGCTGGAGGTGGAATACAAGGGCTTTGACAAGCTGGGCAGAAAGGGGCAGTTGGTGCTGGCCAATCACCCCTCGCTCTTAGATGTGGTTTTGATTATCGGCAAACAGCCGGATTTTAACTGCATTGTGAAGCAAGATTTGCTGAATAACCCCACTATGCGTAACCAAATTCTGGCCTGCGGTTTCCTGCCTAATACGGAATCGCTGGAACTGCTGGAGCAGTGCGATGAGGTTTTGAAAGAACAGGCCCTCTTGCTCTTTCCTGAAGGCACTCGCACGGGTTGGGACGGTGTGATAAAACTTAACCGTGGAGCGGTCTCGATTGGGCTTCGCAGTGCGACTGTGATTACGCCCATTACGGTCAAAATGCAGCCGCTTAACTTCAAAAAAGGGCAGCCTTGGTACCAACTGCCCAGCAAGCGGATTCGTTATGAAATCACCGTGGGTGAGGACATCGATCCGCAAACCTGGCTGGCAGAAAAGCCCCTGCCCATTGCCTCTCGCCGTTTGACCCACTATTTGGAAGATTACTTTAACTCACAAACACAAGGACAATAATATGGCACTAGAACTTCAACTTAAACAACTTATTATCGACAGTCTTGCCCTTGAAGACATCAGCGTGGACGATATTGACAGCGATGCGCCGCTTTTTGGCGATGAGGGTTTGGGCTTAGACTCAGTTGATGCCTTAGAACTCGGTTTAGCCGTGCAAAAAACCTTTGGTTTACAGCTGGATAGCGAACAAACCCAACTGCGTGATCACTTTGAAAGTGTGACCACGCTTGCCAACTTTATCCGTAGCCAAAAGGGTGACATCTAATGACTGAACAAGAAATTAAAGACCTGCTCACTCAGGCACTGGAAAGCCTGTTTGAAATTGATCCGGCTAAAATCACGCCTGAAACCAATCTCTATGAAGATTTGGAAATCGACAGCATTGATGCCATCGACCTGATCGACTACATCAAACGCCAAACCGGCCATAAGCTACAAGCCGAGGACTTCCGCAACGTTCGCACGGTGGATGACGTGGTGCAAGCGGTCTTAAAAATTAGCCAAACTCCACAAGAATAACACCGATGAACTACCAAGCTGACAGCCTGATCGCCCAATTCCCAAGCTGGACCTATGCCGACTTCGAGCAAAAGGCCTTGAAAATCTCTGCCCAACTTCAAGCAGATGGCGTGCAAGCCCTGGCCGTTTGGCTGGAAGACGGGGCAAAACTGGCCTGCCTCCTGTTAGGCGCTTGGCAGGCTGGGGTTAAGGTGCTCTTTCCGCCTAATGCCACGCCTGAAAGTGTCGAATGGGTCAAGCAACACGCCCAAATTTGGGTGACAGATAGCGACTTTGACCAGCCCAATACCATCCAGTTTGACAGCCTGGGCGAAGCTATCGATTTGCAAAAAATCGCCCATTTGCCCCCGCTTGTGGATTATGCCAACCAGACCGAACTCTGGCTTAAAACCTCGGGCAGTACGGGCGAGGCAAAAACCATCGTCAAAACCGCCCAGCAGATGTGGCTGGGTGCGGAAGCCTTGGCTCAAGCCCTGCCTTTTCCAGCAGAAAACCAGATCACGGCCATTAGCACCGTCAGTATTCAGCATATTTACGGTCTGACCGTGCATATTATGATGTCGCTGGTCAAGGGCTGGCAGATTGGGCGTAAGCAGCAGTTCTTCCCTGAATCTATGCTAGCGGAAGTCGGCAAGGCACAAGGTGCGGTGGTCATCAGCAGCCCAGCAATGCTAACTCGGATTGACTGGCAGAACACCCGCCTGCCACAGGCAATGAAAGGTGTAATTTCATCGGGTGGGGCCCTGCCTGAGGCGGTTTCCCAACAAATGCGAGACTGCTTGCAAGCCCCTGTGATTGAAATCTACGGCAGCACTGAAACCGGCCCTATTGCCATTCGGGACGATGTTCATCTCTGGCAAACCCTGCCAAAGAGCCAACTGGGTTCGGATGACAATGGCACACTGTGGATTGAGGCAGTCTGGCTATCTGGTCGTGAGCAAACTGCCGATGTGGTGGAATTTGCCGGCACAGGCTTCACCCTCCTAGGGCGGGCGGATCGGATTGTCAAAATCGGCGACAAACGCACCTCCCTTACTGCCATTGAGAACCAGCTCAACCAACAGGCCTTTGTGGATGATTGCTATATCGCCCAACACCCCGAACAACCCCGTTTAGCGGCTTGGGTTGGCTTAAATCAAGAGGGCATCAACTTCCTGCGAGAAAAAGGCCGCCGTGCCTTGATTGAGGCTCTAAAAGTACCACTGGCAGAGCACCAAGAAAAATCTGCTATCCCTCGTTTTTGGCGCTTCACCGACAAACTGCCTCGCAACAGCCAATCTAAAATCAACAAGCTGGAATTTAACCGCATTTGCTTGGAACAGGTGAAGGATCCTCTTTGGCTGAGGGAAGAAAATCAGGGCGACCAACTAACCGCTGTCGGCAAGGTGCCACTGGACTTGGTTTACCTTAAAGATCACTTTGCCAGCTTCCCACTGGTGCCGGGCGTGATTGAATTGCAGTGGATTGCGGATAAGGCCAACCAATGGCTGGGCAAGGAATTGGATTTCGCGCGCCTGGACAAACTCAAATTCCAAAAATTCGTCCGCCCTAATGATGAGTTTGAACTTAGCCTTAAATGGGACGAAAGCAAGGGCAAATTGACCTTCCAAATGAAGGTGGAGGGCGAGGCTTGTTGTAGTGGGGTTGGTATAGTTATTGAAGAATGATGAGCATATAAGACGTGAGGTTCAGCCCCCCTCTTTAGCAAAGAGGGGCTGGGGGAGATTTGGCAGACGAGAAAACGGAGAAAGGGAATAATGATACACGAAGAAATAAAGGGAGTTTTCTTTTGGGCAATACATCTCTCTTGTTGTTATTACTTCTGCCAAATCTCCCCTAACCCCTCTTTGCTAAAGAGGGGAATTGGATCGAGAGGAGGGTAGATAATGACATTCCTCACTAACCTCTTACTCACCCTAACAAGCCTTGCCTACCCCCTCATTTGGCTCTGGGTGGAGGATAAGACCAGCCTCTTTTACCTGCCCTATGCAATGGCAATTCTTTGGGCGGTTAAGGGGCTGCTACAAGCGGAGCCAAAACAGCGGTTTTTTGCATTTGTGCTAGCCGCCTTGTTGTTCTTCATTGGCTTAACTCGCTCGGTGGACAGTATGTACTGGTATCCGGTCATTATCAACGGCTTCTTGCTGGCGATTTTTGGTGGCAGTTTATGGCGTTCGCAAACCGTAGTAGAACGCTTGGCACGGCTACAAACGCCTGATTTATCGGAGGCAGGCGTGCGTTATACTCGTAAGGTCACGCAAATTTGGTGCGGATTTTTTATCTTTAACATAGCAACCGCCAGCCTCTTGATCTTTTGGCAATTTTACGAGGCTTGGGCCATTTTTACTGGCCTGATTTCCTATTTTTTGATGGCACTTTTAATGGCTGGCGAATGGTTGGTTCGCCAAAGGGTTAAACAGCAACACAGTCAAACAGAATGAAAAAAGAACCCCTTATTGCACGCAATCCCGATTGGCACTTAAGCGATTTTTTGGCACGTTCGGCACAAATTGCCAGCCAATTACAGCAAGATGGCGTTAAATCGGTCGCCTTTTGGTTTGAGGATGCGGCTTATTTTGCCTGCACCTTGCTGGCCTGTTTTCAAGCCAAGGTAAGGGTTTTATTGCCACCCAATTTACTGGCTGAAAACCAAGATTGGATCGCCCAAAATGCCGATTTTCTCTTTGATGACAAGCGATTTGAAAGCTATGGTCTTTTGCAAGAAATCTGTCAAATCCCACCGCTTGTTGAGCAAAATAATGACACCGAAATCTGGCTCAAAACCTCAGGTTCCAGTGGTGAGCCGAAAATTTTGGTTAAAACCGCCAAGAGTATGTGGCTGGAATCGGAGGCCATTCGCCAGTCCTTACCTTTTGAGGCGGGCAACCATATTCACTTGGTTTCTAGCGTGTCTGCCCAACATCACTATGGATTGTCCTACCGCATTTTTCTGCCCCTGACCATGGGCTGGAGCATTGCTCGCAAGCAGTTGCCCTATCCTGAACATTTAATAGCGGAAACCTTGTCCGCCGCCAAAGCAGTCTGGATCAGCAGCCCCGCCTTGCTGACCCATCTTAACCTAAAAGAAGCCAAACTCCAGCAATGCTGTTTTGAGGGAATGATTTCTTCAGGCGGTGCTTTGCCCGTGGATACCGCCAACGCCCTGCGTGCTGCCCTGAAAATCCCAGTGATTGAATGCTATGGCAGCACTGAAACGGGGGCCATTGCTTTTCGTGCCGATGATGGATTTTGGACACCCACACCCCTTACCCAACTTAGCCAAAATGAGCAAGGGGCTTTGCGGGTGCAGTCGGCTTGGTTAGATCAAATTGAGCAAACGGCGGATGCAGTGGAATTTGTCGGCAATCAATTTCATCTTTTAGGGCGGATTGACCGCATTGTCAAATTTGGAGACAAGCGGATTTCGCTAGTCAAAATCGAACAAGATTTACTCAAACACCCTTGGGTGAGTGATTGCTATATCGCCCAACACCCTGAACACGCCCGTCCTGCGGCTTGGGTTGCCCTACATACAGAAGGTTTGACAGTTTATCAAACTCAAGGGCGAAATGCGGTCATAAACCAACTTCGCCAATTCCTCATCACCAGCCAAGAACATTCGGGGCTGCCTCGTTTTTGGCGTTTTACCCACCAACTGCCACGCAACAGCCAATCCAAACTCAGCCGTTTGGATTTTGAGGCCGTTTTTAAACAGGAACAGGGGGAAATCAATGTATAAGGCCATCGCCCTTATCCCCCACTACAACCATTCCGCCACAGTCGGCCAAGTGGCCCAAACCTTGCTGGAGCTGGGCTGGCCGGTCTTGATTATTGACGATGGCTCAAGTGCAGAGCATATTCAAGCCCTCAAGCGGTTAGAAAAGGTAGAAAATTTGCAAATCCACTACTGCCCTCAAAATGGCGGCAAGGGGGCGGCAATGAAAGTTGGTTTTTGCTTAGCCTATGAGCAGGGTTTTAGCCACGCCTTGCAGGTGGATGCCGATGGCCAACATCAGCTTGCTGACAGCCTTAAAATGCGAGAAAAAAGCCAGCAAAACCCGACCGCCCTTATTTGTGGCAACCCTGTTTATGGCCAAGACGCACCAAAAGCTCGCCTTTATGGACGCAAAATTACCGACTTTTGGAACGCCATTCACACCCATTCATTCGACATTAAGGACGGCATGTGCGGTTTTCGGCTCTATCCTTTGGCCAGCACCATTCCCCTTATTGAAGCCCAGCATATTGGCAATGGGATGGATTTTGATATTGAAATTATCATCAAGGCCCATTGGCAACAGATTCCGCTGGAATGGGTGGATACGCCGATTCGCTATGCTGAAAATGGCATTTCCCATTTTCGGGGCTGGGCGGATAATTGGCTGATCAGCAAAATGCACACCCGCCTCTTTTGGGGCATGGTGGGGCGAGTTTTAACAGGGAAGAAGCTATGACATCGCAACACTGGGCCAAACAGCAGGAGCGGGGCAGCAAATTTTTCCTTAATTTAACCCGCTTGATCGTGCAATACCTGCCCCTTTGGGCCATAAGGGCAGTGACCTTTTTGGTGGTTTGCTATTTTTACGCAACATCAAACAAGGCTCGCCGCCATATCAAAGATTACCAAACACGCTTAAAAAGCACCTATCCCCAAACCGCCCTGCCACAAGCGGCGGTTTTCCGCCAATTTCTGGCTTTTGGAGAAAGCATTACCGACCGCTTTGCCGTCTGGCAGCGTAAGATCCGCTATCAGGATCTGACGGTTGATGATGCGGATAATCTCTATGCCGATATGGATACCCCAGGTGGCCGGGGCCAGATCTTGGTCTGCTCCCACTTTGGCAATATTGAGGTCTGCCGAGCCTTGGTCGGCAGTGGCCATCACCCCAATTTCCGCCTCAATGTGCTGGTGCATAACAAGCACGCCCAGGCCTTTAATCAGGCCCTGGTCAAGGCTGGAGCTGATGACTTGCCCCTTATTCAGGTGACGGATTTGGATGCTGCCAAAATGCTGGAATTAAGTGAGCGAATTGAGCGAGGTGAGTGGATCGCCATCGCCGCCGACCGCATTCCCGTGCGGGGCGATAAGACACAAGCGGTCGATTTTTTAGGAAAACCTGCACATTTTCCCGAGGGAGCCTGGCTCTTGGCCAGCCTCCTTAAGGCCCCCATTAACACCGTGTTCTGCCTAAAAGAGCAAGGGGGTTACCGCCTCAAACTCCGCCGCTTTTCCCCAGCCATTAGCAGCCGAGGCAAAGCGAGGGCTGAAAACATCCGCCTTGCTATGCAAAATTATGCCCATCTGCTTGAAAAAGAGTGTGCAGAAAACCCGCTTTTGTGGTTTAATTTTTATGATTTTTGGTCAGAAGAGGCCAAATAACCCTTTCATTAAGTCAAAGAGGAGAAACCAATGAAACTTGTCAAAACAACCCTACTTGCTCTGAGTGCCATCGCCATTGCCGCTTGTGCCCCTCGTGATACCACCCAGTACTACTCCATTCAAGATGCCTTAAACTCACCACAGGCCAAGGAAGTGCTTAATCCAAATATCAAGATGTATTTCGGCAAGGCCGCTCCAGGCAAAACCCTCAAGGCAGGTGTAGTCAGCAATAAAAAAACCAATGCAGCCAACAAAACCGATGAACAGGCTTGCCACTGGGCCTTCCTTTCTGCGGTGAAATCCTTCCAAGACCGTGCTGCTTCAATGGGGGCCAAGAAGGTGGGTAACTTAGTTAGCTACTACAAAAAGAACACCTACACCAGCACCAGCAAATATGAATGCCACGCAGGCAACCTGATTGCAGGCGTTGCACTTAAAGGCGATATTGTTAAATAAGACCTAGGGCCTAGCAAGGCCCTTTATTTTGATTATGCGAATAAAAAAACACGTTTACTGCCGCCACCATTCCGACTATGAAATCCCCTTTTTTGACGTGGATTCCATGGATATTATGTGGCACGGCCACTATGTTAAATATCTCGAAATGGCGCGCTGCGCCTTTTTGGAAGACATTCATTACACCTACGATGTGATGCGAGAAAAGGGCTACGGCTGGCCCATTGTCCAGCTCAACCTTAAATATGTTAAACCGGCCCTTTTTCGCCAGAAAATCCGGGTCAGCCTGGCCTTGGTAGAGTATGAAAGCTGCATTCGGATCGATTATGTCATTACCGATCTGGCAAGTGGTACCAAACTCACCACAGGATCCACCACCCAAGTGGCGGTGGAAATCGCCAGCCGTGAAATGCAGTTGCAAACGCCTCAATCTTGGCGGGAGGCGGTGGAAGGGTTTGAGGGGTTTGTTCCCTTGGAAGCAGAAAAAGTATGAACTTATTTTTAGATCTTGAGCAGATTAGTTTGGAAGATTTAGCCCTCATTAAAGAGTCTTCTGAAGTAGAATGTAAATTAGCCAGCGGACAAGATGGTAAGGGCGCAGTTCCCAAGGATTTGTGGGAAACCTACAGTGCCTTTGCCAACACGCAGGGCGGTTACATTATTTTAGGTATGCAAGAGAAAAAAAATCGCTTTGTTCCAGTTGGGATTGAAAATATTGAGCAGGTCAAACATTCTCTGTTTAATATCGCCAATTCAGATAAGGTGAGTTGCAATCTTTTGGGCAATCAAGATGTGCGTGAATTTACCCTAGATGGCAAAACCATGCTTTGCATCTATATCCGCCGAGCTAAACGCCAAGAGCGTCCAGTCTATTTAAATAATAACCCTAAATTTGCCTATCATCGTGTACATGAATCTGACCATCGGTTATCAGATGAACAACTTAAACGGATGTTGGCAGAGCAGATTGAAGATACACGAGATAATCATATTTTAAAGCATTATGGCCTAGGTGATCTTAATTTAGATACCCTTAAAGCCTACCGCCAACAATATAATAACCTAAACCCTGCTAACCCATCGAATGAGCTAGACAACCAAGCCTTTTTACAAAAAATTGGGGCTTATCGCTTAGATCGTGAAACAGGTGAACAAGGCTTAACGGTGGCCGGTTTATTGATGTTTGGTGAACATACTGCCATTCAAGAAAAATTCCCCTACTACATGCTAGATTATCAGGAACGCCCTGAAAGCAATAGTGAACAGCGCTGGGTGGATCGCTTAACCCTAGATGGCAGCTGGTCGGGTAATTTATATGATTTTGCCCAAAAAGTGTACCGTAAACTGGTTGATGACCTAAAAGTCCCCTTCCGAGTGGAAAAAGGTAGCCGCCAAGAAGATACACCGGTGCATATCGCCTTACGAGAGGCGCTTGCCAACGTGATCATTCATGCCGATTATACTGGCAGAGCCTCGGTTTTAGTGGTAAAACGCCCTGATATGTATGGCTTTCGTAATCCGGGCCTCATGCGTATTCCGCTCGAAATTGCCTTGCAAGGCGGTGAACCCGACTGCCGTAATCGCCTATTGGCACAAATGTTTCGCTATATTAAATTTGGTGATCAAGCCGGCTCAGGCATTCCACATATTCTCAGTGGTTGGAAGAGCCAACATTGGCAAACCCCACTTTTGCGTGAGGTGCAGGAGCCCTATGAACAAACTATTTTGGAACTCAAAATGGTTGCGCTCTTTTCTCACGACATTATCGCCTTACTTAAGCAAAAATATGCCCAGAGATTTACCGCACTTTCTGAGCTGGAGCGAACTATTTTAATTGCGCTTTACTCCATGCACTACCTAACCCACCAGCAGATTTGTTTACAAACCACCGCTCACTCAAGAGAGATCACGCTTGCCTTAGCAAAATTAGAACGGTTTGAAATGATTGCCTCAAGTGGTGAGCATAAAAGCAAGGTTTATCATCGCCCTGATATTGAAGTGCCAATGCCTGATAATGCAACAGGGCGTTTTTTAGCTGAGCAGTTTATTACCGCACCTAAGTATCCGGAGCTAAGTCCGGACAATCCGGAGCTAAGTTCGGACAATCCGGAGCTAAATCCAGACAGTGCTCAAAATGAGCTTGAGCAAGAATCCGATCTCCTTTGGAAAAAATTACAAAGGCTTGCACAACCTGTAGCGGATAATAACCGGATGGCAAAGGCTGACATTATCCTTGTCATTTTGGAGATTTGTCGTGAGGGTTATGTTTCCTTAAATGACTTAGCTCAACTCTTAAAACGCAAACCAGATACTTTGAGAAAAAACTATCTCAATCCTTTGGTTATCAGTGGTCAGCTTAAATTGGCTTATCCTGCCACGAAAAACCACCCTAAACAGGCCTATATGAGCAGCAAATAAATGAAAAAACTCATTTTACTTATCACCCTTTTCCTCAGTCCCCTTTCCCTTGCCTTCTCCGAAAGCGAGCTGGTTGCACTTTTGCAGCAACCGCAAAATGTACAGGGGGATTTTACCCAACAGCGGTTTTTGAAATCCCTGACCAAGCCCATCACCACCCAAGGTAAATTCACCTTGCTGGCACAAAAAGGCTTACTCTGGCAGATGGAAAAACCCTTTGCCAACCAGTTGCGGGTGCGGTCAGACGGGATTATGCAGTGGAATGGCACAAACTGGGTTGCCAATGGCAAGCTGGGACAGGCGGAGCAGGTGAGGCTCTTTTTAGGGCTTTTGTCGGGCAATGTGTCGGGGCTGAAATCTCAGTTTGATTTGAGCTTGTCGGGGGATAAATCCAATTGGCAACTCTTACTTACACCCAACTCCCTCTTGATGAAGCAGATTTTCGACAAGATTGAGCTGTCGGGCGATAAGCTGGTGAAATCCATTGTGCTTTACGAAAAACAGGGCGATCGCACCCAGATTGACTTTAGCCAGCTTAAGCAAAATCAGGCTTTGAGTGAGTTTGTTCGTTCGGCATTGGTAGAGTAAAAAATAATGCAAAAATCCACCGCCCTTACTTGGTTTTATGTCCTATTTCTCCTGATCCTAATCGGAGTTTTTGGGCTGCAAGTAAAACAGGGTGGTTGGTTGCAGACGGATTTACGCGCCCTTTTGCCAGAAGATCAGAGCTGGCAAGCAGTACAGTTAGAAGCAGATCGCCGCCAAGAAGAAGCCTTAAATAGCCAACTTATCGCTCTTGTCGGTCACCCAAACCGTGAAACCTCCTTTGAACTTGCCGCCCAAACCGCCCAAGACTGGCAAACAAGCGGTCTGTTTGAGCAGGTTTTTGGCAAAATCCAGCCCGATTTAGACCGCTTGCGGGCGGAAATCAAGGCTCTACGCCTAGCCACCTTGCCGCAAACGGTGCGTGATCAGCTCTTAAGCGATCCGACAGCCTATTTCCAAACCTACGCCCAACAGATCATTAACCCTTTTGAACAGGCCAATCTGCTTCCATTAGAACAAGACTGGCTGGGCTTGGGGCGCTTTGTGCTGCCTCAATCGCAGCTGCAAAGCCAGGTGCAGTGGGATATGAATAGCGGTATGCTCTTTATCGAAAACCAAGGTAAGACTTGGGTTGTGCTGCGTGGCATTTTGGGTCAGGCGGATTTGATCAACCCCTCTGAAGGTTTGTCGGATCTGCTTGCCAAAAATCGCCAAAAACTGACCGCTTTTCAAGTTGATTTTCTTGCCACTGGATCCGCCCTCTTCGCCGCCCAGGCCAAGGCTCAGGCGGAAAAAGAAAGCACTCTAATGAGCATTTTGGGCATTAGCCTCACCCTTCTGCTGCTCTTGACAGTCTTTCGTTCTTTGCGTGTGCTTTGGCTCTTTTTGCCCATTGGGGCAGGTATGCTGGCAGGCATTGTGGCAACGGTCGCCCTAATGGGGCAGATCCATATTTTAACCTTGGTGATTGGCACAAGCCTGATTGGGGTGCTGATTGACTTCCCTCTCCATTGGCTGACAGGCTCACTCTTTAAGGCAGATTGGGACGGCAGAGAAGCGATGCGAAAACTGCGTTTTACCTTTCTGATTAGCCTTTTGGTCACGCTTTTAGGCTATGGACTATTAGGCTTTACCAGCCTGCCCGTGCTCCAACAAACCGCCCTCTTTTCAGCCGTGGCATTGCTGGTGGCGATGGGGGCAACGCTTTTGTTTTTGCCCAAACTTTGTAGGGTGCGTGTAAACGCACTATTTAAACCCATAAAATTTACCTTACCCAAATACAAGGTGCGTTCACACGCACCCTACTTCCTGCTGGTACTTTTTATCGCTGGCGGCCTCTACCAATCCAAATGGCAGGACGATATTCGCGACTGGGTGGCAATGCCTGAAAACCTACTTAAAGAAGCCCAGCAGATCGGTCAACTGACAGGTATCGATCTCGGCTCTCGCTACTTTTTACTGACCGCTGAAAACGATGAAGCCTTACTCACCAAAGACAAGGCGCTTAGCCAGCGTTTAGCACAAGAGGGAATCGCCTTCCAATCCCTCAGCCAATGGATCATGCCAGAAGCAGAACAAGTGAATTTTGCTACCGCACTAAACAGCAAAGTACAGCCAGAGGATTATGCCATTTTAGGGGAAATTGGTTTACCCTTGGAAGCAATCGAGCAAGATTTGCAAAATCTCACCCAAACCCCACCGCTTGCCCTAGAAAGGGTGCTTAATACGGAGCTGGGGCAGGCCTGGAAAAGCCTTTATTTGGGGGAGTTTGAGGGCAGAAAGGCATCCATTATCAAAATTTCAGGCACGCAAGCGGTCGAAACCTTGCCAAATTTTGCAAATAATCAAGATATTTTCTGGCAGGACAAACGTGCCCACCTCAACCACGCCTTTCAATCCACACGAGATCAGGCTGCTTGGCTAAAACTAGCGTCCTTTCTCTTGGCAGGCCTGCTCCTTTGGCGTTACTTTGGACTAAAACGCACTGCAACGATGATATCCATACCGCTTTCAGCGATTGTCATGACAGTCGCCCTTTTCGGCTGGCTGGGGCTGCCTATTAGTTTGTTTACCATGTTCGGCCTGCTCTTGGTTTCGGCCATCGGCATTGACTACACCGCCTATCTGCAAACCGCCCAAGAACCGCTTTATGCCAAACGCACGGCGGTAACTTTAGCCGCTGCCACCACCCTGATTTCCTTCCTTTTGCTGGGCTTAAGCTCTACGCCTGCCGTGGCCAGTTTTGGTTTGAGTGTGAGTTGTGGGGTGGTTTTGAGTGTGTTGATTAGTTTTAGATTTTTGCGATAATTATTTTAATTTTAAGATTGGAGAATACGTATGCCACAATTTGACGTAGTGATTATCGGAGCTGGCCCATCGGGTTCAGTTTCTGCTTCCCTCTTGCACAAACAAGGCTTGAAGGTTTGTGTCTTGGAAAAGCAACATTTCCCTCGCTTTGTGATTGGTGAAAGTTTGTTGCCTTATTGCATGGATATTTTAGCGGAAGCGGATCTGGTGGATGCCGTGCACGCAGAGCCGAGCTTCCAGCATAAAAACGGGGCGGCCTTTACCTGGGGAAATCGCTATACCTACTTTGATTTTACCGACAAATTCACCCCAGGCCCTGGCACAACCTATCAGGTTCGCCGTGGGATTTTTGATAAAATCTTAATTGATGAAACCGCTAAAAAAGGAGTCGAAGTCCGCTTTGGGCACGAAGTCTTAGCCCTTGATAATTCGGGCGATCTGGCTAAGCTACAGGTTCGCACCGAAGCCGGTGAGAACTATGAACTGACCGCTAAATTTGTGCTGGATGCCAGTGGTTATGGCCGTGTTCTGCCTCGTTTATTGGATTTGGAGACCCCATCCCACCTGCCGGCTCGTGTGGCACGTTTTACCCACATTGATGACAACATCAGCGATCCTGATTTCGACCGCAACAAAATCCTTATCACCACCCACCCAGTGCACCGTGATGTGTGGCTCTGGCTAATTCCGTTTGCTGATAATCGTTGTTCTATCGGCGTGGTTGGCCTGCCTGACACCCTTGAGGGCGACAATGAAACCGTGCTGAAGAAATTTGCCCTTGAATGCCCAATGCTCAAGCGTATTTTAGCCAATGCCAACTGGGAAAATGAGTTCCCTTACCGCAATATTCAGGGCTATTCTGCCAACGTGAAAAGCCTGCACGGTAAGCATTTTGCTTTACTGGGCAATGCAGCAGAATTTCTTGACCCTGTCTTTTCATCGGGCGTGACCATTGCCTTACATTCTGCTCGCCTGGCCTCACGCCTTATTCCTCGCCAACTCAAGGGCGAGGCGGTGGATTGGCAGGCAGAATTTGCCCAACCCTTGATGGTTGGGGTCAATGCCTTCCGCACCTATGTGAACGGCTGGTATGATTGTTCTTTCCAAGATGTGATCTATGCTCGCAACCCACAACCTGAAATCCGCCAAATGCTCTCTTCCATTTTGGCAGGCTATGCTTGGGATGAGAAAAATCCTTTTGTGGTAAAATCGGACGCACGCTTGAAAGCCTTAGCAGAGATTTGTGGCACGGCGACACAGGACTAAAATGAAAAAACTTTTTGCAATATTTTGTTTATTTTTAACCGCTTGCACCAGCCTGCCAGCGGTCAAGGATCTGCCTGCACAAGAGGTTGAAAGCCGCTTATTTAAGGTGGAAGAAATCGAAAACAAGCAAGTTAAACAAGTCAGCCTTTTGACAGTGCAATTTGAACCCAACCAATGGCGTTGGGTGCAAACCGACCCACTCGGTGCCCCGCTAGCCCGGGTGCTGTTAAGCAAACAGGGCTGGCAGAATGATGGCTTTATTATGCCCAATGCTCAGGCTAGGCAGCTTTTTGCCGCCCTTGCTACAGGCTTAAACAAAGACACTAACTTGTTTGATTTTAGCCAGATCGAACGCACTGCAAGCGGTCAGGTTTTTTATATTCATCACAAAAAAGTGTGGAAAATTGACCGCAGCTTGCCAACACTTGAAATTGAATTAGCAGACGGAAGTGTGTGGAAAATTGAGGAATTGGAATAGAGAAGCAAATGACCCAACTATATTTATCCCAACCAGCCCTTGTTAGTAGCCTAGGAGAGGGTATTGAACAGCATATTCAGCACCTCATCCGTGCCCAAACATCGCCCTTGAGCCAATCCAATCAAGTTTTTGCTATGCACGATTTGCAGGGCAAGGCAGGCTTTTTTGGCGAGTTTAAGGGAGAGTTACGAGCCTTTCCAGCGGATTTGCCGGAACAATATCACAGCCGTAACAACCAGCTCTTGTGGCATTCATTGGCACAAATTGAACCGATTATCGAACAGGCTATTCAGCGTTTTGGTCGGGAGCGAATTGCCGTAGTGATGGGATCTTCCACCACAGGAGGGGACGAAAATATTCCTGTCTTTAAGAGCGGGGCCTATGAAAATGATTGGGGCAGAAAGGCCTTTAATCAGGCCCAACAATACTTTTCTGCCCCAGCAGATTTTATCGCCCACCAATACGGCCTACGGGGCTTGACCTATGGCATTTCCACCGCCTGCACCTCAGGCGCCAAAGCCTTGATGAGTGCTGCCCGTTTGCTGAAAGCGGGCTTGTGTGATGCGGTCATTTGCGGCGGAGTGGATAGCCTTTCCCCTCTTACCGTCAGTGGCTTTGGCTCTTTATCGGTGATGTCTGATGAGCGTACCAATCCGCTTTCCAAAAACCGCAAGGGCATCAATATTGGCGAGGGGGCGGCAGTTTTTGTCTTAAGCCGTGAAAACTTCGCCGAGAGTGCTATCGCCCTCTTGGGCTACGGTGCCAGCAGTGATGCCTATCATATGTCCTCTCCCCACCCTGAAGGCGAGGGCGCAATGTCTGCCTTTAGCAATGCCCTAAACTCTGCCAAATTGTCGCCTGAGCAAATTGGCTGGATTAACCTGCACGGCACGGGCACCATTCATAACGATCAAATGGAAAGCCTGGCCGTTGCAAATATTTTCGGGAAAACAACCCCTTGCACCACCACCAAACCCTACACAGGGCACACATTAGGTGCTGCTGGGGCCATTGAAGCGGCTATTTTATGGGGTGTGATTAATCGGCAAATTAACCCCCAAGGAAAACTGCCAGCCCAATTATGGGATGGCGAGGCAGACCAAAACCTAGCCCCTATCCAAATTACCGATAAGCAAAGCCAATGGCAGGCAGGTAAACGGATTGCTGCTAGTTCATCCTTCGCTTTTGGCGGCAACAATACCGTTTTGATTTTAGGAGAAGTCGATGCTTGATTTAACCTGCCCTATTACTCATATTTCGCCCTTACTTCCCCATAGTGGCGAGATGGTCTTTTTAGATGCAATTACCGCCTTTGGCGATGATTTCCTCACCGCCCAAACCACTGTCCGCTCAGATAACCTGCTGATTAAACACGGCAAACTGGCCAGTTTCGTAGGGGCAGAAATTATGGCACAAGGGGTGGCGGCTTGGGCTGGCTGTAAGTGTGTGCAGGCAGGCAAGCCCATTGAACTGGGCTACTGGTTAGGCTCCCGTAAATTACAACTGCATTGTGCAGAAATCCCCATCGGCCAACCGCTTGAAATCCAGATTAAGCTTTCGATTGAAGATGCCACCGGTTTTGGGGTCTTTGACTGCCAGATGAGGGATTTAGAAACGGGGCAGGTCCTAATTGAGGGGGCGCTTAATGTGTTTAGGCCGCAGGCAAATAATACCTAGTACCTTTACGAGACGTATGAGGTGGAGATAGACCCTAAATAAGAGAGCTTACAATGATAGAGTTTATTTTATTAATTATCTTCCTATCGCCTTATTTAATAGCCCTTTTTTTAGCTAAAAGAGATAATCAGAAAATAAAAAATGATTTTGAACTGTTTTTTAATAGTTTAAGCCATATGAAAAATCTTATTAAAATAAGAAAAGATTTATATTATATAAACGGTGCTTATTTGAATTATGAGTATTTAATAACTCGACAAAACATAAAAATAAAACATTATCAAAAGAAAGATTTTATTATCAATCTTTTAAAATGTTGTTAGTCTTAAGCTGTGAGCGATGAATTACAGTTATTCCAACAGAGCTCTTTTGTAGCTCTCTTAGGCAAAGTTTCTAATTTTGAGCTACAAGCCTAGCTCAGCTAAATAACCCCATACGACTTGTATGGGGTGGAGATAAAATAATGAACAACACTATTTTAATCACCGGCTCCAGCCGTGGTATTGGCAAGGCGATTGCCCTGCGTTTGGCCCAATCGGGCTTTGATATTGTGGTGCATTGCCGCAGCCGTGTAGAAGAAGCAGAGGCCGTGGCACAAGCGGTGCGAGATTTGGGAAAATCTGCAAGGGTCTTGCAGTTTGATGTTGCCAATCGGGCGGAAGTAGCCGAAAAACTAAGTGCAGATGTGGAAGCCCACGGGGCCTATTATGGAGTGGTGCTGAATGCAGGCCTGACCCGGGATAATGCCTTCCCCGCCTTGAGCGAGGAGGACTGGGACAGGGTTTTACGCACTAACCTAGATGGCTTTTACAATGTGCTTCACCCTATTATGATGCCTATGATCCGCCGCCGTAAGGCAGGGCGGATTGTCTGTATTACCTCGGTTTCGGGTTTAATTGGCAACCGTGGGCAAGTCAATTACAGTGCCTCTAAGGCAGGCTTGATTGGGGCTGCCAAGGCCTTGGCAGTGGAGCTGGCTAAACGCAAGATTACCGTCAATTGTGTGGCACCGGGGTTGATTGATACCGATATTTTGGACGAAAATGTGCCGATTGATGAGATCCTCAAAATGATCCCAGCAGGAAGAATGGGCAGCCCAGAAGAAGTGGCGCATGCGGTAGATTTTCTGATGGATGAAAAGGCGGGCTATATTACCCGGCAGGTGATTGCGGTGAATGGGGGCTTGTGCTAGTTAATCCTGCCTATAAAGAATAAAAAAAGAGACGGGGATAGCTCCCGTCTCTATATAAATCACTTGTGAGACCTAAAATACTCAATCAACTTTTCAACCATTGCAGCGATCAGTTGCCTTTCTTGTTCATTGACTGTTGCCAATAAGCTATTCAAGTAATCAGTCTTATCTTGCAAGCGTTCACTGTTGGGTGAAAGTAAATCAACTACCCGACAGTTAAAAATTTCAGCAAATTCCAGTAATCGGACCAGTGATGGCATAGCGACCCCTCGTTCAATTCTTGATATGGCTTCATTCCCAATTTCTAATTTTTCAGCAATTTGCTCTTGGGTAAACCCTGCTTGCTGGCGGTATCTAGCAATCGTATTTCCCACTTGTTTGGCAAATTGTTGCTTATCTAAGTTCATTTTCTCCTCATTATTCCGTTTTGCTTAGTAGACAAAAAAGTAGCACTTAAAAACAGGGCTTAAAAAGTTGAACAACAACCTTAAAGGTTGATCTTGTTTTGGAATGAGGTTAAGATAGCAATCGTTACTTTTGCTAATGATAAACCTTCATTGGCTGATCTGTTTATGGTGAGTTGCAGCCCCTATAAACATGAATCATATGTCTCTATAACACACTATCTGGAATCAATTATCTACCTATTAGTGTAATTAGATATTTGAATAGCATTCAGTCAAATTAAGTTTTTAAGAAAATCTTGTTTAGGCATGAATAATCTCATTGTATTAGATGTAATTATTGAAATGAAATACCGTCTTATGGTTATAGCAACATAAGTGTTAATAATAAAAATCATTGTTATTTTAATCACTTATAAAAAATAATGGATTTTGGGTTTTTGATTTCACTTTCTAAAGTAATACAAACCTGCCTTAGTTTCTTACACTTCACATATCATTGCTCTTGTAACCGCCCGTGTAAACATCAATTAAGTCCCTATTCTCTCTTGGAGTATAGGGGCTTTGTGGCTGTTTACTTTTACGAGCTCTAACCTTGTTCTAGCAGTTATACCTGCTACAAACAGTTCAGTGAGCTTCTTTTATTTACACTGATTTATATATTTTATTTGGATTGGATAAGTCTATCTAAATAATAATGACATATGTTAAAAATCAGCTCAATTGTTTCTTAAAAATACACCTATCTACATAGGTAATTTGATAGATGGTTAAGTTTTTTTAACTATCTCATGAAGATAGGTGTGTAATTTTAAGTAATACTTATAGGAGTATTAAATGAACCATATTTATAAGGTAGTTTGGAATACAGCGACAAACTCTCTTGTTGTTGTGTCAGAACTTGCCCGTAGTAAAGGTAAAACTGCTTCAACAGTATCTAAGGTAAAAAAGGCTTCTAAAGCCCTTATGGCTATGCAAGCTGCGCTAACAACAATTACCGTAGGTACGATAGGTACACTAGCTTCAACAGAAGTCCAAGGGTATGTCGCAATTGGTGGTGTATCACAGGATGGAAAAACCAATTACAACTCCACTGTTACGGTGATCGGCGGTACAAGCTCCACTAACGATGGTGGAACCAACCCGTATAACTACCATAATCCTGGTAATCTAAAAAGTGAGATCAATCCAGGCGCTGATGCAGATCTTTATAGTACAAGTAAGGCACACGGTATCGCTATAGGTTGCCATACCAATGTACTTCAGCCAACCAATGATAATTTCTCAAATGGGATTGCAATCGGTGATTATTCGCGTGCAACTGGTGGTTTGGCTATTACATTAGGTGCTTTTTCAACGGCAAATAATATTGGCGCTACCGCAATTGGTACAGCCTCGTTAGCCAGCGGATTTAACTCTTTAGCCATGATGCGACAATCTGCCGCAACAGGAGACTATTCAACTGCAATTGGTTCTGTGGCTTGGGCAAATGGTAGCGCAAGTTTGGCCATGGGCGCTTCGGCAACCGCCTTTGGGGATCAATCTATTGCTATTGGTAGTACAAGTCCTGTTACCTTAGCGGCAGACGGTACTCATAAGGTAGAAAGAACCCGTTACGATGGACATACCAATACTCAAACCAATGGCAATCGTTCTCTAGCGCTTGGTAGTAATGCTAAAACCAATGGTGATGATTCATTTGCTGTGGGGACAAATTCTCGAACAGGTTATTTCCAAACAGGTAAGCTAGCAAATGGTGATAATGGAGTTGTTGCAAATACAGCAAAAGATGCTGATGAAGCCATTGCTTTTGGTAATAATGCCAGTGCCTTAGATGATAAGGCTATTGCCTTTGGTAATAATGCAACGGCTCGGGATAACCGTTCTATTGCCTTTGGTATTAATGCAACCACTAATGGTTCTGCCTCTGTGGCTATTGGTACTGATTCAAAAGCCGAACACGAACGTGTTGTGACCATCGGTACTAATTCAACAGCAACCCATAACCGTTCTATGGCAGTAGGTGAGGACGCAAGGGCTTTGGCAAATCACTCACTCGCTCTAGGTGCTAGTGCAAGGGTTGAGGTTGAAAACTCTGTTTCTTTAGGGGCGGATTCCTATGCCGATGAAATTGGTGGCCAAGAGGAAATGACCATTAATGGCCGTACCTATAAATTTGCAGGCCTACAGCCGAAAGGGACAGTAAGTATTGGTAGTGGTTATGATAATGATCAGGCTCGTGAAGGCACCACCGTTCGCACGATTACCGATTTAGGTGCAGGCCGTGTGTTAGCCAATTCAACGGATGCCATTAATGGTAGCCAATTATATGCAATTGCTACAGAATTAGGTAAGGGCTGGAACCTTTCAACCAATGCGACCGCAGAGGGTTCTAAGACAGGTGATAGCAATGCAGCCAATGTGATTAATGGCGAAACTGTGACCTTTACCGCCGGTAAAAACATTGCCATCAATCAAAACGATCAAAATATCACTGTTGCAACCAAGGATAATGTAACCTTTACCTCTGTTACAACCAATGATCTATCCGCCAGTGGAAATACCAGCCTTGGAAACCTGACGGTTAAGCCTGGTTCAACCATCAATATGGGCAATAACCGCATTACTAATGTCGGCACACCAACCGCTGATACTGATGCAACCAATAAAAAATATGTCGATGATGGCCGGACCCAAGTTACTTCTCCGGATGGTTCGGTTACGGTAAATAAAACGACAGCCAATGGTGCTAATGTTTATGAGCTGAAAGTCAATGCAAATGTTAATTATGCAGGCGATACGGGCTCTGGCACCAATAAATTAAGCGATCCGATTAAATTTGCTGGTACAGCAGATGAAGTTGTCACTAAAGCCGAAAATGGAAAAGTCACTATTGGTTTGGCGGATAAGGCTAAGGAGTCGCTTGATAAGGCAGATACGGCCCTTCAAGCCTTTACGGTAGGCGCTGATAAGGCCCATACAGCGGCGGGTATTGAAGTTAACCAAACAACCAAGCGTTTTGATATTATTGGCACAGATGATTATGTTACAACCAAGGTAACTGATGGCAGTATTCAGGTTGATATTGATCAGAAGTTTAAAGATACTGTTGCAAATAATACTAAAAATATTGCTAATAATACCCAAAATATTGCTAATAACACGCAGAATATTACTAATAATGCCAATGCCATTGCCAAAGGTTTCGGTTTAGAAGCTCAAGATGGCAATAATGTAAATAAACAGTTAGGTGAAAATGTTAAACTTGCTGGTGGAAATGACAATATTAATACCACAGTTAAAGATGGCGAAGTTAAAATTAACTTAAATAACACCTTAAATTTAACTGAAAATGGCTCAATTAACCTGGGTAATACCAACCTTAATAATGATGGTTTAACCATTAATAATGGCCCATCAATTACGCAAGCAGGCATTAATGCGGGTGATAAGAAGGTTACCAACGTTTCCAATGGCACAATTGATGCTACCAGCCAAGATGCGGTGAATGGCAGCCAATTATATGCTACCAATCAAAATGTGACCAATAACACCCAAAATATCAATAACTTAAATAATACCGTTCAGGCCGGTTGGGAGCTACAGGCTGAAGGTCAAAAGGTTAAGGATGTTACCCCAAATAATAAAACCGCTAACTTTAAGGCTGGCGATAATATTGTGGTGAGCGATGATAATGGCTCAATTAAAATTGCCACTAAACAAGATGTTACCTTTGATAATATTACCACCAATAGCAGTTTAACCGTTAAAAATGGTGCCGACATTAATATGGGTGATAATGTGGTTAATGGTGTGGCAAATGGTACAATTTCTAATGACAGTAAACAAGCGGTCAATGGTAGCCAATTATTTGCAACTAATCAGAATATTACCAATTTAACTAATCGAGTGGATGGCGGTTTTGGTTTAACCGCACAAGATGGCCAAAGTGTAACCAAGCAATTAGGTGAAAAGGTTGATATTATTGGAGGTAATCAAAACTTAAATACCACAGTTGTTGATGGTAAGGTTGTTATTAATTTAAATAATACCCTAAATTTAACAGAAAATGGCTCAATTAATCTGGGTAATACCAGCCTTAATAATAATGGTTTAACCATTACGGATGGCCCTTCAATTACTCAAACAGGCATTAATGCAGGCGATAAGAAAATTACCAATGTGACGGCTGGTACAGCGGATACGGATGCGGTGAATGTAAGCCAGCTTGAAAAAGTTAATGCCACAGCCAATGCTGGTTGGAACTTACAGGCCAATGGCAATAATGGTTCGACGGTTACACCGAATGCCACAGTGAGTCTTGATAACACTGATGGCAATATCATCATTACTAAGGAAGCTACTGACAATAATGTTACCTTTGCCTTAAACAGTGATCTGACCCTGGGCGGTAAAGATGGCAAGGATGGCAGTATTGGTGTGAAGGGTGCTGATGGTAAGGATGGCGTAACCATTACCAAGGATGCCTTAGTTTTCAATGGCATTGACGGGGTAAACGGCAAAGACGGTCAAGATGGTGCTGATGGTTCTGCTTCAATCAAGGTTGAAAAAGGAGCTAAGGGCCTAGACGGCAACGATGGTAAGGATGGCGAAAGCAAGACCCGTATCGTTTATGAGAAACCAAATGGTGAAACTGAAGAAGTCGCTACGCTTAATGACGGTCTCTACTTCAAGGGCGATGTGGGCGATAGCATTGCCAAGAAACTTAACGAGACCTTAAGTATTAAAGGTAACTTAGCGGCTGATGCAGCAGTGACGGATAAAAACCTCCGTGTTGATAATGTCAATGGTGAGCTTATCTTGAAGATGGCTAAGTCCCTGGTTGATTTAACCAATGCAACCTTTGGTTCAGATACTGCCACAACCGTGATTGATGGCAATGGTGTTACGATTGCTCCAACAGCTGGTAATAATGTGACGCTCACTGATAAGGGTCTCAATAACGGCAACAACCAAGTGACCAATGTGTCTAGCGGTCTTGCTGACCGTGACGGTAAGCCAGTTAGCCTAGAAAACGCCACAGGCGATGTGCTAACCAATGCGGTGAATGTAGGCGACCTTAAAGATTCAGTTAATAACCTGACTAACGCAACCACCGGTGGCTTTGGCTTAACCGATGAAAATGGTAAGGGCGTAAAAGCTGATCTAGGTAAAACGGTGACCGTTAAGGGTGATGGTAGTGTGAAAACCAATGTTGTCACAGATGACAATGGCAAATCAGCACTTGAAATTAGCCTCAACAAGGATGTAACCGTGGGTGATGATAAAGAGCCTGGTACTATTATTGTTAAGGGTGAAAACGGCAAAGATGGCGTTTCCATTAATGGTAAAGACGGCTCGATTGGTCTAACTGGCCCAGCGGGTAAAGACGGTAAGGATGCCAAAGCTACTATCAGCGTGAAAGACGGTGCTAAAGGCATTGACGGCAACGATGGTAAGGATGGCGAAAGCAAGACCCGTATCGTTTACGAAAAACCAGATGGTGAAACTGAAGAAGTCGCTACGCTTAATGACGGCCTCTACTTCAAGGGTGATGTAGGCGATAGCATTGCCAAGAAACTCAATGAGACCTTAAGCATTAAGGGCAACCTAAGGGCAGATGCAGCAGTGACGGATAAAAACCTCCGTGTTGATAATGTCGATGGTGAGCTTATCTTGAAGATGGCTAAGTCTCTGGTTGATTTAACCAATGCGACCTTTGGTTCGGATACTGCCACAACCGTGATTGATGGCAATGGCATTACCATTAGCCCAACCACTGGGGATAAGGTAACCTTAACCGATAAGGGCCTCAACAACGGTAATAACCAAGTAACCAATGTGTCTAGCGGTCTTGCTGACAGTGACGGTAAGCCAGTTAGCCTAGAAAACGCCACTGGCGATGTGCTAACCAACGCCGTGAATGTAGGCGACCTTAAAGACTCTGTTAATAACCTGACTAACGCAACCACTGGTGGCTTTGGCTTAACCGATGAAAACGGCAAGGACGTTAAAGCTGATTTAGGCAAAACGGTGACCGTTAAGGGCGATGGCAGTGTGAAAACCAATGTTGTCACAGATGACAATGGCAAATCAGCACTTGAAATTAGCCTTAACAAGGATGTGACCGTGGGTGATGATAAGGAGCCAGGTACTATTATTGTTAAGGGGGAAAACGGCAAAGATGGTGTTTCCATTAATGGTAAGGACGGCTCAATCGGCCTCACTGGCCCTGCCGGTAAAGACGGTAAGGATGCCCAAGCTACTATCAGCGTAAAAGACGGCACCAAGGGCCTAGACGGCAACGATGGCAAAGACGGCGAAAGCAAGACTCGTATCGTTTACGAGAAACCAAATGGTGAAATTGAAGAAGTCGCTACTCTTAATGACGGCCTGAAGTTCGTAGGTAACGATGATAAGGTTGTCAGTCGTAAACTTAATGAAACCTTAGGCCTTTTAGGTGGATTGAATGCGACCACCGTAGTAAATGACACCCTGGTTTCATCAAGCAATTTAGGCGTTCGCCAAAAAGATGACGGCAGTCTAGAGCTGGTTATGCTAGAACGCCCAAGTTTCTCAGGCCTAACGGTCAATGGCAAGGATGGAAAAGATCCTGAAATCAAGTTTGCTAAAGATGGCCAAGATGGAATGTCTATTGTGGGCACAAGAGGTGCGGATGGTCAAGATGGCCTAACCCTACGAGGTAAAGATGGCACGGATGGCATCAGCTTTAAGGAAGATGGCCGTATTAGCAACGTAACAGCTGGTAAGGATGGTAAGGATGCGGTAAATCTTGATCAACTTGAAAAAGTCAATGCCACCGCCAATGCGGGTTGGAACCTTCAAACTAACGGTGGTAAACCAGAAAATGTAGGGCCTAATGATACGGTTAATTGGGTTAATGGAGATAACATCAATATTAGTAACGATGGCAAGACTGTCACAGTTGGCCTAGTTAAGGATGTTGATCTGGGCAAGGATGGCAGTATCAAGGCAGGCGATACCCTCTTAAATAATGAGGGCATTAAGGTCGGCGATAATGTATCCCTTAGCAAAGACGGCTTAATCGCAGGTGATGTTAAGGTTAGCCAAGATGGCATTGTTGCAGGCGACAAGCAGATTACTAAGCTTGCAAGCGGTCTAGGAAATACAAAACTTGCAGATGCAAGTGGCGATACCCTAACCAATGCGGCCAATATTGGCGATCTTAAAAATGCGGTTTCAAGTGTCACCGATGCAGAGCAAGGTGGCGGATTCGGTTTAGCCGATGATAATGGTACCGAAGTCAGACAAAATCTTGGTAAAACCATCCAAGTTAAAGGCGATGGTAATATCAAGACTAAGGTCAATGAGGGTGCACTTGAAGTGAGTCTAAATAAGGAGGTTGACTTAGGCCAGGATGGCCGCCTAACCACAGGTAATACCGAGATCAGTGACAATCGTGTCGGCTTTAAGGATTCTAAGGTCAATCTTAGCAATCAAGGCTTGGATAACGGTGGTAACAAGGTGGTGAATGTGGCTAAAGGTGAGGTTTCTGCAACCAGTACCGATGCCGTTAATGGTAGCCAGCTCCACGAAACCAACCAAAATGTGACCAATGTTCAAAACGAAGTTGCGAAGGGTTGGAATATTGAAGCGTCTGAAGTTAAGGGCTCGACAGGTAAGGTGCAAGGTGCAAGCAAGGCCAAGGTCGCTATGGGCGATACCCTTGGTGTTCAAGCAGGGAATAACATTGTGCTTACCCAAAATGGTGCCAACCTTGCCATTGCAACGTCAGCTAATCCGGGCTTTGATACGGTAACCATTGGTTCTAATGGTAATCGTGCGACCATTAGTACCGTAGAAGATCAGTATGGCCAAGCGCTTAATGTTGCTGGTGCCAACGGTTCTGCAACCCGTATTACCAATGTTGCACCAGGTAAGGCTGACTTTGATGCAGTGAATGTAAGCCAACTTAAGGGTGTTGCCCAAAGTGTGGTCAATGTCGATAACCGTGTATCTAAACTAGATAAACGTGTCAGAGGCATTGGGGCAAATTCTGCTGCAGCTTCTTCCCTGCCACAGGTTTATATTCCTGGTAAATCTATGGTTGCTATCTCTGGAGGAGCCTATGGTGGTGCATCTGCCCTTGCTGTGGGTTATTCCAAGGCCAGTGATAATGGCAAGATCATTCTGAAAATGAATGGAACGGCCAATAGTGCCGGCCACTATTCTGGTGGTGTAGGTGTTGGCTACCAATGGTAATCTATAATTCATTCTAATAATGAAACTTGAAAAATGCGACCCTAGTGATCTGCACCCCAAAAGTTGGACTCAATAACCAACTAATTAAGGTGCAGATTTTTTATGACCAAATACAACCAACTTTTCAAACAATAGGTGATCGAATTTTATCTTCAAAATGGTAAAAATGCGTCACTCACTCGCCAACATTTTCAACTTAAAGAGAGCCTACTGCGGCTCTGGATTGTTCAATTTAATCACAATGGAATCAATGGGTTAACTGTCCATAGAACAAAACAGACCTATTCCCCTGAATTTAAGCTAAAAGTGATACAAGCGGTTAAAAGTAGACAATTTTCTGCAGAAGAGGCTTACTATCACTTTAGTATTCCTCGTTCTGGGGTAATTAGCCTCTGGTTGCAGGCCTTTGAAAAACAAGGTATAAACGGGCTTTTCCCCAAACCTAAAGGTCGCCCAAGTATGAAGCCCAAATATCCCAAAATGCCTCCTAAACCCCAAACCCGTGAAGAGGAACTCGAGTTAGAGATTTTGAAACTTCGTGCGGAGGTAGCCGTGCTAAAAAAGTTGCAGGAGCTCAACCAACAAAAAATGATGAAAAAACAGAAGTCGTAAAGGCCTTACGGACGAATTTTCCGCTTGAAATTTTGTTGAGTCTGCTGGCTCTGGCAAGAAGCTCCTTTTTCTATCATCTAAAAGACAAAGACGATAAAAATGCAGCGATTTCACAACAAATCACAGAGATTTATCGGGACAATAAAGGAAATTATGGCTATCGTCGCATTACTTTAGACTTAAGGAAGATCTTAAAAATCAACCATAAGAAGGTGCAATCCTTAATGCAGAACTTAGGGTTGAAGGGCAAATGTAAACGGCGAAAGTATCGTTCTTACAAGGGCGAAGTTGGTCGCATTGCGGACAACTTATTAAAGCGTAATTTTGAAGCTCAAGCGCCTAATGAAAAGTGGGTAACCGATGTGACCGAGTTTAAATGTGCCGAGGGTAAGCTTTATTTATCACCTATTAAAGACTTATTTAGCCGTGAAATTATTGCCTACGACCTATCAAGAAGTCCTAATTTTGAGCAAATTACCCGAATGATGACTCAGGCGACAGCAAGGCTGAATGGTGATAAACCAATTCTTCACTCTGACCAAGGCTGGCAATATCAGATGGAAGGATACCAAAGGATGTTGAAGACAAATCATATTCGACAGAGTATGTCGAGGAAGGGAAATTGTTTGGATAATGGGGCAATGGAAAGTTTTTTTGGACGATTAAAGACGGAATGTTACTTCGGCAGACATTTTGAGACCTTTGATGAGCTTGAAAAGGTGCTTCACGAGTACATTTATTATTACAACCACAAGCGTATTCAAGTAGAATTAAAAGGACTAAGCCCTGTAGAATACAGAATTCAGTCCTTGAATTAAATCAGTCTAACTTTCTGGGGTCAGATCACTAGGGTCGCATTTTTCATTCAGGGAATTTTGCAAATTTTGATTGACACTGTGTGAATAGACAGTAAAATACACCTGTATAAACAAACAGAAACCTGTATTTGGAGATCAAAATGGCAACCTTAAGATCCTTAACCCGTGAAATGCCCTACCAGCCCATGCCTTGCTACCGTGATCATAATGCCAACCTGGCAATGAAATTAGATCTAAACTCGCTCTGTATTCGCCGCCCCAAAGAAACCTTCTTTATTCAGGTCAAAAACCCCAATTTATTGGCCTGGGGCATTGATTTTAACGATCTGCTTATTGTAGAAAACAGCCAGGATTTTGCGGTTAATGATCTGCTTGTGGTGGAAAAACAGGGCGAATACAAGTTCTACCAATTTTTTAATGAAATCAATGGCCAAAAGATCCTTTTCTCCCTAGATGTGAGCCAACCCAACTTACGGATCGAAAACTGGCAGGAGGTTGAAATCGCAGGGGTGATTACCAATGTGGTTCACCAAATGCGTAGCCGCTTTAGCGCCCCTGCTGCTCAACGTTTTGTGGCCTAAGGTTTTGTCGCCTAAAAAGGGGCAGGTGCGGTGAAGGTCATGGGCTGGCCTGTGATGGGGTGGGTGATGGACAGGCTTTCAGCGTGCAAGCAAAGCCTTGGCGACAGACTTTTGGCCAAGGGGTTGGCATAGAACTTATCACCCACGATCGGATGGCCTAGGGCCAGGCTATGCACCCGTAATTGGTGGGAACGGCCGGTATAGGGGGTCAGTTTTACCCTAGTAGTGTTATCAGGCTCATGTGCAAGAATTTCATAAAAAGTGACCGCTTGCTTGCCCCGCTCAAAGCAGATCTTCTGGCGGGGGCGGTTCTCCCAATCACAAATCAGGGGCAAATTGATGGTGCCTGTTTGGCCTACTCTCTCTCCTAGTTTTCCCCATAAGCGGGCAATATAGTGCTTTTTAGGCTCCCGCTCACGGAACTGGCGTTTAAGCTCCTTTTCTGCCGCCTTGCTAAGAGCAAAGAGCAAAATGCCACTGGTGGCCATGTCTAGGCGGTGGGCGGGTTCGGTAAAGCCGTATTTTTGCTGAACTCGGGTCATAGCACTGTCAAAGTACTCTGGTCGGTTGCCTGGCACGGACAGAAGGCCGCTGGGTTTGTTGATAACTAAAATATGATTGTCCCGATAAACCTCGTCCAACCAGGGTTCAAGGGGGGATGGTATTCAATAAGGGCCATGGTTTTCTCTTTTCTTTATGCTCCCTCCCCCGCCTGCGGGGAGGGTTGGGGTGGGGGGACTAACTTTTTAACGTGGGCTAAAACCTACGCTACAAGCGGAATAAGTTTCTCAAAAATTTGCAAATTTTTCTAAATTTTATTTCGCTTGTTGTCGCTATCTTTCCCCCCCACCCTAGCCCTCCCCCGCAAGCAGGGGAGGGGATTTAGCTCATCTTAAAAATTATTTTCTCTTCCTAAATCCAATCAACAAGGCCACCAAACTCAAACCATAAATCAACCAATGCCCAAACTGCCCAAAAGGCGTTTGGCCGTTGGTTTTGGTTAGCTTATAGGTCAGGCTGGTTGCCTCAAATTGAGGAGCTTGAGCCAGCACCTTGCCCCTGTGATCAACAAAGGCTGTAATGCCGGTATTGGTGGCCCGCACCAGGGGCTTGCCCAGTTCCAAGGCCCGCATTCTGGCCATTTGGAAGTGCTGCCAAGGGCCGCTGGAGCTGCCGAACCAGGCATCGTTAGAGATGGTCAGAAGAAAATCGGCCTGATGGGCCTTTTGGTTGGCTTGAACCTGGTTGCCAAAAATAATTTCATAGCAAATGGCCATGTTAAAGGCCTGGTTTTGGGCTACCAAGGGCTTTTGGATAAAGCTGCCCTGGGAGAGATTAACAGGCAGGATAAAAACCTCCCGCATCCAGTTTAGGACAGAGCCAAACGGCACATATTCCCCAAAGGGAACCAAGTGATGTTTGTTATAACGGCTTGATTGATAAAGGGAATAAGGATTTTGGCTATTTCCCACCACAAGAGCACTGTTATACAGCCTATCGGCTTGGTCACGGTGGAGGGTTCCGATGATCAGCTCACTGCCGCTCTTCTCCCCTGCTGCTTGTAGCTGATGAAGCAAGGGCTCAATTTGGACTTCTAGGGCAGGAATGGCCGATTCGGGCAGGATAATGATGTCACTCTTGCCCAAAAGCGGGGAAATCAGGCCCTGATAGGTACGGATGGTGTGATCAAAAAAGGCTGGATCCCACTTCATTTTTTGTTCGATGTTGCCCTGCACCAGGCTGATGGTGGTGGGCTGGCTAGCCTTATCTTCCTCTATAAAATTGAGGAACTGGCTGCCAAAGGCCAGGGCAACCAGGCTGGCAAGGCCTACCAAACAAGCGGGCTGGAATTTGCGAAAACTTGCAAGAAACAGACCGCTTGTGGCCACTACGAAGAAGGTCAAGCCTTCCACCCCCAAGAGCGGAGCTAATCCAAAGAAGGGGCTGTCAATCTGGCTGTAGCCAAATTGCAACCAAGGGAAGCCAGTAAAGACCCAGCCCCGCAGGTATTCAGTAAAGGTAAAAAGCCCGGCCAGTGCAAGGGGATTAGTCAGGCGGAAGCGGTGGGCCAGATAGGTAAAGAGTAGGTTGTAGAGGGCCAGGTAGGCAGCCAAGAGCAGGACGGCTAAGTAGCTGACCAGCTCAGGCACACCACCGAACTGGATCATACTAACATGAACCCAGTTCACCCCAATCCCGAAATAGCCAATCGACCAGGCAAAAACCGCCCCAAGGGCGGTTTTAAGCGAGCCTTGTTGGGCCGCCCAAAGCAGGCCGCCAGCCGATAGGAAGGCAAGCGGCCATAAATCGTAAGGTGAATAGGCAAAAATACCAATGGCACCGAGAACAAAGGCCAGGCAAGCGGTCAAAAAAATCGTTTTTTTTTGCTCCATTAGTCGCCCACCGCCTCGCTCGGTTTGTCAGACTTGGCTTGTGCCATTTTTTCCAGTTGCTCATCTGAAACGGTCGCCCGCAGCTGAATCAGGCGGCGGCTGTCGGCAGAGGTCACCTTAAAATCAATGCCCTCTAGCTGAATTTGCTCGCCCCTTTGCGGCAGGTGGCCAAAGGCCTGCATAACCAAACCGCCCACAGTGTCCACTTCTTCATCGGCAAAATCGGTTTGGAAGACCTCGTTAAACTGCTCAATTTCAGTCAGGGCAGACACGGCATAGGTATGAAGAGAGAGCTGGCGGATTGGTTCGATTTCTTCTTCATCGAATTCGTCTTCAATGTCGCCCACAATCTGCTCTAAAATATCTTCAATGGTGACTAGGCCAGATACTGCCCCAAATTCGTCCACCACCACGGCCATGTGGAAGCGTTCGGAGCGGAATTCTTTGAGCATCCTGTCCACCCGCTTGCTTTCTGGCACAATCACGGCAGGGCGTAAAATGGCTTCAATATCAAAGGGTTCGGAGTCGGAACGTAGGAATTTGAGCAGATCCTTGGCCAGCAAAATGCCCTCAATGGCATCCTTGCCGTCCCGAATAACCGGGAAGCGGGAGTGGGCAGACTCAATAATCACATCCACACAGTTGTCTAGGGGCTGGTCGGCATCAATAAAGACAATCTGGGAGCGGGGGATCATAATATCCCGCACCCGCAATTCGGAAATTTCCATAACGCCCTCGATCATGTCCTTGGTATCATCATCGATCAGGGCATTTTCGGCCGAATCCCGAATAACTCCCACCAAATCTTCTCGATTTTTGGGCTCAGACTGGAATAAACCACCAAAAACAGACTGCAAAAAGGATTTTTTCTCGGGCGTCTGTCCGCCCTGTTGCTCATCGCTCATTATATTTATCTCTGTTTACTCAAAACATTGGCAAAATTATCATAAATTTCTGGTTTTAGTAATAAAAAAATGATTTATATTTGACGGAAATTAGCATAGCATAGACAAGATTTTTCTCTCACCTTAATAGGAGTTTTTATGAAATTGATTCGTTTAGCCACCGCTGTCGCCACCCTTGTTGCCAGCAGCGCCGTGCTTGCTGGTTCTCTCACAGGTTCATCTAACGTGACCTTCCTAGCCCTTGATGGCCAAAAGGTCAAAAAAGGCGTGGCCTTGCAGGTCAGTGATAGCAATACCCACCAAGTCGTGGTGGAAGTGGCCAGCATTATTGACTCAGGCTCTGACGGCTCTTATTTTGAATCCGACCCGATTGTGGTGAGCTTTAAGGGCAGTTCAGAAAACATCCAAGTGATTGCCCCAAATCTACGTAATAGTGCCGATGTAAACCGCTTCAAGCAAAGCCCAAGCTTGAAATTACAAACCGCTTCAGGCAAGGTGTTAGATCATAAACTTGACTATTTAAAAGGCGAGGGCTTCTTGCCAAATGTTAATGTAGAAGCCAACCTAGCCCAATATAACGCCGGTTCAGGCGTGGCTGCCGTTGCAGGCTTTAGCCAACAGGCCATGCCAGCTGCTATGCCGATGGCCAGTGCAGGCAAGGCTGCCAAGGGCAAGGTGATGGTTCAGGGCGAAAACATTGCTGAACAACAGCTCCAATACTGGTTCCAACAGGCGGATAAGGCCACCCAAAAACGTTTCTTAGACTGGGCGAAGAAGCAGTAAATGCAAAATATCGATCAACATGAGCTAGATAAATTTGCTCGTATGGCCAAGAGCTGGTGGGATCCAGAGGGCGATTTTAAGCCCATCCACCTGCTCAACCCCCACCGCCTCAATTATGTCCTGCAAAGGGCCAATGGCCTCTTTGGCAAGAAGGTGCTGGATGTAGGTTGTGGTGGCGGTATTTTAAGCGAGGCCATGGCCAAGCAGGGGGCAGATGTGACTGGCATTGATATGTCGGCACAGCCCCTTGAAGTGGCCCGTCAGCATGCCCAGCAAAATAATCTCACCATCGACTACCACCAGACCACCATTGAGGACTTTGCCGAGCTACATGCCGGCCAGTTTGACGTGGTGACTTGTATGGAAATGCTGGAACACGTCCCTTCACCCCAGTCGGTGGTGACGGCCTGCCAAAAGCTGCTCAAGCCTGATGGTATCTTATTTTGCTCCACCATCAATCGCACCCTCAAGGCCTATGCCTTGGTGATTGTGGGAGCGGAATATGTGCTCAAGCTCCTGCCCAAAGGCACGCACGAGTTTGATAAGTTCATCAAACCTGCCGAACTCCTGGCCTTTGGCGATGAAGCCAGCCTCACCTGTGTGGATATGGTGGGCTACCACTTCAACCCCCTGACTGAGAACTTCTGGCTCAACAAGGATGTGAGTTGTAACTACATTGCCACCTTCAAAAACAGCGAGGCAAGCGGTGCGTTTAGATAAATTTATTGCAGAAAATACCGGCCTCACCCGCTCCCAGGCCACCAAGGCCCTGCGTTCGGGCCTGGTGACGGTCAATGGCCATATTGAAAAGAGTGGATCGGCTAAAGTTAGCCAAAGTGATCTGATCTGCTATGAAGATGAGCCGATTGAGTGGGTTGCGGAAGGGCAATATTTTATGCTCAACAAGCCCCAGGGCTATATCTGCTCCCATGATGATGGCGACTACCCAACCGTCTTTCAGTTTTTCGATTATCCCTTAACGACCAAATTGCACTGTGCAGGGCGACTGGATGTGGACACAACAGGCCTGGTGCTCTTAACCGATGATGGCAAGTGGTCTCACCGCATTACCTCCCCAAAACACCACTGCGAAAAGACCTATTTGGTGACCCTGGCCGATCCAGTAGAGGATTTTTACGCAGAAGAACTGGCCAAGGGGATTTTGCTAAGGGGCGAGAAAACCCCTTGCCTGCCTGCTCAGATGGAGGTGCTAGACGACTATAATGTCAATCTCACCATCAGCGAGGGTCGTTACCACCAGGTTAAACGTATGTTTGCCGCCCTTGGTAACAAGGTTGTCGCCCTACACCGCTGGCGAATTGGGGAGATTGTACTGGATGAAGATTTGGCTGAGGGGGAGTTTAGAACCTTAACTGCTGAAGAAATCGCCTAAAATAACATCTCACTATATTTTAATTTTATTGCGACATTTTTTGTCGCAATTTTATTTAAACTTCGTAAGAACTTACAACCTGTCCAAATTTGCCTATGGAGACATTTTATGTTTGAACCAGCTTTTGAACACCTTTCTACCTCAATTAAAATTAAGGTCATCGGCCTAGGCGGTTGTGGCGGTAATCTTCTCAATCACCTCCTCACTAGCAAGCATTTACTGACTCAACAAGTGGAATTTATCGCAATTGATAACGATGAAACCTTGCTTAAATCTAGCCTCGCTCCAGTCAAACTTAATCTGTCAGAGAAAGATGAAGGACAATTAGTAGAAGCCGTTAATGATGCGGATTTGGTCATTTTACTCGCTGGAATGGGTGGGCAATTCGGTTCGGCTACTACCCTGGCCATAACAGAAATCGCCCAAGGTTTTGGTGCTGTTACGCTCGTGATTGCCATCAGCCCCTTTATATTTGAGGGGCAAAAAAGGATATCTCTTGCTAAACAGACTTTAGGTAAATTAACCGAATTAGGTGCTAGCACACTAACCATTTCTAATCAGGATCTGCTTACACAACAGGCTAAAACGCTTTCAATGACGAAGAGTTTTGAAACAGTAAATCAGCATATTAGCCACGCAGCAATGGGATTGATGGATAGCCTGCTTAATAGCGATTTCATTGCATTAAGCTTTTTTGATTTTAAAGAAGTTTTTTCAAAAGGTTACCAGATTTTCTTTGGCTATGCCGAGGGAGAATCTGAGCAGGCTACTCAAGCTGTGATTGATGAAATCCGCTCAATAAACTCAAAAACCTTTGAGCAAATGGAAAGCAGCTTATTATTTATCTCTGGCACGGAGTCATTTACATTGGAAAGTATGGCTAAGGCACAAGAAACATTATTCAACATAAGTAATGAAGAGGCGACCATCGTGATGGCTGTTGATATCAATCTTGAAGCTAAACATAACAGAGTGTATCTATTTGTATGTACAAATTAAATCCCTTAGTTAGAAGGAAAAGATGGAGGTAGTATGCAAAACTATTTAGTTGCTTTAAATGAATTATATCAAACAGTTCAAAAATTAGAGCAAGAACAAACAGAAAAGAATCTTGCTGAAGCAAACCAATTTACATATTTTCAATTTTTATCTACCAGTGAGGTCGGGCTGTCTTCCTTGCTTAGATTTTTGTTAGATCCTAAAGAAAATCATGGTCAAAAAGATGCTTTCCTGCAATCCTTTTTAAGGAGGCTGGGATTAGAAAATTTCATAAACTATGACCAAATTTATATTAAGGCAGAAAAAAGACTCTATTCCAACCGAAGACATGATATTTTTATTCGAGCTAAAAAAGATAATAAAATAGTCTGGTCTTTATCAATAGAAAACAAATTACGCTGGGCAGATGACCAAATAACACAAGTTAAGGATTATTTAGCTGAATTAGCCCAAGATTGCTCAAATTACTGTTTACTTTACTTAACTCCGAATGGCAAGTTACCAAGTGAAAAGTCAATTAGTTTAGTAGAGTGGCAAGAGGCTGAAAAACAAAACCAAGTCAAAGCAATTTCTGCAACTTTTATTAGCCAGTGGTTAGATAGCGTATCTATTCAGGCGACAGAAGTTAGTTTGTTTGTTAGACAATTTAAGAAATTTATTCAATCGGAGATTTTAGAAATGACGGAAAGTAATCATATTTTAGCTAATGAAATCACAGCAAATTCTAATTATGTTAGACTTTCTCTTGATATTATTTCTGCTCAACAATCTATTTATCAGAAGTTATTGGAAAAATTAATCAATGATTTAACCCAAAAATCTAAAGAAATATTTAGACATGTTAACTCATGGGAGATAAGAACAGAAAGCGATTTTAATCGGCAATGGTTTTCACCTATTGAATTTATTTCTCCTGATCATAAATTTTCTTTAAAAATGCAGTTTGAACAAAGTGGTTTAAGGAATGCCTTCTGGGGGATTTCTTTTTTAGAAGATCCCCAAAATATTCCTGACACTGTTTATAAGGTAAAACAGCACTTAGAAAAATTACCAGAAAAATATAGCAAGGCTTTAAATCTAGATGGATGGTGGTTATATTGGGAACGATTTGATGATGATTTGAAAAATTGGAATAATCAAACTTGGGCAAAAATTCCAAATGGAATATTAGCAGAAGAAATTTGGAATACTCTTATGCCTTTAGCTAAAGAGCTAGTGAAATTAGATGATATGATAGTTCATCAGGCATAAAGATAGATCGTTAGGCTTGATTTTTGCACAAAAAATGCTTATATTGGAGGAGTAGAGGGAAGCTGCCGACTTCCCTCTAGCGGTTGCCGCTTACATACCTAGTATGCGATTGATGATGGTGAGAGTGGTAAAGATCTCAATCAACGCTACCGTAGCGGTAAGAAGTAGGAAGAAAATCCAAAACTTCATTGCAAGCCCCCTTAGTGCTACTAAGGATGATTTGGCCTTGTGCTATGCCAGTAGTTCAAAGCCACCAGTAGCACAAAAAGGATTATAAATTACCAAAACGCCTGTGTAAACAACCAGGCGTTTTTTCTTATTGCCTGATAAAACTGAGAAATAACATGCAAAAAATTACCGTTCATCCCTGCTTTATTATGATTTTGGGGATGCTATCTATGTTGCCGCCCTTGGCCATTGATATGTATCTGCCCTCCTTCCTTGATATTGCCAACGATCTCCAAACTTCCCAAGAAAATGTCCAAGCCACACTGGCGATTTTTACCGCAGGTTTTGCCGCAGGTCAGCTCTTTTGGGGGCCGATTGCCGATAGTTTTGGGCGTAAACCGATTATCTTGCTTGGCCTCTTAGGCTCCACCATTGCTTCCTATTTTTTAACCCAAACCAACGATATTCAATCCTTCTACTTGGCTCGCCTCTTGCAGGGCTTGTGTGGTGCGGCACCTGCCGTGGTGATGGGGGCCTTAGTGCGGGATATGTTTGAGCGTAACCAGTTCGCCCAAATGATGTCCATGATCATGATTGTCACCATGGTCGCCCCGCTGGTTGCGCCGATTATGGGCGGCTACTTGGCCAAGCACTTCCACTGGCATTCGATTTTCTATGTCTTGGTTGCCATGGGCCTGCTTTGTATGCTCTTGGTGGCCTTTAGGATCCCTGAAACCCTCAAGGCAGAAAACAAGGCGCCGATTAACTTTGGCAAGGTTATCAAAAACTTTGCCAGCGTCCTATCCCACAAGCCAACCTTGGGCTATGTTTTGCTCGGCGGCCTCTCCTTTGCAGGTATGTTCTGCTTTTTAACCTCGGGATCGGTTGTCTATATCGGCATGTACGGGGTGTCGCAGGAACATTTCGGCTATTTCTTCGGGCTCAATATTATCGTGATGATCGTCATGACCATGATCAACGGCCGTTATGTGGTGAGAATTGGCTCCGAAAAAATGCTGCGTATCGGCTTGGGCCTGCAATTAACGGCTGGCATTTGGTTGGCCCTGTGTGCCATCTTCGGGCTGGGCTTATGGCCAATGGCCATTGGCGTGTCGGTTTTTGTGGGCATGAGTTCCACCATCGGCAGTAATGCCAGCGCCGCCATCTTAGATCATTACCCGCAAATGGCAGGCACAGCCAACGCCGTTGCCGGCACAGCCCGTTTTGGCGTTGGCTCCCTCATCGGTTTTGGCCTGTCCTTAGTTCCCGCCACCAGCGAACGCCCGATGCTTTTTGCCATGGCCGCCTGTATTATCAGCGGCGTGGCGGTTTATTATTTCTTGTCTTGTAAGAAAGAAGCCTGATTTTACTTTAAACAGCGGTCAAATTTGGGCGAAAATTTGCAAAAAATCAGGTCTAATTGACCGCTTGTGAGACCTTGTAGGGTGCGATTTATCGCACCATTAACCCCTCGCAAGGTCAGTGGTGCGGTGAACCGCACCCTACATTAACAGAGCCTCCAACTCCTCTTGCGCCGCCAGCCAGTCCATTTCCACCTCCTCAAGCGCTTTTTTCACTTCAACTTGTTTAGAGAGCGTTGCGGTTAATTGAGCCTTGTTTTCGGCCTCATAGATTTCAGCTTGGGCCAGGGCGTCTTCTAACTGCCCCAGTTCAGCGGTCAGCTTCTCCAAGTCCTTTTCTAGTTTTGCAAGTTTCTTCTTAATGGGTGCCGCTTGTTGGCGAAGCTCGGCCTCTTGGCGTTTCTGTTCCTTACGGTTGGCAGCCGAGTTTTCAGGGCTGCAAGCGGTTGGGTTTTGGTCTTTTTTTGCAAGATTATCTAGGGCGTTTTGCTCCTTGAGCCACTTTTCATAATCCTCCAAATCGCCACTAAATTCTTCCACACGGCCATCATGTACCAGGTAAAATTCATTGACGGTATTACGCAGAAGATGGCGGTCGTGCGAAACCACCACCAGCGATCCTTCATAATCGACCAGGGCTTCAGTCAGGGCCTGACGCATATCCAGATCTAAATGGTTGGTCGGTTCGTCCAGGAGTAAGAGATTAGGCCGCTGCCAAACAATCAGGGCCAGCACCAAGCGGGCCTTTTCCCCGCCTGAGAACGACTTAACCGCTTCCTTGACCTTGTCGCCTCGGAAGTCAAAACCGCCCAAATAGTTACGCAGATCTTGCTCGGTCTTTTCAGGGGCCAGGCGGCTTAAATGCCAAAGAGGGCTTTCATCGGCTCGGAGGGTATCCAACTGGTGCTGGGCGAAGTAGCCCAGTTGTACCCCTTTGGCTAGTTGGATCGTACCATTTTGAGCGGCCAATTCGCCTGCCAAGAGTTTAATGAGGGTCGATTTACCTGCCCCATTGCGACCCAATAAACCAATCCGGGAACCAGGCACCAGATTAAGCTTAATCGAGCCTAGGATGGTTTTCTCCCCGTAGCCAGTGCTGACCTTGTCCATCGAAAGCAGGGGCGAGGGCAGGGAGAGGGGCGGGCGAAATTCAAAGGAAAAGGGGCTGTCCACATAGGCTGGGGCAATTAGCTCCATCTTCTCCAGGGCCTTAATTCGGCTTTGAGCCTGCTTGGCCTTGGTGGCCTTGGCCTTGAAGCGGTCGATAAAGCTCTGCAAATGGGCCACCTTGCGTTGCTGTTGCTGGAAGGCGGCATTTTGCTGGGCGATCTTGGTAGCTCGTTGGATCTCAAAGGCCGTGTAGTTGCCGGTGTAGTCTTGGAGTTTCTGCTGCTCGATGTGGATAACTCGGTCGATAATCGGATCTAAAAAATCCCGGTCGTGAGAAATAAGCAAAAGCGTGCCTCGGTACTGGCTCAGCCAGCCTTCTAGCCAGATAACTGCATCCAAGTCCAAGTGGTTGGTCGGTTCATCTAATAACAGTAAATCCGAGCGACAAAGCAGGGCCTGGGCCAGGTTAAGCCGCATCCGCCAGCCGCCTGAAAAGGATTTAACCGGTAGGGCCAGTTCTTCATTATCAAAGCCCAAACCGTTTAAGAGCGTGGCAGCTCGGGCCTGAATGGTCCAGGCATCAATGGTGTCCAGTTTTGCGTGCAGGCTGGCAATCAGGTTGCCATCGTTGGCCTCGTTGGCCGCTTCCAGTTGGGCGGAAAGGGCGGTGTATTCACGGTCGCCTTGCAGGACATAGTCTAGGGCAGACATATCCAAAGTGGGCGTTTCTTGGTTTACCCAGGCGATAGACCAGTTTTGTGGGTAGGTCGCCTCGCCGCCTTCGGGGAAAGTTCATATTTGAGCAGGGCGAAAAGGCTGGACTTGCCACAGCCATTCTTGCCCACCAGGCCAACTTTTTGGCCGGTGTGAATAACTGCATTGGCCTGTTCAAGCAGGATATTTTGCCCTCTTTTGAGGGTTAAGTCGTTAAAATAGATCATTATTGAGATAAATCGTAAAAATTCTTGGTAATTTGTTGAATTTTATGCAAAATAGTAGGCAATTTCTAGAAAATTCATTCCCACCCGCATTGCATGTCAAGGAGCCGCTATGTTTGATTCATTGGTCGTCCAGTTTGTGGTCCTTTGGGCGGTTATCGACCCCATCGGATCCGTGCCTGTCTATTTGGCCAAAACCATTGGCTTGCCAATAGAAGATCGCCGCAAAATTGCCCTCAACGCCATTTTGATTTCAGCGGGTATTCTACTCTTTTTCTTGGTGGCAGGACAGGCCTTGCTAGAGGCCATGCAAATCCCGCTTTCTGCCTTCCAGGCCGCAGGCGGTTTGGTGCTGCTCCTTTTTGCCTTAACCATGATTTTCGGCGAAAGCAAGCCTGAACAAGAAATCCGTATGAGCAGCAACATCAGCGAACTGGCTGTTTACCCGCTGGCCGTGCCTTCTATTGCCTCGCCAGGGGCCATGATGGCCGTGGTGCTTTTAACCGACAACCACCGCTTTAGTTTTGGTGATCAAATGCTCACGGGCGCTATTATGATGGCCGTCTTGCTCATTACCTACATCCTCTTGTTGGTGGCCAATAAAATCCAGCACTATATCGGCAATGCTGGAGCAGCCATTATCAGCCGGGTTATGGGCCTCATCTTGGCAGCGGTTGCCATCAACAATATGTTGGTGGGCATTCGGGACTTCTTCGTGCAGGTCAGCTAGGCCATGGAGATTGAGAACATCCGCCAGGCCTTTTCCCTTTGCAAGTTTTGGGAAGATCGCTACCGCTTGCTCATTCAATTAAGCCGCAAGCTGCCCAAGCCCAGCCAAGAAGAACTGACCTCCTTCCAAGAAATCCAGGGCTGCGAAAGCCGCCTCTGGTTCAAGCTAGCTGACCATCCTGCCCAGCTTCAGGCCTATAGCGATGCCCGGCTCATGCAGGGCCTGCTGTTTCTTCTTTTGGCAGATCTAGCCGCCCACACACCTGCCCAGCTGGCTACTTACCAAGTTGAGCCCCTGCTCACGGAATTTCAGCTCCTCCAACAGCTTTCCTCCACTCGTCTCCAGGGCCTCAAACAGATTGAGAAGCGCATTCAACTAAATTTCGCAAATTAGCGATCAAGCATTGCTGAATGGGCTAATTTGTGAAACAATCCCCACCATTTTGAATGGAAATAAATAAGGCGGTCGAATTGATCGATTCTGATGGATACCGCCCCAATGTAGGCATCGTTATCTGCAATAAAAACGGACAGGTTCTGTGGGCGAAGCGGTTTGGTCAAAACTCCTGGCAGTTCCCGCAAGGGGGTATTAACGAGGGGGAAAACATCGAACAAGCGATGTACCGTGAGCTTTATGAAGAAGTCGGTTTGAGCAAAAAAGAGGTGCGATTGCTGTGGGCGTCTAAATATTGGCTGAAATACAAGCTCCCCAAGCGTTTGGTGCGGGCAGACAGCGGCCAAAACCCGGTTTGTATCGGGCAAAAGCAGCGTTGGTTCCTCCTGCAATTTTTGGGCGAGGAAAGCCAAATTAACTTAAAAGCGACCAAGTCTCCTGAATTTGACGGCTGGCGCTGGGTCAGTTTTTGGTACCCAGTGCGACAGGTGGTTTCTTTTAAGCGGGATGTTTATCGCAAGGTTATGAAGGAATTTGCCCAGGTGCTGATTAATGAAGCCCGCAAACCGTCCCAACAAGCGGGCCAAAAAAGCGAATTTTCTGCAAATCGGCCCGACAACAAGCGGGACTACCGCAAGCCCTATCGGCCTTACACCAAAGAAATCAGGAAATAGTATGTTAGAAATTATCCTTTATTGTTTACCCATCGGCCTGGTGGCTGGCTTCTTGGCCGGCCTGTTTGGCGTGGGCGGCGGCACGGTCATTGTGCCGGCCCTGGTCTATTTACTGCCGCTCTTGGGCATTAAACACGAGATCATTATGCCACTGGCCCTGGGCACCTCCTTTGCCACCATTGTGATTACCACTTTTTCGGCCACCCAACGCCACAACAAGCACGGCAATGTGGAATGGTCGGTGGTCAAAACCTTTGTGCCGAGTTTGGTGATTATGGTCTTTATCACGGGGCTCTTTGCCAGCGATCTGCCCGACACCTACCTCACCAAGATCTTTGCGGTGATGATGTTCTACCTCTCGGCCAAGATGTTTATGTCCATAAAAACGGCCCAGAAGGAAACTAAACCTCGAACCACGCAGTCTATGATCATTGGCGGGGGCGTGATTGGTATGCTGTCTAGCTTTGCTGGCATCGGCGGCGGGGCCTTTACCGTGCCTTTTTTAAACAGCCGTGGGATTGAAATGAAGCGAGCCATTGGCACTTCTTCGCTAGCAGGTTGTCTGTTAGGCCTGGGTGGTGCCTTGAGCTATATGTATAGCGGCTGGGGCAACCCCAATTTGCCTGAGTATTCCTTGGGCTATATTTATCTGCCTGCCCTGGTAGCCATTACCACGAGTTCCTTTTTCACCTCCAAACTGGGGGCGAATGCAGCCAACTCCCTGCCAGTGCCGACCCTGAAAAAAGTCTTTGCCGCCTTCTTAATGTGTGTGGCAATCAATATGTTTTTAAAATAGAGAATTATGCAAGAATATTTTATCTTCCCCCAAATTGACCCGATTGTCTTCCAAATTGGGCCTATCGCCCTGCGTTGGTATGGCCTTATGTACCTCTTGGGCTTCGGTTTTGCCTATTGGCTGGGTGTCAAACGAGCCAAGGCCTCAAACGGCCTATGGACAACAGAACAGGTCGATCAACTGCTCTACAACGGCTTTTTTGGCGTGGTGCTGGGCGGACGAATTGGCGATGTCTTCTTCTATAACTTGGACAAGGTTTTAGCCGACCCGCTCTACCTCTTCCGTATCTGGGAGGGAGGCATGTCCTTCCATGGCGGCCTGATTGGGGTGATTGTGGCCATGCTTTGGACCTCCTACCGCCAGCGTAAAAGTTTCTGGCAGACAGCTGACTTTGTTGCTCCGCTGATTCCTTTCGGCCTGGGCCTGGGGCGAATTGGCAACTTTATCAACGGCGAACTTTGGGGCAATGTGACCAACGTGCCATGGGCCATGATCTTCCCCCATGTGGACAACCTCCCCCGCCATCCGTCCCAGCTTTACGAGGCGGCCTTGGAGGGCTTGGCACTCTTTATTATTCTGAATATCTTTGTACAGAAGCCCCGCCCAACAGGATCGGTGGCCGGCCTCTTTTTAATCGGCTACGGCGTCTTCCGCTTCCTGATTGAATATGTGCGGGAGCCAGATGTGGAGCTCTTCCTCAATATCCTGACCCGTGGCCAGCTGCTCTGCCTGCCAATGATTTTAGGTGGCACGGCCATTATGGCTTGGGCTTATCGGAAGAAACAAGCGGTTTAAAATCGCAAGAAATTTGCAAAATTAAGCTGGCGCCAGCCTCCAGGCTGGTGCCTAAAACAACCTTGGCACAAGCGAGGACGCTTGCGCCATCAATGAGATGAAACAACCCATGAATATCTTAGTCAGCAATGACGATGGCTTTCATGCCCTCGGCATTCAAATTTTAACCAAAACCCTAAGAGAGGCCGGCCACAAGGTGGTGGTCTTTGCCCCCGATCGCAACCGCAGTGCGGCTTCCAGCTGCCTGACCTTGACCGATCCGCTACGGGTGCATGGCTTTGATGATGAAAACTTTGCCGTTATTGCCGGCACGCCGGCCGACTGTGTCCATTTGGCCCTTAACGGCTATTTTGACCAGCCCTTTGACCTGGTTATTTCAGGCATCAACCATGGAGCCAATTTGGGTGATGATGTGGTCTATTCTGGCACGGTGGCTGCGGCCCTGGAAGGCCGCCATCTGCGTCTGCCTTCAATTGCCGTGTCCTTGGTGGAACGTAAAGGCTCTCGCCTGCTTTCGACTGAAAGCCATTTTGCCACTGCTGCCCAAGTGACCTTAGATGTTTTGGCCAAAATTGAACAAAACCTCCTGCCAGCCCGTCAGATCCTCAACATCAACGTGCCTAACCTGCCTTATGAGCAAGTAGCTGGTATGCAGGTGACCCGCCTGGGCCACCGTTCGCCAGCGGCAGAAATTGTCAAAGCCCAAGACCCTCGTGGGGCCAATATTTTTTGGATCGGGGTAAACGGCCAAGCTGTGGACGATGGCCAAGGCACTGATTTCCATGCCATCAACCACAACTATGTGTCTATCACGCCTATTCAGGCGGATATGACGGCCCATCAGTCCTTGCAGCAATTAAGTGAGCAGCTCCTATGAAGCTCTTCGGCACCATTTATGACAAGGTAATGGACTGGTCTAAGCATAAATTTGCTTCGGCCTGGCTGAGTTTTGTTAGCTTTATTGAGGCCATTTTCTTCCCCATTCCGCCCGATGTGATGCTCATTCCTATGTCCATGTCCAAGCCGGAATTAGCCACTCGTTATGCTATTTACACCACGCTGGCCTCGGTGGCCGGTGGGGTGATTGGTTATTTTATCGGCCTTTGGGCCTTTGATTGGGTGGAAAGCATCATTGCCAACTGGGGCTATCAGGCCAGCTTTGACAGGGCCAAAATGTGGTTTGAAGAATGGGGCGTGGCCGTGGTCTTTTTAGCTGGCTTCTCGCCCATTCCCTATAAGGTCTTTACCATTTGTGCGGGTGTGATGCAGATGGCCTTTGCGCCCTTTGTGGTTACGGCAGCAATCTCCCGTTTTTTACGCTTCTATTTGGTTGCCAAGCTCTCTGCCTGGGGCGGCAAGAAGTATGAAGCCCGTATTCGTCAATCAATTGAACGTCTTGGCTGGGCAACGGTTATCTTAGCCGTGCTGGCCTACCTTATCTATCAACTTATGAAATAAGAGGCTCACCATGAAAAAATCCTTTTTCCTTCTTCCTTTAGCGGCCTTGGCCTTAAATGCTTGTATCTCATCAACCCCTGCGGGCGAAACCGAAAGCACGGTGGCAACATCAAGCGCTTACGATCTGCAAACCGAGGTTCAATCAGTTGAAATGCCAAGCACCATGACCAGCTACCCGCAGCCAACCTACACCCCGCCTCCGGCCCCAACCTACAGCCAGCCAGCGCCGACAGCCTACCAGCCAACAGCGGTCAGCAGCGGTGACTTTGCTATTCCTCGTGACAGCGCAGGCAAGCCAATTTATAGCCAAATGACCAAGGGCGCCTATACAGGCAGCAGCTACACCGTACAACGTGGCGACACCATGTATCTGGTTGGCTTTATTTCAGGCAAGGGTGCAGACGAAGTGGCCCGCCTCAACGGCCTGGCCACCACAGCACCTTTAAAAGTCGGCCAAGTCTTAAGACTGCAATAAACGGGGTATGGAAAGCAAACGCATGAAAAAATCCTTTTTACTGCTCCCCTTAAGCGCCTTGGTGCTAACGGCTTGTAGCTCCAATAATCCTGCGCCAGTGGTCAATGCTAATAACTCAGACCTCAGCCCAGGCATTATGCAGCCAGTGGGTGAAAGCGTTTCAACAGGCTGGCAAAGCAGCGCCCAACCTGCCCCTGTGCCAAGCTATAACCCGCAGCCCATGCCAACCTATAGCACCCCGCAGCCGGTTATGAATGTGCCACAACCTGTGGCCACACCTCAGCCGACCTTCCCAGCTGCCCAGCCGCCACGCACGGAAACCAAAACCGTGACCGAAACGGTCAAGGTTAAAAAGCGAGTGCCTAAAAAGACCACCCCGCAGGATTTTGAAATCCCACGGGATGCCAATAACAAACCTGTCTATGGCCAAATCAACAAGGGCTTCTACAATGGCCAAACCTATACCGTGCGTAAGGGCGACACCATGTACCTTATTGGCTACATTTCAGGCAAGGATGTCAATGAAATCGCCCGTCTCAATAACATGAGCGAGCCTTTCCAGCTAGCAGTTGGGCAGAAAATCAAACTCTCTAACGGCCCTGAATACGAGGAAGTCGAAGTTGAAGAGAAGGTGACCAAGCAGGTTCAAGTTCAGGTTGAGCCTAAAGTGACCTACGCTCCAGGCCCGAATGGCACGGTTTATTCCTCTGAAGGCGATGTCCAAGGCCCAATTAAGGCAGGCGTGGGCACCAACCCGCCTGTTCAAGGCGCCAGCGTGCCAGTTAGCGGCGGCGTAGTGGCCACAGCAGGCACCAGTGGCGGCATTAAGGCTAGTGCAGGCACGGCATCAGGCGGCGTTAAAGCCAGCTCATCGGCTACTTATGCCCCAGCCTCCTCTATCAAATGGCAGTGGCCAACAGCCGGCCGTGTGATTTCAGGCTTCTCCGCAGCCGAAGGTGGCAATAAGGGCATCGACATTGCAGGCACCAAGGGCCAGGATGTACGGGCCGCCGCCGCAGGCCGTGTGGTTTATGCAGGCGATGCCCTGCGGGGTTATGGCAACCTGATTATCATTAAACACAATGATGATTTCTTGAGTGCCTACGCCCACAACGACTCCATCAAGGTGGACGAGCAAGATCAGGTTAAGGCGGGCCAACGCATCGCCACCATGGGCAGCACGGGTACCAATAGCACCAAGCTCCACTTTGAAATTCGTTACAAGGGCAAGTCGGTTGATCCAAGCCGCTACCTGCCGAAACGCTAGTTTGCAAGAAATTAGCCAAACCCGACCGCTTGTTGGCTAACAAGCGGTTGATTTTTATGGAGTTTTTGCATGAACCGTTGCACTTGGTGCGGCACCGACCCACTTTATCAAGCCTACCACGATCAAGAATGGGGCAGGCCTGAATACAATCCCATCAAGCTCTTTGAAAAGATCTGCCTAGAGGGTCAGCAGGCTGGCCTGTCTTGGATTACCGTCCTTAAAAAGCGGGAAGCCTACCGAGCGGCCTTCTTCCAGTTTGATCCTGAAAAAATTGCTGGCATGACTGAGGTTGATCTGGATAAGCTCATGGAAAACCCAGGCCTGATTCGCCACCGCAAAAAGCTCCAGGCCATCATCACCAATGCCAAGGCCTATCTGGCCATGCAGGCTGCCGGCCAAGATTTCAGCCAGTTCGTTTGGGGCTTTGTTAATCATCAGCCCCAAATCAACGACGTGCCTCATTTGGCGGCTGTTCCTGCCCAAACCCAGGCTTCAGAAGCCCTTTCCAAGGCCTTGAAAAAACAGGGTTTTTCCTTTGTGGGGCCAACCACCTGCTATGCCTTTATGCAGTCTATGGGCCTGGTAGATGATCATCTCAACGACTGCTTTTGTAAGGGAAAAGAATGAACCTAGCCTATTTAAACGGCTCGCCTAGCCAAAAAGGCCTGCTCAAGGCCGAGTTTGCTGATTTTATTGTTAAAGAAGAATTGGGCTATCCCCTTTCAGGCCAGGGGGAATTTGTGGCGGTCAAGATCCGCAAAACCAATGCCAATACCCTCTTTGTAGGCGAGAAACTGGCCGACTTTGCTGGCATTTCAGCCAAAAATATGAGCTATGCCGGCCTTAAGGATCGCCATGCCATCACCGAACAATGGTTCTGCCTCCACCTGCCTGGCCAGGATACACCAGATTTTTCTGACTTTGTATTAGAGGGCGTGGAGGTGCTAGAGGTGACCCGCCACAACCGCAAGATCCGAGTGGGCAGCCTAGCCGGCAACCATTTTGAGCTGCTCTTGCGAGAGGTGGAAAAAACGGACGACCTAGAAAGACGATTAGCAAGGCTCAAAACCACAGGTTTCCCCAACTATTTCACCGAACAACGCTTCGGCCGAGATGGCCATAACCTGACTCAAGCCCTGCGCTGGGCCGCAGGCGAAATCAAGGTCAAGGATCGCAAAAAACGCAGCTTCTACCTGTCCGCCGCCCGCAGTGAGGTATTCAATCTGGTGGTATCTGCCCGCCTACAAGCGGGGCAAATTGACCAAGTTCTTGCAAATGATGCCCTGCAACTGGCCGGCTCTAACAGCTTTTTTGTGGCCCAAGAGGCAGAACTGGAAGCCCTCAACCAACGCCTGACGGAAGGCGATGTCTTGCTTACCGCTCCACTCATTGGCGAAAACTCGGCCGACCTGCCTGCCAACCCGCAGGAAAAAGATATCATCAACCAACACCAAGCCTTGCTCAAACTCATGGCACAAGAACGCATGAAGGCCGCCCGCCGCCCCATGCTGGCCAAGCCCCAGGATTTCCTCTGGCAGTTTGAGCCAGGCGGCTTGCGCTTGTCCTTCTTTTTAGAAGCAGGATCCTATGCCACGGGGCTGGTGCGGGAGTTGATTGAAAATGCGGAATAAATTTGTAAGAAATCTATAAATTTTAACCGCTTGTTAGCGAAGAAATAAGAAAGTGAACAACTTTGAGATCTACTCCCCTCTTTAGCAAAGAGGGGCAGGGGGAGATTTGGCAGAAGTGAAAACGGAAGTGAGGTAATGAATAAGACTCTTAGAAGTGGATCCGTATTACATATTGACTCATCATTAATGAGCAAAAAAGATACTGCCAAATCTCCCCTAACCCCTCTTTGCTAAAGAGGGGGATCATAATCAGCATTAAATTGATAAGGAGAAAACATGACCACCCCCTACAAACTCATCGGCTTTGACCTAGACGGCACCCTGGTAAACAGCCTGCCCGATCTGGCTCTTTCCCTTAACTCTGCCTTTGCGGAAGTGGGCCTGCCCCAGGCCTCTGAAGACTTGGTGCTGACCTGGATCGGCAACGGGGCAGATGTGCTTTTCACCCGAGGCCTTGAATGGACAGGCCGTGCCAGCGAGTTTTCAGCAGAAGAACTGGCCCAGATCAAGCGCCGCTTTGGCCATTTTTACGGAGAAAATGTCTGCACCAAAAGCCAGCTCTACCCCAATGTCAAAGCCACCTTGGAGCAGCTCAAGACCAAGGGCTATATCTTGGCCGTGGTCACCAACAAACCCACGAAACACGTTCAACCCGTACTCAAAGCCTTTGGGATTGAAGAGCTCTTTAGCGAAACCCTAGGCGGCCAATCCCTGCCTGCCATCAAGCCCCACCCAGGCCCGCTCTATTATTTATGCGGCAAATTTGGCCTCTACCCGCATGAAATCCTCTTTGTGGGCGATTCCAAAAACGACATTCTGGCCGCCCAGGCCGCAGGCTGCAAAAGTGTGGGCCTAACCTACGGCTATAACTACAATATCCCGATTGCCCAGTCCAAGCCCGACTATGTGTTTGAGGACTTCGCCCAGCTTTTGGAGATTTGCTAAGCTCTTTCCCCCGCCAAGGGGGATTTCTTCTTAATAGCTAAACCATCTTTCACCGATAAGGCCAATAAGACGAAATTAAGGCCCCCTGCCAGCAATTCCAGGGCCTGGATAGCATAAAAGAGGCCATCAAATTCCCCCAAATTCGCCTTGTGGCACAAATAAAAGGCACAAGGCAGCAAGATAAAGAGGCCATTGGCGGCCACCAGTGGCATCCGCTTTTTCTTGGCCACAATAGAAGGATGCTTGGCCTTGGCCCCCATTTTCATGCCTGTTATGCCCGTCACCGCCATGGCGAAAATCAAGGCAAATAAGCCGTAACAAATGGCATTTTTCACAGCAATCACCGCTTCTTTTGATAGAGCAAGTTCACTGATAAGGCTGCTTGCCCAGAAAGTGCCGATTAACAAGAGGGAGGCCATTGCGCCTGTTTTATGTAGATTACGTAAGATTTGACGGTTCATTTTTCACTCCTTAGTATTAGTCTTAACAAATTACATAGCTTGCTATGCAAAATAAATATAGCACGCTATGCAATTTGATAGCAAGCTATATTTTTGCTACCATAACCGTACGATTTACTGCAAGGAAAAAGACCATGCCTGTTAATAAACGTCAATCCATTGGTTATCTCTCCAATCACACTGCCCGCCTCTTTGCCCATTTAATTGGTGATGCTCTCGCCCCTTTGGGGGTTTTGCCTGCTTATTTGCCTATTTTATTTGAACTCTGGGAAGGCCAAGCCCTCAGCCAAAGTGACCTGGTTGCTCGTTCAGGCCTAAGTCAGGCCACCATGGCCAATACCCTTAACCGAATGGAGCGAGATGGCTTAATTGAACGCTTGGCAAACCCAAGTGATGCCCGCAGCCGCTTGATTAAATTGAGTAAAAAAGCCCAGGCTTTGGAAGGCTCAATTAAAGAGAAGGCTCAACAGGTCAATGAAGAGGTCTTGGCGGTATTAAGCGATGAGGAAGTCAGCCAGTGGATAGGGATCATGCAAAAGGTTATTCAGCGCCAGACGGATTTGATGAGGAAAAGTTAATCGAAAACAGCAATGACGGCGTGAGAGATAAGAAAAACGGCTGAAGGTTCAGCCGTTTCCAAGGTGGAAGCAAAAATGCTAGGGTAAATCCTCATAAACCGCATCAAAAAAGGCCAGCTCTGCCTCAACGGAACGTTTGAAGAAGGCATGGGCAAGAGCCTTTTCTTCTTCACTGGCCAGCTCACCTACCCGATCCAGCTCTTGACCCAACCAAGCGACAAAGGCCTTAAAGGTCGGGTTATTGTGCAGGGTGATCCATTCGGCATGCTGAAAGGTTGGCGGCAGGCCTCGTTCAGGCTGGTCGGCCCAATCCTTATAGAGGGTTTCAGCCACATACAGCAGGGCAAGAATACTCAAATATTGGCGGGATTCAGCCCCTTCCTTAAGCAGGTTATCAAAGGTTTGGGTGGTTGGGTGGCGGATGGGAGAAAGCCTATCCTGCTCACTGACCCCAAAGCAATCAAAACAGCGGATAAAATAATCGTTTTCATCCCCTACAATGCTGGCTGTAAATTGAGCCAGAGCCTTGCGGGAGGCAAAATTATCAGCAGAAGCAATGCCAGCCCCCAAAAGGGCGACAAAGTGATCGACAAATTGATAATCCTGCACCAAATAACGGGCCAGGCGCTGATTATCCAAGCTGCCTGCAAAGATTTCATCCACAAAGCGGTGTTTAACCGAAGCCTGCCAAGTAGCTTGGTTGGCTTGGTAGAGTGTTTGGCTAAATGACATATTTCCTCCTATCTACCCAGGGTTTTTCTCACAATCAGGGTGGCCACAAAAATCACCACCATAACCGGCATGGTCAGACCGATAAAAAGTTCGATTTGGAAGTGAGAAAGCAGGTGATAAAGCACAAAGCCTGCCAGCCAAAGGCCCAGGCCGACCCAGTCGAAGGTCAAGCCAACTTCCCTTTTTTGCAGGAGGAAGAAATCGGCAATTTGCACCGCAATCATAGGAGCAAAGACAGAACCGATAAGCAGAAGGAAGTTTTCATACTGGGTCACGGGCAGGGCGATGGCCAGCACGGTGCCTAAAACTGTGATGGCAATGGCGGTTGGGGTTTCCTTAAATCCTTTATGTATGTTGTTGGCACTGACCCCTGCGGAATAGGCATCTAAAAAGGTGGTGGTGACGGTGGACAGGATCATAACCATAATGCCTGCCAGGCTCATGCCAGCAGCTAGGAGGATTTTGGACACATCAGCCTGGCCTAGGAAGAGGACAGCCCCCAAGCCTAGGGCGTACATCCAGATACTGGATAGCGTATAGCCGACCGTGGCTGCCAGGGTTGCGCCCAAAGGTTTTTTGGCATAGCGGGTGTAGTCCGACACCAAAGGCAGCCAAGAAAGGGGCATCACGGCAGCCAGTTCCACCGCCGTGCTAAAGCTCATCTCGCCATTTGTAGCAGGCGGTGTTTGGCCTGTGCTAAAGACCTTGACCGTTAGCCAAAGGGTGATTAAGAACATAGCCACCAGGGTCAAGATCTTAAACAAGCCCACTTGATTGGAGCCAGTAAAGAGCCAGGCGATAACCAAAATTCCCAGCACGAGCGCCCAAATATCAAAGGCCTCGGTCTGCCAGAGATGGAGGCTCAAGGCCCCGCTGATTTCTGCCCCGGTGTAGATCATAATGGCCGTCCAGCCGATCAGTTGCAGCACGTTGGCCACCGAGAAGAAAACCGATCCCTTTTGGCCGAAGGAAATCTGCACGGTCTGCATGGCTGACTTGCCTGTTTTGGCTCCAATCAGGCCTGCAAAAAAGAAGAGGCAACCGCCCAGTAAGTGGCCCAGCACGATAGCCAGTAAGCCATCCTGCCAGCCCAGGGGGGCGAACCAGGTGCCCACAATCACGGCACTGGCCCCAACCCCAGCTCCCGCCCAGATCAGGCCGCTGTTTAGGTTTGAAAGTGTTTTTGTCATATTGATGTTCTCCTTTTATGGCCGACAGCGACTGCGTCGCAATCGGTTACTGATAAGTCAGGGGCTTTGCCCCTGTGAAGGTTGAGGGGCAAAGCCCCTCACTTATTTGTAACCACGTACGGCTTGCCGTGCGTGGGCTTTTAGCTTGTTAATTTCAGCAAATTTTTAACCGCTTGCTGCCAGTCCTCCGCCTGGGTAATGGCACTGACCACCGCTACACTACCCACGCCGCAAGCCAAAACTTCTTCCACTCGTTGGGCAGAAATCCCCCCAATGGCCACGCTTGGAAGCGCTAGCGGTTTAACCAAGTCCACATAGGCCTGGAGCTTGTCCAAGCCTTGGGGTTGGGAAGGCATTTCCTTGGTTTGGGTTGGGAAAACATGGCCGAAGGCGATGTAGGAAGGTTTGAGGGCAATGGCTCGCATAATCTCAAAATAACCGTGGGTGGAGACCCCCAAACGCAGGCCGGCTTCCTGAATAGCAATCAAATCGGCTGTGGCCAAGTCCTCCTGGCCCAAATGCACACCATAGGCCTGGTGCTTGATGGCCAACTGCCAGTAGTCGTTGATAAAGAGGCGGACATCGTGTTTTCTGGCCAATTTGATGGCCTGCTCAATCTGGCTTTCTACCTGATCAAGCGGTTGATTTTTAAGGCGAATTTGCAAGGTCTTGACCTGAGCCTTAATCAAACGCTCCACCCATTCAAGGCTATCCACTACGGGATAGAGGCCAAGATTTTGTTCCGTGCCAGCAAAGGGTAGGCTAGGCAGGGTTAGCGGAGCAGATAAGAGGGCGGTTTGGGGGAAGTGTTCAACCTTTTGCGGGTAGCCCAGGTGGCGTAGGGAGCTGAGGGCAGTTTGCCCGGCCAAGCCCTGTTCTGCCAGCCCTTGTTGGAGGTAGGCTGTGGCCACGGTGACGCTATCAGCCAGGTCAAAGCCTTTAGCCAGCATGGCCGCCACGGCCGAGGCATAGGTGCAGCCCGTGCCGTGGGTGTTGATGCTTTCTAGCCTTGGGTGCTGGTAGGCATGGGTTTGGCACTTGGTGACCAAGTAATCACAAACCTGCTGGCCCTGCCAGTCAAAATGCCCGCCCTTGGCCAGCACGGCCTTAATGCCTTGGGCCAAGAAAACCTGGCAGGCTTTTTCCACATCAGCAAATTGCTGGACTTGGGTTTGGGTAAGGAGTTCCAGCTCCGTGCCATTGGGGGTGATAAGATCAATCAGCGGATAGAGCTTGCCTTGCACGGTAGGCAGTAGAATACTGTCCGACAGCTTCTGGCCAGAGCTGGCCACGGCCACAGGGTCGTACACCACATAAAGGGGCTTGGGGGAGTTTTGCCGAATATGGGCGATATAGTAGCTTAAAATTTCCACCTGTTCCTGATTGCAGAGCAGGCCGATTTTAATGGCATCGGGGTAGCCCTGAATGAGCAAGGCTTCAAACTGCTGGCGGAAGGTGTCGCTATCGACCTGGGTCACGCACAAAACACCGTGGGGGTGTTGGGCGGTGACAGAGGTCACCACCGAGCAGCCCACCACACCAAAATCGTGAAAGGTGTGCAGATCGGTTTGCAGGCCGGCGCCGGCGCAGGAATCTGAGCCTGCTACTGTCCAAACGACAGGGGAGTGAAGAAGATTTGACATCGCAATACCTCAAAAGTGAATGGTTTGCTTGTCGAAGGGGGAAGAGGAGGCAGACCAAGCGGTCTGGTTTTGATGATTTTTTGCAAAACTTGTTCCCTACGCAGGTTCTAACCTAACAGGTTCCACGGATCTCGCTATGCGATCTCAGCCTTACGGCACTCCGACAAGAGGGTTGCAGTGTAAAAAATGTTAAAATAAAAGCAAGTAGAAAAAGCTGGATTTGTGATCTTGTTCACAAAATCAGCAGCTTATTCACAGTTTTGCATGGCCAGCCAGATTTTTAGGGCATCAGCCGTCTGGGCCACATCATGCACCCGCACGATTTTGGCCCCGTTCTGAATAGCCAACAAGGCACCTGCCACGCTGCCAATTACCCGTTCTTCCACAGGTTTATTGAGGACTTGGCCAATCATAGACTTGCGAGAGAGACCGGCCAGCACAGGGTAGCCCGAATCGGCAAAGGCCTTGAGGTGCTTAAGCAGTTGGTAGTTGTGCTGCACGGTTTTGCCGAAGCCAAAGCCCACATCCAAGATAATATGCTCCTGCGGAATGCCGGCCATCAGGCAGGCCAAGGCCCGATATTTAAGGAAATCGGCCACTTCTTCCACCACATCATCATAGTCTGGATTGGCCTGCATGGTTTGGGGTGAGCCTTGCATGTGCATGATGCAAACTGGCAGGCCCAGTTCAACCGCCGTGTCCAAGGCCTGGGGTTCGGTCAAGGCCCGAATATCGTTGATGATATCCGCCCCCGCTTGGGCAGATTCCCGCATAACCTGGGGCTTGGAGGTGTCCACCGAAATCAGGCAGTCAAAGCGTTTTCTGACAGCTTCGACCAGGGGCACTACCCGCTCCAATTCTTCTTGAACACTGATAATAGCCGCATTGGGCCGGGTGGATTCGCCCCCAATGTCGATAATATCTGCCCCGTCCGCCAGCATTTTTTCAACCTGAACCAGGGCCTTATCCAGGCTAAAAAACTTGCCCGAATCGGAGAAGGAATCGGGGGTAAAGTTGAGGATGCCCATGATTTTAGGCTGGGTCAGATCCAACAAGCGGTCTTGTTTTTGATAATTTCTGAAAGCGATTTGCATAGGGCCACCCTAAACATAATAGGCCTGATACCACTGGCCCAAGAGCAGGCCAGCCGAGACTGCCACATTCAGACCGCTACGCAGCGGATTATCAAAGGAGAGCTGGACTTGGGTATCTTCTGGATATTCAGCCTCCAACGGCACTACCTCACTTAAGACAAAGACCACCTTGGCGGCCAGGGCCGTTTTGGCCAGGTGTTTGGCCTGCTTGTTGCGGGTTAGGTGGACGATTTGATAGCCAGCCTTCCGCAGCTGGGTCAGGGCGATTTGCTTGTGCTTGGTTTCCAGGGCCTTAACAAACTCCAGGCCCCCTTCGGCCACCCGGGCAGCATTGCTGGAGTTGAGCAGGTCGGCCGATTCCACAATTAGGCCCTTAACCCCGTAGAAGGCACAGGTTCGTAAAATACCGCCGATGTTCTGGGCATTATTGACTCCATCCAGGAGCACCAAACAGTCTTGGGCGTGGGGCACTTGCAGGTAGCCTTCCAGGCCAAAAGGCAGGGACTTTTTGACCAAGAGGGCAATCCCGCCGTGGTGTTCCGTGCCCGTAACCCGAGCCAGCTCTTCACTATCAACAATATGATAGGCCTTTTTCTGCTCGGCCAAATAGCTAAGTAGCTCGCCAATTCGGTGGGACATTTCCACCGTGGCCCACAAACGGACAATGGCCTCTGGCCGTTCTTCAAAGAGGCTAAGGCAGGCATTTTCGCCGTAAACCTTCATCTCCTCCGAGCGGTTTTTGCGGATCTTTTCAGGTGCACGAGGCGATAGGGGGCCGGTTTTCTTTTCAGGCCTCTCCTGCCTACCCTTGAGGCTGATTTTCACGCTGCCTTCCTGCAAGCCAGCCTTTTTGGCTGAACTTGGATAGATGGTGCGAGGCTTTTCCTCACGCTCACGGAAGGAGCGTTTTTCTTGGGTGTTTTCTCGCTTAAAGGCGGGTTTACGCTCTTCTCTTTTTTGATCGAGGGTTTTAAAACGGGGTTTGTTGTTCATATCTATTCCTATTTTTGACTTATTGATGGCGCCAGCGTCCTCGCTGGTGCCTTTGGCTATCAGCACCAGCCTGGAGGCTGGCGCTATCAGTGAACAGTACCAGTTACGATTTGCTTTGTAATGATAGCACTTGGAGAGAAAGCCCAAAAGATAAAAAACCCAATCCTCTTGCAGAATTGGGTTTTTGTGATACGATTTCATCAATGCTCTTTGAGCAGAGGCGGATCTGCGAAAAATCAGTCCGCCAGTCGCACCTGTCGGGCTGATATAGTAGATCCTTTCTTTCACACAATAAAGGAAACTATATGAAACGTATTATTATGTGGATTATCGTTATTCTGCTATGCCTGTTACTTAAAGGAAGTACGACTGGCTAAGCAGTGATGTCGAGCAAGGACGGTTGCCGCCGTCCTTGTTTTTTATTCTAGGAGCTTTTCCCGCCTAAATCAAGTCTTATCCTGAACTTCTAAAACTTGTTTACATTTTCGGCAATGATAAATCGCCTTGCCCTCTACAATGGCCTTGTGCCGGCGGATAGTCAGTTGATGGGTTTGGCAAGCGCATTGGTAAGCAAAGGTTTGTCGCACCTTGGCTAAATCATAGCAGTGATACACTTCAGCCGGCACGCCCAGCACCTCTTCCATCATCATCTTCCACTCCTTGCCATGGGGCTGAACCCGGCCAAAGAGCTGGTAGACCAGTAAATGGGCCAGTTCATGTGGAACGGTTTGCTGGATAAAGTCGGCCCCGTTTTCGGCTAAGAGCACCGGGTTGAGGCGGATTTCATTCTCCCGCAAATAGGCCACACCAGCCTTGGCTCCCTTAACCGTATAGGTTACGGCCGGCTGTTCAAATTCTCGCCCAAAATAGGCAGAGGCCTGCTCCAGACTGCATTTGAGCTGGCGTTGCACCTGAATTTTGAGCACCCTAAGATCGGCCATTGATGGCCTCGGCACAGGCAAAGGCGGAGGCCCAGGCCCACTGGAAGTTGTAGCCCCCCAGCCAGCCGGTTACATCCAGCACCTCGCCGATAAAATACAACCCCGGAACCGCCTTGGCCTCCATGGTTTTGGAGGAAATATGATCGGTATCCACCCCGCCCATGGTGACCTCCGCCGTGCGATAGCCTTCTGTACCATTGGGGATAAAGTGCCAGTGGTGGACAAGCTCTTCTAAGCCTCTTAAATCCGCCTTGGACAGATCGGCAATCATCTTATCGGCAAAGCATTTTTGTTCCACCCAAAGTTCAACCAATTTTTTAGGCAAATAACGGCCTAAGACGGTTTTTAGGGCTAATTTTGGCGAAGATTGGCGAAGATCTTGCACAATCTCAAGCATATTTTCACTTGGCAGCAGATCGATTTTGACTGCCTCGCCCAGCTCCCAATAGTTGGAAATCTGCAAAATAGCCGGCCCCGACAAGCCCCGGTGGGTAAAGAGCAGGTTGTTGGCAAAGGCCTTGCGTGATGTCGAAACCTCAACCGGCAGGGCTATGCCGGCCAGTTGGCTGTAGGCCTGATCGCTCTCCTTATAGGTAAAGGGCACCAGGCTGGCCCGAGGCGTAATCACGGGTAAACCGAACTGTTCAGCCAGCTTATAGCCAAAAGGGGAAGCCCCCAAGCCCGGCATGGAAAGGCCGCCTGTGGCCACCACTAGATTTTCCGTTTGAAAGCGGTCACAAGCGGTCTCAATTTGGAAGGAATTTGCAAATTTTTCAACAGAAAGCACCGCTTGTTTCAGGCGAATATCCACGCCTCCCTTGTCGCATTCGGCCTTGAGCAGGGCGACAATTTGATCAGAACCTTCATCGGTAAAAAGCTGGCCTAATTCCTTTTCGTGGTAGGCAATGCCGTAGCTGGCGACCAGGGCGATAAAGTCCCACTGGGTGTAGCGGGCCAGGGCCGATTTGACAAAATGGCGGTTGCGGCTGATATAGTGCTGGGGAGTGACATCCAGATTGGTGAAGTTGCAAAAGCCCCCGCCAGACATGAGGATCTTGCGTCCAATTTTCTTGCCATTATCCAGCACCAAGACGGATTTACCCGCCTGGCCCAGCTGGGCGGCACAAAAGAGGCCGGCCGCCCCTGCCCCGATAATAATTGCGTCAAAGGCCTGCATTAAATGGCCTGCCTTGGCACAGAATTTTGATAACCAAACTGCCGCCAGGCCTCATAGACCACCACGGCCACTGAGTTGGACAGGTTCATACTGCGGCTGTCCTTACACATGGGAATGCGGATTTTCTGTGCCATGGGCAGGCTGTCTAAAATCTCTTTGGGAATGCCCCGGCTTTCTGGGCCAAACATAAGATAGTCACCCAGCTCATACTTCACCTCGCTATGGTTGGGTTCGCCCTTGGTGGTAAGAGCAAAGAGGCGTTTGGGCTGTTCGCTTGCCAAAAAGGCATCAAAGGACTTGTGCTTTTTGATATCCACAAATTCATGGTAATCCAGGCCCGAACGGCGTAGGCGTTTGTCGTCCCAGGTGTAGCCCAGTGGCTCAATCATATGCAGGCGGAAGCCACAGTTGGCACAAAGGCGGATGATATTGCCGCTGTTTTGCGGAATTTCAGGTTCAAATAAAACGATGTCTAACATAGCCAGAAAAAGAGGGAAAAGTTGGCCTATTGTATAACGAAAGCGGCCTAAATTTGCGAATTTTTTACAAATTTAGGCCGCTTGTAGAAGGGGATTTAGTAGTAGGAGTGCTCGCCGTGCTGGTGTTCTGTGACGTCACGCACGCCCTTGATTTCATCACCAAAGTAGGCAACCAATTGTTTTTCAATGCCTTCTTTGAGGGTCACATCAATCATGGAACAGCCGTTACAGCCGCCGCCGAATTGAAGAATCACGATGCCCTCTTCGGTTAAATCAATCAGAGTGGCCTTGCCTCCATGGCTGGCCAGTTGCGGATTGACCTGGGTTTGAATAACATATTCCACCCGCTCAATGAGAGGGGCATCGTCCGCTACCTTACGCATTTTAGCGTTAGGGGCCTTCATGGTTAGCTGGGCGCCCATCTGATCGGTCACATAATCAATCTCGGCCTCTTCTAAAAAAGGCAGGCTGATTTCATCTACAAAGGCAGAGAAAAGGTCGAATTTGTACTCGGTGTCCGTATCTTCCACCGCATTTGGTGGGCAGTAAGACACCCCACACTCAGCACTTGGTGTGCCTGGATTAACCACAAAAATCCGAATATTGGTGCCTTCTTCTTGCTGATCAAGAAGTTTACGAAAATGGGCTTGTGCTGCTTCCGAAATAGTAATGTTCATTGGTTTGGCCTATAAAACTTGACTGAAATTGTCGGTTATTTTACTCCGATTAGAGGGGTTTGGCTAGGGCTAAATCCCAGCCATTCCCTATGGATTTAATTAAGGATTATTTTACAATAGATAAATAAATTTCCTTATATTCCTTAGCCATTCTTTGAGCTGAAAAATCCTTAATACTTTGATAATGATGGATATGTGCTTTTAGTTTGTGAAGCTGCTCTGGATTTTGTAATAAATCTTCAATTATTTCTTGATAGGCCGAAGCATCATTTTTCTTAATTAAAAAGCCTGTTTTCCCTTGCTCGACAATATCAGGTATGCCACCTGTTGCGTGGGCAATTACAGGAACTTGATATTGGTAGCCCTCTAAAATAACCATTGATAATCCTTCTAAATGAGAAGGAATAATTTGTAGGTCTAAATGCTTTAATACGCTGCCTATATAGGGTGTAAAAGGAATAAAGGTTAGATTGCTTAATCCTTTTGCCTCTTCTTTTAAGACTTGTTCCAAGGGGCCAGAACCAACAATATAAAATTCAAGCTGTGGGAAAATTTTAGCCAGTTTAATGGTTAAGGGGAAGTTTTTGACTTCCTGTAAATTCCCAATATGCCCTATTCTTAAGAGGCCTTTTTTAGGTTTAAAATAGTGTTCCTCAAAGGCCAGATCTTCTTGTAAGGGTTTTAAACACCCATGAATGGTTTGAGTGTTTGGGTTTATTTTGGCTAAAACCTCGGAAACCTGAGAGCTTACACCAACAAGCTGATCGGCAATTTTATAGGCAAAAGAGGATATTTTCCGCTTGAGAGGGAAGCTCACATGCCGGGTAATAACGATAGGTTTTCTGGAAATTAATTTTAATAAACCTGCAATATGCGCCCCACGGCCATCTTGGGCGTGAATAATTAATTGTTTTGTACACAGGGCTAATTTAAGGGCCTGCATAAAGGTAATGATGCGAATATTTTTACCTGCTTGTGCTAATTTTTCTGCTAACTTACTGTGTTTTTTGCCTAGGAAATAGAGGGTATAGCCATCAAGGTTGAGCATGAGTTGCTCTGTTTGCACTTCTCCGCCACCAAAGCCCTTGGCCATATTAATAAATAAAATATTGTGCTTGTTATCTGCTTTCATTTTATTCCCCAAGCTGAGAGGCTACCTGCTTAGACCATAAAGTAGCATATTTATTAAAAACAGAATTTGCTGATAAGATGGCGAGAAGAAAACCTTGCTTGCCATCTAAAAAACCTTTCTTAAATAAGTACATTTTTATAAAGGCTGAAAAGGCGTGAGAAAGCGCCTGAAATACACTTGTTTTTTTATTTTGCTTTATTCTTTGTTCAGCCCAAGCCTCGGCATAAGAGGCGGATTTGGTGAGATAATGTTTCAGGCTCTTATAAGGGTAATGGAGTAAATCACCCGACAGGTTTATCACCTTCAGGCTTGGGTCGTAAATAACCTTTTCATGTACAAGAGCATCATTATATTGAGCAAGTTGGCGAGGATAAAGGCGGACAATATATTCAGGATACCATCCTGAATGATAAATTTTCCGCCCTAGAAAGCTACTTAATCGGTTTATTTGATAAAGGGTGTTTGTTTTGTTTTCTAATAAGGCTTGTTTAATGGATTGTTGTAATTCTGGGCTGACCCGTTCATCCGCATCTAGCCATAAGATATAATCTGATGTGGCATAACCTTGGGCAGTTTGGCGTTGTTTGCCAAAGCCCTGCCAATCATTATGTTGATAAACCTTAGCCTGATATTTTTTGGCAATTTCCAAGGTTTGATCGCTGCTGCCTGAATCGACAATAATGATTTCATCCACCCAATCTTTGACGGTGTCTAAGCATTGTGCCAAATCTTGTTCTTCATTTTTGACGATCATTACCAAACTAAGCGTAGGCTTCATTTTCTTCCTTTTATCTTCTCTATCAATCATTTTTGATCTGTTCTTTTTATAAAAAAAGAGGGCCAAAAGCCCTCTTATTATTCCATTTACTCTGCTAAAAATCCACCACTTTGATGGGACCAAAGTTTGGCGTAAACGCCGTTTTGGGCCAGGAGTTCCTCGTGGGTGCCCTGTTCGATGATTTCACCCTTATCTAGCACAATCAGTCTGTCCATGGCCATGATGGTGGACAAGCGGTGGGCGATGGCCAGGACGGTCTTACCCTGCATGAGTTCGGTCAGGTTTTCTTGAATGGCCACTTCAACTTCTGAATCCAGCGCACTGGTGGCCTCGTCTAGCAAGAGAATTGGTGCATCTTTGAGCATAACCCGGGCGATGGCGATCCGCTGGCGCTGGCCGCCAGAGAGTTTAACACCCCGTTCGCCCACATGGGCATCGTAGCCCGTTCTGCCCTTGGCATCATATAGGTTAGGGATGAACTCGGCTGCGGCCGCCTTACGGGCTGCTTCATACATTTCTTCTTCAGAGGCACTTGGCCGCCCGTAGAGCAGGTTGTCCCGCACGGAACGATGAAGCAGAGAAGTGTCCTGGGTCACCAAACCAATTTGCGCCCGTAGGCTTTCTTGGGTGATGCTGCGAACATCCTGGCCATCTATTTTCACTGCCCCATTTTGCACATCATAGAAGCGTAAGAGCAGGTTGGTTAGGGTAGATTTGCCCGCCCCGCTGCGGCCAACCAGGCCAACCTTTTCGCCGGCCTTGATGGTCAGGTCGAATTTTTTCAGAAGCGGTTTTTCAGGGCTGTAGGCAAAGTCCACGCCCTCAAATTGAATTTCCCCCTGGGTCACTTCCAGCGGCTTGGCATCCTCTTCATCCACAATGGTATGCGGCTTGGACAGGGTTTCCATGCCATCTTGCACGGTACCCAGGTTTTCAAAGAGGCTGGCCAGCTCCCACATAACCCATTGGGCCAGGCCCTTGATACGCAGGGTCAAGGCCGTTGAGGCAGCAATGGCACCCACGCTGACCATATCCAGCGACCAAAGCCAGAGACCCATGGCAGTGGTGGAAATAATCAGCACAATGCTGTTGAAATAGTGGCAGGATTCAATCAGGGTGACCAAACGCATTTGCTTGTGCACCGTGACCATAAATTCCTGCATGGATTCTTTCACATAGCTAGACTCCCGCTTGCCATGGGAAAAGAGTTTCACCGTGGCAATATTGGAATAGGCATCGGTCACCCGGCCGGTCATAAGGCTACGAGCATCGGACTGTTCTTGAGCTGCCAAGGAAAGGCGAGGCACAAAAACGGCCGCAATAATAAAGAAGAAAACCAGCCACACCGCAAAAGGCAGGAGGAGCCAGCTGTCGAACTGCACCAAAATCACGCCCGATGTGATGAAATAGATAACAATATAGACCACCATTTCGGTGAAGGTCATAACCACATCCCGCACCGACAGGGCAGTTTGCATAACCTTGGCTGACACTCGGCCAGCAAATTCATCTTGGTAGAAGGACATGCTTTGGCCCAGCATAAGGCGGTGGAAGTTCCAACGCAGGCGCATAGGGAAAACCCCTTGCAGGCTCTGGAAGCGGATGCTGGTGTAGAGGTAGTTGATAACAAAGCCCAAGACCACGATAAAGAGCATAAAAGCAATGCTGCCGCCCTTTTCCCGCCAAAGTTGGGCAGGCTTGAGTTCGGTGACCCAGTTTACCAAGTCGCCGATAAACTGAAAGAGCATGCCTTCAATCACGCCCAAACAGACGGTCATCAGTGCCATCACCAAAATGTAAGGGCGCATGCCCTGGGTGGCATCCCAAATAAAGGGTAAGAGGCCTTTTTTAGGGGTGATGGGGCTGCTATCGGGGTAGGGGTTAATACGGTTTTCAAACCATTCAAAGAGTTTTTGTAACATTCAGTTTTATGATCCTCGAAAAAGCACAAAGCCCTCCCGTTTCGGGGAGGGTAAAAAAATCAAAGTACAAACGGGTTAAATGCCCTCAAAATTTGCAAATTTTAGGGGATTTCTAGCCGCTTGTTAAGGACAAGATTAAGGGTTGAGCAGCTTGTCGTCCAAGACCAAGTCTTCATTGCGGTTGATGCCAATGCCTTGTTTGAGAACATTGCGAGCAATTTCATGCGCTTCTTCCAAGGAATGCTCTTTAAAAGAACCGCACTGGTATTCGTTGAGTTCTGGGATCTTGGATACATCTGGGATCTTATTAAGCGCATCTTCCATAGCTTTTGTCCAAGCCGTGACCACTTCTTGCTCGCTTGGCGCCCCAATGAGGGACATATAAAAGCCCGTGCGGCAGCCCATTGGCGAGATGTCGATGATTTCAACCTTTTCAGAATTGAGGTGATCCCGCATAAAGCCAGCAAAAAGGTGTTCCATGGTGTGAATGCCACGCACAGGTAAGATCTCAATATTTGGGCGGCAGAAGCGGAGGTCAAACACGGTGATGGTGTCGCCCTTTGGCGTGGTCATGGTTTTGGCCACCCGCACAGCAGGAGCATTCATACGAGTGTGATCGACTTTGAAACTGTCTAATAAAGGCATAGGTTCTCCAATCTAATAGGTTAATTGTTAGTTTATGTATTGATGGCGCCAGCCTCCAGGCTGGTGCCTATTTTTATCAGCACCAGCCTGGAGGCTGGCGCTATCAAATAGAGTATTTAGGCTTATTCTGCAATCCCCTGATCCCAGCCTCTGGCCTCATCGGGAATTTTACGTCTGAGCAAGAAGCGGCGGTTGGCTTCGGCCTGGGGCTGTACCACAGAACCCGATGGGGTTGAGAAGGCAATGCCGCCATTGAGTAACTGGCTCATGGTGCCGGAGCTGATGCTGGCCCCACTTAAGCTTACATCCATGGTGTAGCCTGAGGATTCCCAGAACTGGCTGTTCTTCCGCACCAAGTGCTTGTACTTGTTCTGAATGGCCAGGTGGATAAGCACCCGATCGCCCAGCTCGCTCAAGCTCAAACCTTGAACCTGGCCCACCTGCATACCTCGGTAGTAAACCGGGGCTTCAGGGCTAATGCCGTTGGCATCGCTGGTTTCCAGAATCACAGGGAAGCCGCCAGCAAATTGGGTTTTACTGGTGTCGGTATCCCCCAGGCTAAACTGGGTTTGGGCCTTGCCTGAGCCTAAGCTCACATCAATATAATTTTGCAGGGCGGCATCCAGGTTCTTCACGCCAGCGGTCGAAATTTCAGGCGAAATGGCCTTGAAGGTCGAGCCAGCCTTGGCAATCAGGTTGTAGTAGCGGCCCTCGAGGTAAGCGGTGACTTTTATCTGTTTTTTTGCAGATTGCAGTTCCAATTTTTCCACCTGGCCCACGGTCAAGCCCATGTATTTGAGCGGCATGCCCTGGCTGAGTTTGGAGGCATCCTTGGCAATTAGGGTAATGTAGGTATTGCCTGAGCTGGCCTTGTCTAGGCTGGCATAAAGGGTTTTATCGGACTTAGTGCCATGATTGTCAAAGCTAATCGCCCCCTTGAGCATGCCCATGAGTGGCGTGGTTTGCAGCTTGACCCCTTGAAGCGAGGCTTCCACCGCCACAGAGGGCTTGACCCAGAAGCGACTCTTGTCGCTAACCAGGTGGCGGTATTTAGGGATAACATAAAGCTCCACATCAAATTTGTTCTTATGCGGCACCACGTTCAGCACCTCACCCACTTGGAAATCCCGATAGAGCAAGACCGAACCTGGGCCAATCCCCTCAAGCTGGCTGGCAGACAGGGTCAGGCTAGGTTGTTTGATGTCCGACACAATGCCCTGTTCAGCGCTTTCAATGTCCTTATAAAGCGGGTAGTCATTTTTGGCCTGGCCCTGGCTTTTTTCAGGCAGAACCCGAACCCCGCCTGCCAGCCAATCGCTTGGCGAACCAGCCTGCACCCGCATGCCATCTAGGCCTAGCTGGACATCTAAGTTAGAGATGGCCACAAACTTGCTATTGGCCCCGATAAGGTTGCGATATTGGGGGAAAATAATGGCTCGGAAGGTCACATTATCCACGGTCAGCCGGCGTTCCAATACCTCGCCGATCTTGACATCGTTATAATAAATCCCCTGGCCCTTGGCCACGCTGTAAGACTGCGGGGCGGTTAGGGTCAGTGCCAGCACATTGGGCTGACTAAGTAGGTAGGCATTTTCGGTTTCCACCATAAATTCTGTGGCCTTCTCACCCTTGCCTGGGATGATATCAAAATAATGGCCTCTAAAGAGTTCGCCCAGCTTACTGACCTGTTCCTTATCAAAGGCAAATTTAGGCTCTTTTAGCAAGATTTTACTGTCTTTTCGCAGCAGATCGCTGTAACTTGGGTCGATCAGGAGTTGGCCGGCGACCTTGCCGTCCTTATCCTGGTCTGCCTCAATTTTAGACAGCATACCCACCTGTACCCCCTGGTAGAAGACCCCTGTTTCATTGGCTTGAATATTGGGCGTCATGGGCAGATAGACCTTAACCTCGGTGCCTCGGCGGGCAGATTTGAGATCGCTAAAGAGCTGGAAACTCTGCCCCTGATCGGCAGTTTCCGCATCAGCTGGTGAATCGAAGGCAACGGCCCCTTGCACCACGGACATGAGGCTGTCCACAGAAAGATCTAGCCCCCGCCAGTCTAGCTTTGCGCTAATCCCGCTGATGTTCCAAAAGTGGCTGCTTTTTTTAACCAAATTGGCATAGCGTTTGCTGATAACCACATCAATTTCCACCTTTTGGTGGTCTGGGGTGAAACGGTATTCGGCAATGGATCCCACCGGAACCTTGCGGAAGTAAACGCCTGCCCCAACGGAAATAGAACCCAGATCATCAGCAACTAATTTCACCAATAAGTCCCCATCATTGACCGGCACAGCAGGTGGTTCACTTTCGGCAATAAACTCATCTTCACTTTCGCCCTCGCCTGGCAAAAGGGTGATGTAGTCGCCTGATACCAGGGCATCAAGACCAGACACACCGGCCAAAGAAGCACTTGGGGTGACCAGCCAAAACTTGGTGTCCTTACGCAGAACCGATTTGGCCTCAGAATTGATTTCAGCCGTGACTTCGACTTCTCGCAAGCCTTCAGCAAAATTAACCTTTTTGACCTGGCCAATTTGCAGGCCCTGATAACGAATGGCTGTTTTGCCAGCGGTAATGCCCGCCCCGTCTTGAAAACGAATGGTGATGGTTTGGCCTCGTTCCTTGAGAATTTGAAAGAACATCAAACAGCCAATGGCAAAAGCCACAATGGGCAAGATCCAAAAAGGGGAAATCTTACGAGGTGGGCGAACCTTGGCAGGCTGGGCTGGGTTTTGGGTGTCGGTCATAGTGTTTTATTTTTACGATTACAGCTGAACAATAACTATACAAAATTCCGTCAGCAAGTCAATTTCTAAAAACAGGCAAGCGGTAGGTTTTTGCAAAAAATTTACAAAAACCCACCGCTTGTCAAGTTAGCTGGAAAAGCAGGGAAACCTATTTCTTCTCTTTTTCATCACAGGCTTTGAGGTTGCTGCACTTGCCGTATAAATAGAGACTGTGGTTGGCCAGCTCAATGCCGTGCTGTTGGCTGATTTCACGCTGGCGGCGTTCAATTTCGGAGTCCTTAAATTCAAAGACCTTGCCGCAGTCCATACAGATGATGTGGTCGTGTTCGTGGTTGAAGTTAAGCTCAAAGACGGCCTTGTTGGCATCAAAGTTGTGGCGGGTGAGAATGCCCACCTCTTCAAACTGATTGAGTACACGATAAACCGTGGCCAGGCCGATTTCAGACTGCTGTTCCAGTAAGAGCTTATAAATATCTTCTGCGGAAAAGTGCTGCATTTGCTCACGAATATCCTGCATAAGGGCCAGGATGGTTAAACGAGGCTCAGTCACCTTCAAACCGACATCTTTCAGTAGTTTGGCATTTTGTTCAGACATATTCTTCTCCTTCTGTCACGGGCTAGGCCAGTTCTGCCAAGCACATTTCATCAAAAATTTGTTTACACCATTGATTGACCCGATCGTTGGTCAATTCTGGCTGGCGGTCTTCATCAATACAAAGGCCTACAAAGGTGTTTTCATCAACTAAGGCTTGAGACACCTCAAAGCTGTAGCCCTCGGTTGGCCAGTGGCCGACAATAATTCCGCCGTTTGGCTCGACAATATCCCGCACTGTGCCCATGGCATCGCAGAAGTATTCGGCGTAGTCTTCTTGGTCACCACAGCCGAAAATGCCAACGATTTTGCCACTGAAATCAATTTCTTTTAAGGTTGGCATAAAATCGTCCCAGTCAGCCTGTGACTCGCCATAGTACCAGGTTGGAATGCCCAGCAAGAGGAAATCGTAGGCTTCGATGTCTTCTTTTGTGCTTTTTGCGATGTCACGAATGTCAATTAAGTTTTCACCTAATTGCTTTTGGATCATTTTTGAGATGTTTTCAGTATTTCCAGTATCGCTACCGTAGAATAAACCAACAACTGCCATTTTCTATTCACCTTTATTGATATAGTCGTTTAAAATTGATTCGATTAACTGTCCACGGGTTATGCCCGCCTCAAAGGCCCTGTCCTCAAGCACCTTAATCAAGTCCGAATGCAGTTTCAATTCCACACGCTTGAGGCCAGAAGAGCGATCTCGCCTAAGCTGGTTGCGTTTGTTGATTCGGATTTGTTGTTCTCGGCTAAGCGGATTGCTACGAGGCCGCCCGACTTTTGGCATATTCGCAAACAGATCTAATGTAATGCAATCTGCATCTTGTTTTGCCATATTAACTAATGTGGGGCATCTGCTTCCTTTTCTCAATGAGAATGAGAAGCTAATTATAAAGATGTGCAAATATATCACACTCTCTAGGGCTTTGGAATGATCAAAAAGAAGATAATTACATTGATAGGGCAAGAGCTTGATGGCGCAAGCGTCCTCGCTTGTGCCTGATCTCTTAAGCCTGGATCAGCACCAGCCTGGAGGCTGGCGCTATCAGGGGTAGGGTGCGTGTAAACGCACCGTTCAAAACAATATAAGTTTCTTGTTGGTGCGTTTACACGCACCCTACATACGCCTTTACAAGCGGTTAAAAATCACAGATTTTTTGCAATCACATCGCCCATTTGGCTGGTGGAAAGCGGCTGGGATTGGTCGGCTAAATCGGCGGTGCGGTGGCCATCTGCCAGGGCTTTTTGCACGGCGGCTTCAATGGCTCGGGCGGCATCTTCCAGGCCGAAGCTGTAACGTAACATCATGGCCGCAGATAAGATTTGAGCAATCGGGTTGGCAATATTCTTGCCGGCAATATCTGGGGCAGAACCGCCAGCAGGCTCATAGAGGCCAAAGCCCTTTTCGTTGAGGCTGGCCGATGGCAGCATGCCCATAGAACCTGTGATCATGGCACATTCGTCTGAAATAATATCACCGAAAATGTTGGAGCAGAGCAGGACATCAAAGAAGTCTGGCTGCTTGATAAGCTGCATGGTGGCGTTGTCGATATAGATGTGATCTAATTTGACTTCTGGATAGTCCTTGGCCACCTGGCTGACTACTTCCCGCCAGAGAATAGAGCTGGCCAGCACGTTGGCCTTGTCCACAGAAGTGACGTGTTTGCCCCGTTTCATGGCCGTTTCAAAGGCCACGCGGGCAATGCGTTCGATTTCAAAACGGTGGTAGACCTCGGTGTCAAAGGCCTTTTCATGGGCCCCCTCCCCTTCACGGCCCTTAGGTTGGCCGAAGTAGATGCCGCCGGTGAGCTCCCGCACGGTGACCATATCAAAGCCACGAGCGGCAATGTCGGCTCTGAGTGGGCAGAACTGTTCTAGGCCCTTGTAGAGGGTGGCCGGGCGGAGGTTGCAGAAGAGGGCAAAGTGTTTGCGAAGGGGGAGCAGGGCCCCACGTTCTGGCTGTTCATTTGGCGGTAGGTGCTCCCATTTTGGGCCACCAACCGAGCCAAAGAGGATGGCATCAGCCGCTTCACAGCCTTGGAGGGTTACATCAGGCAGGGCCTTACCATGATTGTCGATGGCTGCCCCGCCAATGTCGAAATGGTTATAGTTGAGTTTGAAGCCAAACTTGGCTTGCGTTGCGTCTAAGACCTTAATGGCCTGGGCCATAATTTCAGGGCCGATGCCGTCACCAGCTAAGACTGCGATATTGTAGGTTTGCATAGTTTATCCTTTCAAATTGTTATGAAAGGCCTAAATATAGCAAAAATTTTTGCCCTGTTGTGAAAAATTATGGCTTGGCTGCATAACGCTGGATAAGGTTGAGGGAAAGTTGTGCCACCCAGCCAATACTGAGTGCAAAGGCCAGCGTGCCCAGGCCCACAATGCCGCCTAAAAAATAGCCTGCGGTGCAGACCGCCACTTCAATGCCCGTACGCACATAGGAAACCCGCCAGCCAAAGCGTTCACACATACCCACCATCAGGCCATCTCGGGGGCCGGCCCCCATATAACAGGTCAAATAAAAGCCAGTGCCAAAGCCAAAGAGCAGAATGCCGACCAAGAGATAGACAAGCTGCCCCGTCAGGCTTTGGGGGGCGGGCAGGTAGTGGGCGGTAAAACCTAAAAAACAGGCGATAACGATAATATTGAGCACCGTGCCCAGACCAAAGCGGAGTTTAAGGGGAATCCAAAGCAACATAACCACCAAGCTAATTAAGCCAGAAACTAAACCGAGGGTAATATTGGTTTGCAGGCTGATGCCCTGGGCCAGCACCGTCCAAGGCAGGGAGCCCAGTTGGGCCTGAACCAAGAGGCCATCGCCCACGCCCATCAGGGCCAGCGAGGTAAAGAGGACAAAAAGCGTGCGGGCGCTGGGCCGCCAAAAGTGTTGGGAAGACCAGGAGGCCTTGGGTAGGATGCGAACTGTTGCCATAAATAAAAGACTTGCCCTTGTGTGCTTGGTGCTGTTTCAATATTGTAAAAGAAATCGGACCAAATAGCGAACTAACCAAATGGTCTTTTTTAGGCTAAAATAGACTATCTTAGACTCAAAGGATCCTATGCGTAAACCATTACTCAAACTGACCCTGCTTGCAGGTTTTTGCCTAAATCTGACCGCTTGCGGCACCATTTTAAGTGCCACCAGCGAGCAGGGGCTTTCCATTTACTCAGGCACCCAGCGGGATTTTCAGGCCCTGCAAGCAGGCGGCGTCACCGCCGTGCTGGCCGCCCTCGACCTGCCCTTGAGCTTTGCACTGGATACCCTCCTCCTGCCTGTTACCTTGAGCAAATAAACCTCGAATTTTAATGCTGATTTTGGAGGTTTTGTCAAGATAAAAAACCACTAATTTTACAAAGTCAGCATTTTTTGCTATAATTTGTAGCAGTTTTGTAAATTTTTAATGGTTTTTTAATATTTTTAGGAGGAATTTTGAGTTTAATCACTGCAATTAAACAACGATCGTCCTTTAACCCTTTCGTGATTTTTGTCACCCTCGGAATGGTTATGGGCCTGGTTGCTGCCACGCTAATCTTTCCACAGGCCATTCAAACAGGCCTAGACCTTGCCAAGGCCAGCATCTTTAAAAACTTCAGCTGGTTTTATATTCTGATTTTCTCAGTTTTTCTGGCCTTTTTGATGATCCTATCGGTCAGTAGCCTGGGCAATATCAAGTTGGGAACCAACGAAGAAGAACCCGAATTTAGTTTCCTCTCTTGGCTGGCCATGCTCTTTGCCGCCGGTATGGGGGTGGGGCTCATGTTCTTCGGTGTGGCCGAACCTCTTAGCCACTACCTGTCGCCCATTACCACCGGCACGCAAGAAACCCAGCAACAACTGGCCCTGCTCCACACCTTCTTCCACTGGGGCATCCATGCCTGGGCGGTTTATGCGGTGATTGCCTTGGCCCTGGCCTATTTTGCCTTCCGCTACAAGCTGCCCCTTGCCCTGCGTTCTTGCTTTTATCCGCTCTTAAAAGACCGCATTAACGGCCGTTTGGGTGATCTTATTGATATTATGGCCCTGGTCGCCACCCTCTTTGGTATCATTACTACCCTAGGTTTCGGCGCCTCCCAGCTGGGTGCAGGCCTGGAGCAAATCGGTTTCTTATCGGAAAATACCTTTGAAGTCAAAGTCGGCATTATCGTGGTTGTCATGGGCTTGGCCGTCTTCTCCGCCATTTCTGGCGTGGGCAAGGGGGTTAAAATGCTCAGTGAAATTAACCTGGGTTTAGCCTTCTGCCTCATGCTCTTTGTCTTGATTGCCGGCCCAACCCTCTATCTCCTATCGGCCTTTAGCGACAACTTGGGGGCTTATTTAAGCAACCTGGTTCAGCTGAGCTTCAAAACATACGTTTATGAAAGTGAGCATACCCCTTGGTTTACAGGCTGGACGGTGCTTTACTGGGCCTGGTGGTGTTCTTGGGCGCCTTTTGTCGGCCTCTTTATTGCCCGTATTTCCCGTGGCCGCACCATCCGTGAATTTATCTTCGGCGTGTTAGCCATTCCAACCCTGTTCAGCGTTTTATGGTTTACCATTTTCGGCAACTCAGCCATTTGGCTAGAGGCCAGCGGTGTGGCCAGCGGCCTGGGTGAGATGGTTTCTAGCCCTGAAAAACTGCTCTTTAAGTTCTTTGAATACCTGCCTCTGCCTAGTTTAACCAGCATTGTGGCTTTAATGGTGATTGCCCTCTTTTTCATCACCTCGGCAGACTCGGGCATTTATGTGTTAAACAACATCGCCTCCCGTGATAAAAGCCTGTCTGCCCCTCGCTGGCAAACGGCTATGTGGGGAATCTTAATGGCAATCGTGGCCATTACCCTGCTCAACTCAGGCGGCTTGGCCACCCTGCAAACCCTGACCCTGATTGTGGCCCTGCCTTTTGCCATGTTGATGGCGGTTATGTGCTTTAGCCTCTGGAAGGGCTTGTTGGCCGATAAGAAATACTTTGAAACCAAGGTCACCCCAACCAGTATTTTCTGGACGGGCGACCGCTGGAAGGAACGCCTAGGCCAAATGATGAGCCAGACCCAGGAAAAAGACATTGTCAAATTCTTGAAACACCAGGCCCTGCCGGCCATGCGTGAGCTGCGTCAGGAACTGATTGGCGTACACAGCCTCAACGTGGAAATCAACACCTTCTTTGAGCAGGACGAACCAGCGGTGGAAATTGTTATCAAGAAGGAGTCCATGCGTGACTTTATGTATGGAATTAAATCGGTCAGCCGTGAGGTGTCTGAGCAGCTCATTAACGATGAAAACCTGCCGCATATCCAGCACAGCACCACCTACGAGCCGATGACCTACTTCTTCGATGGCCGTACGGGTTACGATGTGCAATATATGTCCCACAACGAGCTGATTGCCGATATTCTCAAGCAATATGAACGCTACCTCAGCCTCTTGGATAACGTCGGCCAAGAACTTATGGCCCACGAACAAACCGAACTGGCCGAGTAGCCAACAAGCGGGGGAAATTGGGCAAAAATTTGCAAGTTTTTCCCGCAAAACCCATGAAAGATAGCGCCAGCGCCCTCGCTGGTGCTTCCTGTTTGTGCAGAAAAATGCTAAAAGACTTATGGTTGAACTAATGCTTCGATAACAGTTCGACAAGCTCACTGACCGTCTCCGCAACCGTCTTTTAGCTTTTGCTATATAATATCGTTTTGAAGGCAAATATCGGCACCAGCCTGGAGGCTGGCGCCATCGGAAATAGGTTATAGACCAAATAGACCAATATGAAACTTAACACCACCTTCAACCTCCCCGTTGTGCTGACCAGCCTGCTCTTTTGCGCCCTGATCCTGGCCTTGGTCTTGTTCGACACCCAACAAGCCCTAGCCGCCCTTAATCAGGCCAAGGCCTATATTTTCAGCCGCTTTAGCTGGTTTTATGTGTTAAGTAGCGCCCTTTTTCTCTTTTTTCTCATCTTCCTGGCCCTAAGCCGCTATGGTGACATCAAGCTGGGCCAGGACGATGAAGAGGCCGAATTTGGCTTCGGATCCTGGTTTGCCCTGCTCTTTACCGCAGGTATGGGGATCGGGATCATCTTCTTGGGCGTAGCCGAACCCTTGGCCCATTTTCTTTCCCCCTTGGCCCCTGAAGAGGTCACCCGCTCGGCCCTCTTTCATAGTATTTTCCACTGGAGTGTCAGCGCCTGGGCCATTTATGGCCTGATTGCCCTGGCCATTGCCTATTTCGGCTTCCGCTATAAGCTACCCCTGTCCCTACGCTCCTGTTTTTACCCACTTTTTAAGCAGAAAATTGACGGTAAACTGGGCGATCTAATCGACATTCTAGGCCTTTGCACCACCCTCTTTGGCGTGGTCACCACCCTAGCCTACAGCGCCATTCGGGTTTCTTCTGCCCTAGAGAGCATTGGCTTACTTTCGCCCAATCAGTCTGGCGTGTCCTTTATTCTCATCGGCGTGTTTGTGATTGCTGTCCTCATTTCCCTGCAAGGCATTGCCAAGGGCTTTCGTATCATCAGTGAATTTAACCTGGTGCTGACCATTGCCTTTATGCTTCTGATCTTGGCCCTAGCGCCAACCGCCTACCTGCTCAATGCCTTTACTGAAAACATCGGCTTTTACCTAAGCAGCCTCATTGGCAGCGGCTTTAAGACCTATGTTTATGAGCCACATAATGCCGCCTGGTTTTCTGACTGGACAGTGCTGTATTGGGCCTGGTGGTTTTCCTGGGCACCAGCCTTTGGCATCTTTATCGCCCGTATTTCTCGGGGCCGCACCATTCGGGAATTTATCCTAGGCGTGCTGATTGTCCCCAGCCTCTTTTTTATCCTCTGGTTTACGGTTTTCGGCAACGGGGTTATTTGGGTCAATCAATACCTGGCCCCTGAGGGCCTAGACAGCTTGGTCAATGATGTGGGTAAGCTGCTCTTTACCTTCTTGGAATACCTGCCCTTGACCTCACTTACCCAGCTCATGGCCTTTGTGATTATCGTGCTCTTTTTTATCACCACCATCGATTTTGGGATCTACATTCTCAACAACATTGCCTCCCGTGATAAAAGCCTGGTTTCCCCCCGCTGGCAGGCTATGATGTGGGGCGGGATTATGGCCATAACCACCCTGGTGTTATTGGAAATTGGCGGCATTGATGCCCTACAGGCCACCATGCTCATCTTCTCCCTGCCCTTTGTGGTGCTGATGCTGGGCATGGGAGTTAGCCTGCTCAAGGGGGTGCGGATGGACTATGCCTACTTCCACCAAAAATTCAACCAAACCAGCCTGTCTTGGACGCCTGAAAACTGGAAAACCCGCCTCGATCAGATGATCAACCAAACTGATGAGCAGGATATGTTCACCTTCCTCAAGCACATCGCCCTGCCAGCCATGCGGGAATTACGCCAAGAACTGATCGGCCGCTATGAATTAAACGTCCACATTGAAGCCCAGTGGGAACTGCCCCAACCCAAGTTGGTCTTCCAGATTGACAGCGGCAGCGTGCATCCCTTTATTTACGGCATTCATTTAAGCCTACAGGAAACCCTTGATGAGCAGGAGGAAAGGACAGAAATCTTGGTGCCCATGACCTTCTTCAATCACCAAGAAAAGAGTTATGATGTGGAATATTTCAACAAGAACCAGCTTATCGCTGATATCCTGCAACAATACGAAAACTACCTCAAATCCATTCAGGAAATTGAGGCAGCTTAGGGAAGAGTTATTGATAAAGAATGATAGGGGATGAAGAACCTTTGAACAACTCCCCTCTTTAGCAAAGAGGGGCAGGGGGAGATTTGGCAGAAGAAATAGCAACGAGAGGGCTATTTTTGGAGAAGAAACAAACAAGATAATTTCTGACTAATCATTCTCTCACTCCGTTATCACTCCTGCCAAATCTCCCCTAACCCCTCTTTGCTAAAGAGGGGAACTATATTTCCGTACATTAGACGATCACGATAACCGCTAATATTGAAAGCCCTTAATACGAAGCAAAAATACCAACCAAGCCGTGGTAAATGAGTTCGCCGCCAAAGAGGATAAAGATCAGACCTGCGCCATTATCAATATAACGGCTGTACTTGGAATAGAACTGGCGCACCTTGCTTCTGGAAAAGAGGAAGACCAAGAGGATAAAGTAAACCAAGGCACTAAAGACCAAAATGGCCAGCACGGCCAAGAGATCGCTGAGTTGATTGAGCTGGGACACATAGCCCGACATCACGCTGCTGAAAAAGACCGCAATTTTGGCATTGGAAATATTGACCATCAGGCCGTTTTTGATTTCTGTCCAAGCTGAAGTCGGTTGGATTTTTTCCTGACTGACCTTAAACTGGGCATTTTCCCGAACCTGCACCATCTTAATGCCCATTCGGACTAAGAAGCCACCACCCAAGACCATAATGATATATTGGACAAGATCCGCACTCTTACTTAAAAAAGCCAGGCCAAACAGGGCCACCACCGCCCAAACCCCGACACCAATACAAATGCCCAGCGAGCCCAACAAGGCATTGCGGGTGGTGGAGCTGGCTGCCTTGCGGCTGACATAAAAGAAATCGGGGCCAGGGCTGAGCAGGCCGACCAGTTGCACAAGAAAAATGGTCCAGAGCATCTTAGAAAATCCAGTCAATCAAGTAGAGGGAAAGCAGGGCATAAACTGCCGCCAAAATATCGTCCACCATAATGCCCAGGCCGCTTTCCAACCTTTCATCTAGGTGCTTGATGGGGTAGGGCTTGAGAATATCAAAGAGGCGGAAGCTGGCGAAGGCCAGCAGATAATAGGTCAAATTATAGTGGGGCAAAAAGGCAAACATAAGGAAGATGGCGACAATTTCGTCCCAGACAATCCGCCCATCATCATGCAGACCAAAGTCTTCACTGGCTCGGCTACAAATATGACAACCTGCCACAAAACTGACCAGAGTTAGCAACATAAAAAAGAAGCTGGATGGGATCAGTTGCCAGAGGCAAATGGCCAAGATCAGGCCTGCCAAACTGCCCCAGGTGCCTGGAGCGGGTTTGAGTAGGCCAGAGCCAAAGCCCAAGGCCAGGAAGTGAATAGGGTTTTTAAGGTTGGGTTGTTTATTCATGTTACTCACCAAAATGATCAAAGCCCTTTTGATCTGGAAGCGGGTAAGATTTGCCATTTTTTTGCAAAACGAGACCGCTTGTGGTTACCCGCCCGATACAGGTGCAGGCCACATCAAGGCCGGCAAGGGCTTCTTCCAGAGCCTGGCGATTTTCTTCACTGACGGTAAAACAAAGCTCGTAGTTTTCCCCACCAGTGAGGGCCAAGGTCTCGGCCTCTTGTGGGAAAAGAGCTTGAAGTTGGGGCGAAATCGGCAGGTTTTCCACAGAAAGTGCTGCGCCCACCTGACTTCTTTTAAGAATATGGCTTAGGTCTGCTAAAAGACCATCTGAAATATCGATGGCACAGGCACAATAAGCCCGTAAGATCTGCCCCAGTTCCACCCGAGGGGTAGGGCGGAGGTGGCGGGCGAATAAATATTGTTGAGCTGGATTGTCAGCTTTTTTGCCCTCAAGTAGAAGTTTCAAGCCAGCAGCACTGTCGCCTAGAAAGCCCGATACATAGATCCAATCCCCCACTTGAGCCTGATGCCGAAAAAGCCCTAAGCCTTCCGGCAGCCAGCCCTGGGCGGTAAGCGTAATAGACAAGGCCCCCTTGGTGGTGTCGCCCCCAATCAGATCGACCTGATAGCGATCCAAGATAGCAAAAAGCGACTGGCTAAAGGCGGCCAGCCAGGCTTCATCAAGATTGGGCAGGGTCAGGGCCAGGGAAACCCATTTAGGGTTGGCCCCCATGGCAGCTAAGTCGCTTAAATTGACCGCCACGGCCTTATGGGCCAGATGAGCAGGGTCAATATCCGGCAGGAAATGGGTATTGACGGCAAGCGTGTCGGTGCTAATGGCAAGTTGCTGACCTGGAGGAAGGCTCAAAACCGCACAATCGTCACCGATGTGCGGGCTACGCTTGAAATAGCGCTCAATCAGGTCGAACTCGCCCATGTCTATTTACGTCCGAGTGCCGGAGCCAGCTTGTCTAAAATGCCGTTGATGTACTTGTGGCTGTCGTCTGAACCAAAGACCTTGGCCACCTCGATGCCCTCGTTAATCACCACCTTATAAGGCACATCGGCTTCATAAAGCAGCTCATAGGCAGACAGGCGGAGGATGGAGCGTTCAATCGGATCGACCTCGTCTTCGCCACGGTCTAAGTAGGGACGCAGGGCATGGTCGATGCTTTCCACATTGTCCACTACGCCTCGCAGGAGCTTGCGGAAGTAGGGCATATCCACGCCCTTCATGTCCTGATCGGTGACAAAGGCTAATTCAACCTCTTCGATATTGTTTTGGGAGATATACCAAGAATAAATGGCTTGCACCGCACATTCTCTGGCACGGCGACGGGGAGAAATTTTCATATAACCTCTGTTGTACACTAGAAATAAAATCCCCTCCCCTGCTTGCGGGGGAGGGTTAGGGTGGGGGACTAACATAACCTAGCACGAGCCGTGCAGGCTTACTTAGCTAAGCCACGCTGTGGCTTTAAGCCGTGGAACGGCTTAGTTTGAGTAACCCCATACGGCTCGTATGGGGCGATCAAATAGTTTAGATGCTTTGGCCCGTTTGAATCTTGAGCTTCGCTCAATCCCCCACCCCCGCCCTCCCCCGCAAGCGGGGGAGGGAGTAAGCAAAAGACCGCAAATTCTACCATAACTTCCCCTATTTTTGCTTGGATTTCTTTTTCATCGGCACCAGCGGTTCAGATTTTATAATGTAAGGGGTTACAAAGATCACCAGCTCCCGCTTGGAAATCTGATCTCGGCTTTTGCTAAAAAGGTGCTTGATAACCGGAATAGACCCCAAAACCGGCACCCTGTCCTCGCCCCTTGAAATCAGGTGTTGGAAAATGCCGCCCAAGACGATGGTCTGACCATGTTGAGCAAAGACCTGAGTATTGATTTCCTGCTTGTCGATGGTCACCATCTGGTTGCTGTTTTGGCTAGAATTGTTGGGCGAGTTTTGGCTGACAATCAAGTCCAGCAGGATCTGGTTGTTCTTAGACAGGTGCGGCGTGACCTCTAGGCCCAGAACGGCCTCCCGAAATTCCAGCTCGGACAGCTCATCCTTGCTGTTGTAGTAGGCATAGGGGATTTCCGTTCCCTGCTTGATGCTGGCCCGCTGCTTGTTGGTGGTCAGAAGTTTGGGGCTGGCGATGATTTCCACTGAATTTTCCCGCTCCAAGGCCGTTAGCTCCAAGTCCAGCATACGGCTGTTGATGGTGGCCACTTGCAGGGCAACCGAGGCCGCATTGTTGATGGGGAAATTGACATTGAGATTATTGGTTGCTAGCCCATTGCCCTCAAAGCTGCCCGCCAGCCTATGCGCCCCTTCGGTGGGATTGAATAGCCCCCAACGCACGCCCAATTCTTTAAGGTTTTCGCTGCTGATGGTGACAATGCGGGCTTCAATAGCGATCTGTTGGGTGGGCTGATCCAGCTTCTCTATCAGGGGCAGGATCTGCTTAAGGGAGGCGGCCGAGTCCTTAATAATCAACTGGTTGGAGCGATCATCAAAGTGGAGGTAGCCATTCTCGCTTAGGAAATTGCCACTGCCCTTGGTCAGGGACTCAATCACCTCCGAGGCCTTGGCATAGTGGAGCTGGACGGTCTTGGTCACCAGCTTGGGTGGGCTGTTAATAGGTGTTACTTGCGGGCTAACAAGCGGGGCAAAATCGGGTATTTCTTGCAAAAGAGGCGGGTTTTCTGTCTGGCTTTTTTGTGCCACATAGAAAATATCCTCCTCCTTTTTAATGGTCAAATTTTTGGCCTTGGCTATATGGTTGAGGGCCTGTTCAAAGCTGCTGTTTTGCAAGCGCAGGGTAATGGGCTTCTGCTCAAGGCTGCCCTGAATAACTAGGTTTTTATCCATTTCTTCGGCCAAAAAGGCGATGATCTTTTCCGTTGGCGCCTCTTTAAGGGCTAAAGAAAGGGGCTGGGCAAGCAGGCTGGCACTGATCAGGCTCAGCAAAATAACAAGTCGTCTCATAAAAACTCCTATAATTTAAGGTTAACCTGGTGGGGCTGGTCGCAGGCTTGAGTTTTATGCCAATCAATATATTTGAGGCCGCCGAAGTCAATCTGGCTAAATTGAATGCCCTGCTCCCTTAAATAATCATTGGCTTGAAAACCCAATAAATTTTCCTGCTTGTCCATAAAAATGGCCTTGAAGTTATCTTCCCTTTTTAAAATACCAATTAAACGTAATTCACTAAAGGCCGTTTGAATATCCAAAGCATTAATTTTCCCCAACGGCTGACAAGCTATTTTTGCAGATTCTGGGCTATTTTGATCCGCTTGTTGGGTTTGGCCTTGGCTTATTTCTTCGGCATAAAAAGGATCGGCCCAAAGGGGTAGGCTAATTAAAGAACATAAAAGGTATTTTTTCATGGTGAATCCTTAACAGAAAGGGTAATTTCATTTTGAATTTGGCGGTTTTCATTGAGTTTAAAAAGGTAAATTTCCTTCAAAGCAATCTTTTCCAGCTGATTAAGCTGCCTGATAATCTCAAAACTTTTTTGGCTGTCTTGGCTAAAAACCAAACTGGCCGATTTTTGGTTGCCCAGCTGCCAGTGGATATTATCTAACCTGGCCTGGCCTTGGTCTAAAATTTGGTTTAGATCCTGGTTTATGGCCCTGAGGTTGGCCTGTTGCAGAGCCTGTTTATTCTGACTTAGGCTGGCTAGGAGGCTGGTTTGTTGATGGATGTCTTGGGCTAACTGCTCCCCTGTTAAACTCAGTCGTTGCTCCTCCTGCACATGCTGCCAATACTGACTAAGCGGAAGCAGAAGGCTTAAACTTAAGGCCAGCAAAATCAGGTAAAAACGCTGCTGCAAGAAGGTCAGCCCCATAAAAATCGGGTGATAGGGGGCCAAATAATAGGAGCTTAGCCAGTTTCTCATTCTGCCCCCTCCTCAACTTGCAGGGAAAATTCCACCTGGCCCTGTTGAATCAGCTGAAAATGAACCACCTTATAGGCAAAACCTTGAGCCTTAAGGTTGTCTTCTAAGCCGTCAAAGGCGGTGATACTGAGTTTTCCGCTGATTTTTAGCTGATCATCAACAATGTGCAGGCTTTCAAGCCCGCCCTTCAGCGGGACTTGGCTTAAATAGGCCAAAAAGGCCATCACCTTATGGCGATCTAAGGCCTGATGTGGGTTGGCCATTAGGCTCTGTTTTAGGCTTTCCACTTGTTGTTTAAGGCTTATTAATTTATTTTCTTGAGCATGGTTGTCTTGTTTTAGCTTATTTAATTTTGCTTTTTTCGCTTGATTAAGGTTAAGCAAAAATAAAATAACCAAAATAAGCAAAAGCACAAATAAACCTAATTTTATCAGCAGGCCCAAAGATTTATTAACCCAGGCCTTTTGGCGATAATTGGTTAGGCTGATGGCATATTCCATAAGCTGGCTCCCAGTGCCGTTAAATAAAGTTCAGGTTTTGTTATATCCGGCATAATGTCTATTTGAATTTCATTGGCAAAGCCTGATTTTTGATAGGTATAAAAACGCTCAAAATAGGCTTCTTTTTTAAGCGGCATAAGGCCGGCCTGTTCGGTTTTAAATTCCAGAATTTGGTTTTTAAATAAGTAACCCGTTGCAAAGGGCTTTTTGGGTTTTTCTTGGGCCAAAAAATGATAGGCCCTTTGCAGGCAATGCCATTCGCAGTCTAAATGCAGCTTGGGCTGGGTTAGAAATTGATTGGCAAAGCCCTTGGCCAGGGCATAAATAATAACCTGCAAGCCCTGGTTTTTAAGGGGAGTTATCTGGTAGTCGAAATAAATATCCTCCAGTTTGAGGGGCAAGTCCTGCTTGAGCTGCTGAATCACTTGGCGATAGATGAGGTTGTGATTTTGGCTGGCGGGCAGAAGCAGATACTTACGCCAGATGTACTGGTGGGGGATGGCTCGCACCACCACCGAGCCATGCTTAAAGCCCTCCATCTTTTGGAGAAGCTTGTCGGCCGAGACCTTCTTTTTCTCGAACCACTGGGTTTTGGTTAGGCCGCCTTCTTGTTTGACCAGGCAGAACTGATCCTTGTCCTCGCTCAAACCAATTTGAACAAGCGGTGGTTTTTGACTGAAAATTTGCGTAAAGATGCTCATAGAAGTCCCCATTTTTTCCCTCATTAGGGGCGTTTTGCAGTATAATCGCCCTCATTTCGCAAGGGATTTTGATCTCTTATTTTGATTTCGTCATTCACCAAAAGAGTATTTTTCGATGAAGATCGTAAAATTTATATTTAGCACTTTACTCACGCTGGTAATTGTGCTTGCCATTGCAGGTGGCCTGTTTTACACCCATTTGAAATCTGATCTACCTGATGTGAAGGGGCTGGCCACGGTTGAGCTACAAAAGCCCATGCAGATTTTTACCTCCGATGGCAAGCTCATTGGCGAGGTGGGGGAAGAGCGCCGCATTCCAGTCAAGTTAGCTGATATTCCCACTCAACTCATTGATGCCATTATCGCCACCGAAGATGTGCGTTTTTACCAACACCACGGCTTTGACCCTCGGGGCATGGCGCGTGCCTTGGTAAATTCCATGAAGGGCGACACCGAGGGCGCCAGCACCATCACCCAGCAGCTGGCCCGTAACTTCTTCTTAACCCCTGAACGTAAGATGATCCGCAAATTGCGGGAAATTGTGTTAGCCACCGAAATCGAAAAGATCATGAGCAAGGAGGAAATCCTTGAGCTTTATCTCAACAAAATCTACCTGGGCTACCGTTCCTACGGGGTGGCAGCGGCCGCCAAAACCTATTTCGGCAAGGACTTAAAAGACCTAACCCTGTCTGAAATCGCCATTATTGCCGGCCTGCCAAAGGCGCCTTCCACCATGAACCCGCTCTTTTCCCTCAAGCGGGCTGAAAACCGCCGTAACACAGTTTTATGGCGGATGTTGCAGGTGGGCAAAATCGACCAGGCCCAGTATGAAGCGGCCAAGGCCGAGCCTATTGTGGCCAAGTATCACGGCTCTCAACTGGAATTTCGTGCTGACTATGTGACCGAAATGGTGCGTCAGGAAATGGTCAAACGCTATGGCGAAAAAGAGGCCTACACCAAGGGCTTCAAGGTTTATGCCACCGTCCTGTCCCACGACCAACACGAGGCCCAAAATGCCCTGCGGGAAAACCTGATTGATTACGACCGCCGCCACGGCTGGCGGGGAGCAGAAGCCCTTTGGAAGCCCAAGGAAGATCCTTGGGATGAGGAAAAAATCATCGAGCACTTAAGCAAGCTCCCCCATTCAGAGCCTTTTACTCCAGCCGTGGTCATGAAAATGCAACGGGATCGAGCCGATATTCTGCTGCAAAATGGCGAAAGTGCCGTGGTCAAGTTCAACCGTATGGCCTGGACAGGCAAGGGCGGTAAGAGTGTGGCCGTTGGTCAGCAAATTTGGGTGCGTGAACGAGCCGGCAAAAATCCTGAATGGGAGCTGGGCCAGATCCCAGAGGTCAATTCAGCCCTCGTTTCCCTTAACAGCGACAACGGCGCCATTGAGGCCATCGTGGGCGGCTTTAGCTTTGAACAAAGCCGCTTTAACCGTGCTACCCAGTCTATGGTCCAGGTAGGGTCTTCCATCAAGCCCTTTATTTATGCCGCCGCCATGAACAAGGGCCTAAGTTTGGCCACCACAGTTAGCGACCAGCCCATTACCATCAAAAAGGCCGGCCAAAAACCTTGGTCGCCGAAAAACTCGCCAGGTGTCTATGAAGGCAACCTTCGCCTGCGGGTGGGTATTGGTAAGTCTAAAAACGTCATGATGGTTCGCACCGTGCAAATGGCCGGCATTGACTACATCGCTGACTACCTACAACGCTTTGGTTTCGACCGCAAACAATATATCGCCACCGAGGCCCTGGCCCTAGGCGCGGCCTCCTTTACCCCACTTGAAATGGCTCGGGGCTATGCGGTTTTTGATAATGGCGGCTTCCTGATTGAGCCTTACATTATCGAACGTATTGTGGATGGCAACGGCCAGGAGGTCTTTAAGGCCAACCCAGCCATGGCCTGTATTGAGTGCCATAACATTCCCGTCATCTACCCAGAACCTGAACAATTTGACTTCATCAAGGCCCAGAAAAAGCCTGAAGACAAGGTGGAAACCGTGACCGTCACCGAAGATGAGGTGGACGATCAACTGCCTGAAATCAGCACCACCAACAAGGCTGAAGCCCCAAGCCTGATGGCCAGCTCCACCGAGCAAACCCAGCAGATCCACTATGCCCCTCGGGTCATCAGTGGCGAATTGGCTTTCTTAATGCGCAGCGCCCTTAACACGGCCATTACCGGCGAAAAGGGCCAGGGCTGGAAGGGCACCAGCTGGCGAGTGGCCAATGAAATCAAACGCAGCGACATTGGCGGCAAAACCGGCACCACCAATAAATCCAAGGTGGCCTGGTATGCAGGCTATGGTGCTAACTTGGTTACCACGGTTTATGTTGGCTTTGATGATAACAAACGGGTAGTGGGCGAAGCTGGCGCAACGGCCGCCCTGCCGGCCTGGATCCGCTATATGAAGGTGGCTCTGTCTGACAAGGAAGAACGTAAGCTGGCCCTGCCGCCCAATATTATTGAAGTGGAAATCGAAACCACCAATGGCCTCCTAGGCAAGGGCAAGAAGGAATACTTCATCAAGGGCACCGAGCCGACCAAGAAATACATTGTGGAAAAAGCCATCACCGCCCCTCGCTATGAACTGCCGAAGGGCTACGGCCTGCCCCCAAGCATGGGCGGCACCCATGAGTTATTTTAGATAAGTGAACAAACAAGGGCAGCCTAGGTTTCCCTTGTTTTTTGGAAAATAGATTATGAAAACCAGCATTTACGACAACCCTATCTTTTTTGAGAGTTATCTTAAGCTTCGCACCAACCCCATTAGCCTGAACGAAATCGTGGAAAAGCCAACCATGTTTTCCCTCCTGCCCTCTCTTGAGGGCAAACGCTTACTGGATTTGGGCTGTGGGGCAGGAGGGCATTTGCAAACCTATCTAAAACAAGGTGCTAGCTTTGTGGCAGGCCTTGATCTGTCGGCTCAAATGCTGCAAGAAGCAGAACGGGAATTTGCAAATTTAGGCTTCAATCCAACCGCTTACAGCCTCCATCAACTGCCTATGGAAGCCCTGCTTGAGTTGCCTCACAGTGAATTTGATGTGATTACCAGCTCCTTTGCCTTTCATTATGTGGCTGATTTCCCCAAACTCCTGGCCGACATCAAGGCCAAGCTCAAGCCCCAAGGTTGGCTGATTTTTTCCCAAGAACACCCCATTGTCACCTGCCATAAAGAAGAGGATGGAGATCGTTGGGAAAAGGGTGTGAATAAGGCACAAAGAGCCTATCGGTTACGCTCTTATCGAGAGGAGGGAGAACGCCGCCGCAACTGGTTCCAACAAGGCTTTAAAACCTACCACCGCACCACAGCCACCCTCTTAAATCAGCTGATTGCCGCAGGCTTTGTGATTGAGCAAGTTGAAGAACCCATGCTGGCCAATCAGCCCGAATGGCATGATGAATTTAAGGACTTGGCCCACCGACCAGTCTTGCTTTTTGTAAAGGCGAGGCTCGCCTAGAGCTTATCACAAACAAGCGGTTGAAAATTTGCAGGTTTTTGCAAAATCTCAACCGCTTGTAGAGCTAGGGCGTGTCCTCAATTACCAAATCTTAATCCGATCCTCTGGGCGGACAAACATCTTGTCGCCCAACTTGGTGCCGAAGGCTTCATGGAAGCCGTCAATATTGAGCACGGGGGCAAAGGCTCGGAACTGGCCAGGGGCGTGAGGGTCGCTCTTGACCTGATGGGTCAGGGCCTGGACGGTGGCCTTGGCTCGCCAGGAGCGGGTCCAGCTCATAAAGAAGCGTTGATCTGAGCTTAGGCCTTCTAAGGCAGGGCTTGGGCCTTTTTCTTGTTCATAGAGCTTAAGGGCATCATAGGCAATGCTAAGGCCGCCTAGGTCTGCAATGTTTTCGCCTAGGGTGAAGCGGCCATTAACAAAGACTTGAGGGGCCACTTCGAACTTGTCGAACTGGGCTACCAGCTTGTCGGCCAGGGCCTCAAAGCGTTTGCGGTCGTCAGCCGTCCACCAGTTAGTTAGGTTGCCGTCGCCGTCAAATTTAGAGCCGCTGTCGTCAAAGCCGTGGGTGATTTCATGGCCGATAATGGCCCCGATGGCCCCGAAATTCACGGCAGGATCGGCCTTGGCATCAAAGAGCGGGGCCTGCAAGATGCCAGCTGGGAAGACAATGCGGTTCATGAGTGGGCTGTAGGAGGCATTGACCACCTGTGGCAGCATACCCCATTCATTCAGATCGACTGGCTTGCCCACCTTGCCCAACTGCTCTTGATAATTCCAGGCGGCAATGGAGCGAATGTTATCGTAGAGGGAACCACCCTGGGCCTGGGTTTTGAGGGTCAGCTGGCTGTAATCCTTCCATTTATTGGGGTAGCCCACCTCGGTGATAAATTTATCCAGCTTGACCTTGGCCTTTTGCTTGGTTTCAGCCGACATCCAGTCTAACTGCTCAATTCGCTTGTGGTAGGCCTTGACCAGGTAGCCTGCAATATCCAAGAGTTCTGTTTTGGCTGCTTTAGGGAAGAATTTTTCCACATAGAACTGGGCAAATTCCTGGCCCAGGCTGGTGTTGATCATGGCAAGCCCCCGTTTTTCCATGGCGCGCTGTTGTTTTTGGCCGGTTAGGGTTTTGCCATAGAAGGCAAAGCGGGCTTCATCCAGCTCCTTGTTTAAGTAAGGTGCCGCACCAGAAAGGGCCTGGAAGGTCAAATAATGCTTGATAAGGGCCAAATTCTGCGGGTTGATGATCTTATCCAGGGCCTGGAAATAGCGGGGCTCCCAAAGAATGACCTCCTCGGTTTGCACGCCCACGTCCTTGAGGTAGGCGTTTAAATCCAAGTGCTTGCTCATGCCCTTAAGTTGAGCCATGGAAACTGGATTGTAGCGTTTTTCAATCTTACGGGCTTCCTCGTTGGTAAAGAGGGTTTGGGCAATGCTTTTCTCAAAGGCCAGGATTTGCTTGGCCACCGCTTGTGGATTTTTAACCTTGGCATAGGCTAGGATTTGGGCCACATAGGCCTGGTAGGCGGCTAGGGTCTTGCGGTTTTCAGGCGTGTCTTTTTGGTAGTAGTCCTTGCTGAGGCCTAGGCTTTCGCTGCTCAAATAAACCGCATTTTGGCGGGAGTCCTTGAGGTGGCCAAAAACAAACCAACCAAAGAGGGCGCCGCCGCCAAGCCTCGTTTCGCTGACCAAGTAGGCTTGTAGATCGGAGAGGGTTTGAATGGCCTGGATCTTGGCCAAATCCGCCTGAATTGGGGCCAGCCCCTGTTGCTCACGGGCCTCTAAGTCCATATAGGTTTCATAGAGGGCCTTGAGGCGTTGGGCACGTGGGTCGTTTGCAAGTTTTGGGTCGGAAATGACCGCTTGTAGGAGGGCGATGGATCGTTTGTCGTTAAGCTCATTCAGCTCGGCCAGGGTTCCCCAAGAGGCACGGTCAGCCGGGATTTGGGCGGTTTCCAGCCACTTGCCGTTTACATAGCGATAGAAGTCCTCTTGTGGGGCAACTCTGCTGTCCAGGCCTTCTGTTAGCGTGCTTTGGTAGGTTTTTCCCGCACAAGCCGCTAAACAGGCCGACAGGGCGGTCAGGCTTAGGATTTTGGTCAGTTTCACTTTTGGTTCTCCTTTTGTTTTTCGTGTAGTTGCTTGACTTCCTTCATCTGTTTTTCCAGATCTTTAATGGTCTCGTCAATGCTTTCCAAGACCTCGCTACACATTCTAACCTGCTTGGCCTCGTCCATGTCTTGCAGGGCCAGCTGGTAGTTATCCAGCTCGTTGGTAATGGAGGCTTCGTCCAACTCCACCACCTGAAACATCTTTTCGGCCTTGGCCAAAAACTCTTGGCATTCCTTGGGGAAGGTTTGGGCCTGGCTGGTGCAAGCGGCCAGAATCAGGCCTAACATTACAAATTGCTTCATCTTATTTTCCTATACAGAAAGAACTGAAAATATTGCCCAGCAGATCGTCCGAGGTAAACTGCCCAGTGATTTCGCTTAAGGCATTTTGCACCATGCGTAATTCCTCGGCCAACAATTCACCAGCCAGGAACTGGGTTAGCTGGACATGGCCCCGCTCCAAATGCTCAGCGGCCACTTCCAAAGCCTGCAAGTGGCGGCGGCGAGCCAGGAAGCCGCCTTCGGTCGAGCTTTGGTAGCCCATGGAGGTTTTAAGGTGATCACGCAACAAATCCACGCCCACCTTGGTTTGGGCAGACAGGCGAATAAGGCTAAAGTTGCCCTCTTGGCTTAGGCCTTCTGGTTCGCCACTTAAATCCACCTTATTACGAATAACGGTTACTGGCATCTTGGCAGGCAACTTGGCCAGGAAATCGGCCCACTCGCTTTGAAAGGCATCAGCTGCTTGCTGGGTGCTGTCGATCATCAGCAAGACATGATCAGCCTGGGCGATCTCATCCCAGGCCCGCTTGATCCCAATCCGCTCTACCTCGTCACTGGCCTCCCGCAGGCCGGCCGTGTCGATAATATGCAGGGGCATACCGTCAATATGGATATGCTCCCGCAGCACATCACGGGTTGTGCCGGCGATGTCGGTTACAATGGCAGCCTCCCTTCCTGCCAGGGCATTGAGCAGGCTGGACTTGCCCGCATTAGGCCGGCCGGCGATAACGACCTTCATGCCCTCCCGCAAAATCGTCCCCTGCTTGGCCTCACGGCGAACGCCGTCCAACTGGGCAATAATCTCATTGAGCTTGGCCTCAATCTTGCCATCGGCCAGGAAGTCGATCTCCTCATCTGGGAAGTCAATGGCCGCTTCCACATAGGTACGCAGGTAGATAACATTATCCACCAAGGCATTGATTTTATTGGAGAATTCTCCTTGTAGGGATTTGAGAGCCGAACGGGCGGCCTGTTCGCTGGTGGCATCAATCAAATCGGCAATGGCCTCGGCCTGGGCCAGATCTAACTTGTCGTTTAAGAAGGCCTGTTCGGAAAACTCGCCGGCTCGGGCAATGCGGATACCCTTGATCTGCAAGATCCGCTTGAGCAGGATGTCCAAAATTACCTGGCCGCCATGGCCTTGTAGCTCGAGTACATCTTCGCCGGTAAAGGAATTGGGGCCCTTGAAAAAGAGGGCGATACCCTGGTCTAGGACGGTGCCGTCCACATCCTTGAAGGGCAGGTAGTTGGCCAGCCGTGGCTTGAGTTCACGGCCCAGGACTTCTTGGGCAACCTGGCTTGCCAGCGGGCCTGATACCCGCAGAATACCCACGCCGCCACGCCCGATGGGAGTGGCCTGGGCTACGATGGTGTCTTTCATGTTGGTTCTCTATGTTACCCTCGCCCTCAAAAATCCCCTCCCCTGCTTGCGGGGGAGGGTTAGGGTGGGGGGACTATCTAAAATAAGCGGTAGGTTTTTTTAAGAAATTTGCAAATTTTGGTGAATTTTATACCGCTTCTTGCTTCGATAGCGCCAGCGTCCTCGCTGGTGCTTATAAGGCATTGATATATAAGGCACAAGCGTGGACGCTTGCGCCATCGTTTGTACATTCTACTACAAAAACAAAAGGCAGACACTTGGTCTGCCTTGGCATTGGGGCAATTTACTTGACGATTTCGCCCTTGGCCTGGAGGTCGGCGTGGTAGGAAGAACGCACGAAAGGCCCGCAGGCAGCGTGTTCAAAGCCCATGGCGTTGGCCTTGTCCCTAAACTCGTCAAACTCGGCTGGTGGCACATAGCGGGCCACCGGCAGGTGATGGCGGCTTGGCTGGAGGTATTGGCCCAGGGTCAGCATGGTCACACCGTGATCACGCAGGTCTTGCATGACTTCCAAGATTTCCTCGTTGGTTTCGCCCAAACCCACCATCAGGCCTGACTTGGTTGGGATGTCAGGGAACATGGTTTTGAAGTCCTTGAGCAGCTTGAGCGACCACTCATAATCTGCCCCAGGGCGAATTTGGCGGTAGAGGCGTGGCACGTTTTCCATGTTGTGGTTGAAGACATCAGGCGGGTTGTCCTTGAGTTTTTCAAGGGCCTGGTCAATCCGGCCACGGAAGTCTGGCACGAGGATCTCAATCTTGATGTGTGGATTGAGGGCACGGATTTCACGCACACAATCCGAGAAGTGGCCGGCTCCACGGTCTGGCAGATCGTCCCTGTCCACCGAGGTAATGACCACATATTTAAGCTTCATATCCTGAATGGTTTCAGCCAATTTGCGTGGTTCGTCTGGGTCTGGCGGGAGCGGTTTGCCGTGGGCCACATCACAAAACGGGCAACGGCGGGTACAAATGGCACCCAAAATCATAAAGGTGGCCGTGCCGTGGTTGAAGCATTCGTGCAGATTCGGGCAGGAGGCTTCTTCACAAACTGAATGCAGGCCGTGGCGGCGCATACCATTCTTAATGCTCTCAATTCTGGCCCCACTGGCTGGCAGCTTGATTTTCATCCATTCAGGCTTTTTGAGTAGCTCCTGATCGGGGTCGATATTTTTTACTGGAATAATGGAGGTTTTGGCGGCGTCACGGTATTTGACGCCCCGTTCCATCTTAAAAGGTGTTCCCATTAACAATCTATCCTATTTCATCACAATTTGGTTACTATTGTAACCGAGAATTTGGGTAAAGTAATTGACTAATTTCGGTGAGATCTTATCGCAATCGGCCTCATCCTCTGCCACAAAGTCCTTGAGCTGGCACATTTCCAACCCCGCATAACCGCAGGGGTTGATATTGCGGAAGGGGGTCAGATCCATATTGATGTTGAGGGCCAGCCCATGGAAGGAGCAACCCTGGCGAATGCGTAAGCCCAGGGAGCAAATTTTCTTGCCGTCAATATAAACACCTGGGGCATCTGGCTTAGGGTAGGCCTCAATGCCATAATCGGCCAGGGTCTTGACCACACATTGCTCAAGAGCCGTCACCAACTGGCGAACATTGACCTCCTTGCCCTCAGCCTTGAGGCGTTTGATATCAATCATCACATACATCACCTGCTGGCCCGGCCCGTGGTAGGTAATCTGCCCGCCCCGATCAGACTGCACCACTGGGATCTTGGTCGGGTTAAGCAGATGTTCTGGCTTGCCGGCCTGGCCTTGAGTAAAGACAGGCGGATGCTGCACCAGCCAGATTTCATCAGCCGTGTCTGCTGTGCGGCTGTCGGTAAAGCTGTGCATGGCATCGAAGGTTTCTTGGTAGTCCCGCAGGCCCAGTTGGCGGATAATAAGTTGGGTCATAATTTTTCTAACCTTGCTAAAATCATTGCTTGTAGTGGTTGATAGTTCACAAAATTTGCAGCAATGGAGGCTTCAATCATTTCTTCTGCTGAAATATCTTGGAAATGTAGAACATACCCTGCTTGTTGAGCAAGTTGTACAATAAATATGCGTTGTGTTCTGCCATTACCTTCCCGAAAAGGGTGTAGCACATTAATCTCACCTAGATAGAAAGCTAAACGTTCAGCCAAAACCTCTTTACTTAAACCTTTTAAATAGTTTTCACCGCTTAGCTTTGCAAAGAGCTTTTGAGCTTCTGCTTCAATTCGATCTGGCATAGCAAAATATGATGTACCTTTAGAGATTGAAATCTGGCGGATTTCCCCTGCCCAAGGGTAAATATCTTCAAAAAGATAGCGATGAATGTAGCACAAGTGTTCAAGATCGAAGCTCCCCTCAATAGGATTGTTTAAGAGTAAAACCATCTTACGAGAAGCAAAAAGAGATTCTGCAAAGTCCAATGCTTCCCAGGTTTTTGCTCCCAGTTTATTGGTTAAAACACCGTTTTCATCAAGATAAGGATCTTTTCCTACGCCATATTTCATAAGCAGATTCCATCAATTTTTCATCGCTGATTTGCCCCTTTGCCCATAAATTTAGCTCACTCAAGGTTTGTGAATCAAGTTGTAAGGATTCAAGGGCAAAGGAATCTTGTGCTAATTGTACTAGTGCTTGTTGGGTTTGCATTAGATCACCATCCTCACCCCATCCACCTTGGCCAGTTCCTTATAAAGGCTTTCCACCTGTTCAAAGTTCTCGGCCACAATATCGATGGAAACGGATTTATAAGTCCCTTTGGAGCTTAGGGTTTCCTTGGGGCTGTAATCGCCCTTGATGTATTGTTGCACCACCTGCACCAAGTCATCAGCCAGGCCTTCACGGTTGGTGCCTGCCACCTTGAAGGTCATCTTGGCTGGAAATTCCATCAATTCTTTGAGTTTTGCGTAATCGTTTTCAGTTGTCATGCTTTTCCTAAAGTATCTTTACTTGTTTAAAGTTTGAAATTCTATACGGATTTAGGCCGAAATCAAAATACTTAAGCGGAATATGATGTCCAAAAGATAGACTAACAAACAAATCTAACTGGATTTTGGGTGGCTTAATCGCTATAATCGCCCTCATTTCCAACCCCTTTTAGCTCAGTGGTTAGAGCAGGCGACTCATAATCGCTTGGTCGCTGGTTCAAGTCCGGCAAGGGGGACCAAATTCCCAAAAAGAAAGGTTGCCTGTTTTGCAGTGCAACCTTTCTTTTTTCTTAGGTACTAGGCTAGATCATCAATCACCAAATAGATCTTCTGCACCGGGCCGTGTACGCCCACCACCTTAATCAGCTCAATATCGGCTGTGGCACTTGGGCCGGAGATGATATTGACACAAGATGGCATCCGCTCACCAGCCTGGGCCTTTTGGTGTAAAACCGTTGCCAGCTGGGCTACCCGTGGTAGTACCGTGCTTTTGCGTACCACGACAATGGATTTTTCAGGCAGAAGACTGACCGAACGGCCCCGATCCTTATCAGAAAAGAGGGCAATCCCGCCCGTTTCTGTTAAACCATATTCGGCAAAGACAATCCCGATATTGGCCTTTTCAGATTTAGCCAGATTTTCCTCTGCTGTCTCTGGCGACCAAACGTGGCTGTCGAATTTGGCCGTGACGGCCTGGGTAATGCCCAGGGCTTCTAAACGTTCGTCCTTGTTAAGCACGATGGCACCGCCGCCGTATTTTTCACAGAGTTCGACCATTTTGGCTGCGGCCTCGGCTTCAGAAGCTACATTCACATCCACCAACATAGTTTTGGCGGTTTCCATAAACTCCTCGACCAAACGCTCAGGCGTGCGGTCGGTTAGGCGGGTTTGGGGGTGGTTATTAACTGGATTGTCAAAGGCAGCCGGCACAGTTTGCAAGGGGCGGCCCATTTTCTTGGCCAATTTTTCTAGGAACTGGCTGCGGTTTTGCTCAAAATTTTGTGCTGTCATTAGTTTTTCTCCCTATTTGCAAACCAAGAGCGGAAGCTCTCACCACTCATTTCAGGTAGATCACGGGCTTTGGTCCATTCTCCCAAGGCACCGATAGACACAGGGGCCTTACCGTTTTTAATGGTCATGCTTGCCACCTTGGCACCCACCTTCATGCCCACCTTCCAGACACTTGGATTGCTGTTGGCAAAGGTGAAGGCCTTGATAGCCAAGCGTTCAGACACAGGGGTTAAACCTTGGTCTGCAATCTTCTCACGGTGTTTGAGGATGAGGTCAGCCAATGGAATTTTCACTGGGCAAACCGAGTTACAGGCCGTACAGAGGGAGCAGGCATAAGGCAACTCTTTAAACTCATCATAGCCCCCAAGAGTGGAGAAATGACCGCCCCGATTGGGCCTGGATAGATGGAACCGTAACCGTGGCCGCCGATTTGGCGGTAGGCAGGGCAGGTATTCAAGCAAGCCCCGCAACGGATACAACGCAAGACCTCTTGGAATTCGCTCTCTAAAATTTCGCTGCGGCCGTTGTCCACAATCACGAGATGGAACTCTTCAGGGCCATCTGTTTCGCCTGGAAGGCGAGGGCCGGTCAGCCAGGTGTTGTAGGCGGTTAATTTTGCCCCTACGGCACTACGGCAAAGCATAGTGATAAGCGGATCAACCTGTTCAAAGGTTGGGGCCATACGTTCCATCCCCATCACGGCAATGTGGGTTTTGGGCACAGTGGTGGCCAAACGCAGGTTGCCCTCGTTGGTCACTAGGCAGACCGAACCGGTTTCTGGCACGGCAAAGTTACAGCCTGAAATACCGATGTCGGCTTCTAAGAAATCCTTACGCAGGGTTTGACGGACAAAGGCGTTCATTTCTTCAGGCTGTTCAGAGCCTTGATAGCCCAGAACTTGAGCCAGCTCCTTGCGGATCTGGTGGCGGTCTTTGTGAATAGCAGGTACTACGATATGGGATGGCTTATCGCCCACGATTTGGAGCAGGTATTCGCCCAAGTCGGTTTCCACCACCTTCATGCCTTCGGCTTCTAAAACGTGGTTGAGGCCGATTTCTTCGGTCACCATGGACTTGGATTTGACGATGGTTTTGGCCTTTTTCTCAAGGGCTACTTGACGAATGTAAGCGGTCGCTTCTTCGGCTGTTTCTGCAAAAAAGACCTTGCCCCCGTTTTGGGTGACTTTCTCGCTGAGTTGGTAGAGGTAGGCATCTAAGTTGGCAATCACATGGTTGCGGATCTGCTTGGCCAGATCCCGCCATTCTTCCCAGTTGCCTAATTCATCCACCATTCTTTGGCGGTTGGCCCCGATGGTTTCTTGGGCCTTAACCACCGCCTTACGCATAATTTCATTGTGAACCGATTTCTCGACACGTGCCTTAAAGGCTAAATCACTGGTTTTTAAAGACATGATCCCCTCCTAGGCAGCTTCTTGCGATAATAAGACTTCAGCAATGTGCATCACTTTCACATTCTGATTTTCACGGCTTAAACGGCCGCCGATGTTCATCAGGCAGCTGACATCCGCTCCGATCAAATAAGTTGGGCGAACAGACATAATGTTCATCACCTTTTCCTTGACCATTTCACCCGAAATTTCGGCCATCTTGACCGAGAAGGTGCCACCGAAGCCGCAGCAGGTTTCTTGGTTGGCAATCGGTTCAAGCTCTAGGCCCTTGACATTGCGGAGCAGGGCAAGAGGCTCATCCTTCACGCCCAATTTGCGGAAGAGGCTGCATGATGGGTGGTAAACGGCCTTGCCGTGGAGGGAGGCGCCCACATCGGTAACGCCTAATTGATTGACGATGAAATCGGTCAGGTCAAAAAAGCGGTCAGCCACTTTTTGTGAACGAGCCGCCCAATCAGGCAGGCCTTGATGCTCAAAATATTCAGGATAGTGTTTGATGGCAGACACGCAAGAGCCAGCTGGGGCGACGATGGGGTAATCGTTCACTTCAAAGGTTTCCACCAGATTTTTCATGCCCTCTAGGGCCTGTTTGGTGTAACCGCTGTTAATGGCAGGCTGCCCACAGCAACCCTGCTTTTCTAAAAAGGTGATTTGGCAGCCGAGTTTTTCCAGCAACAAAACCGAGCTTTTCGCCACGTTGGATTTGGCCATATCGGCAATACAGGTGACGTAAAAATTGACGTTCTTCATAGGAACTCCCACTCAAATAAGAATTATTCAAAAAAACTAGCCCCTAAAGACTAGAAAACCCAACTCAGGGAGTTGGGTTGGAAAAGTTATTTACTGCTGGCGCCAGCCTCTAGGCTGGTGCCTTTGATAAGGCACAAGCGAGGACGCTTGCGCCATCAATCATTCAAACTACAAGCGGCTCAATTCTAGCAAATTTTTGCAAAATTCCTACCGCTTGTTAGAGGTATTTTAGTAGAACAATGGGATGATGAACAAGGCAACTAAGGCAGCGATGATAGCGTAAACCGTCATCGGTACGATGGTTTTCTTGATGATTTCACCTTCTTTGTTCTCAATGCCTAATACAGTGCTTACCGCAATGATGTTGTTGATACAAACCATGTTACCCATTGCACCACCCACAGATTGGAGGGCAAGAATGAGGGTTACAGATAAGCCTGTTGCAGTGGCCGCAGAGTATTGTACTGCACCGAAGGTTAGGTTAGATACGGTGTTAGAGCCTGAGAAGAAGGCACCGATTGCACCTAGGAGCGATGAGAACAGTGTCCAGTATTCACCTGTGGCAGAGGCTAGGCCACGGCCGATGGTTTGTACCATAGAGTCTGCACCGCCGATTAACATCACGTTCACCATAATCAAGGCACCGACCAAGGCGAAGAAGGGTTTTTTCACCTGTTTCAAGCTGGTACCGAAGATGTCCGCTGTTTTGGCACCTGAAAGGGCGAAGAGGGGCACAGAAATTAAGACCGTTACCACGAATGGGATGAGGGCTGGCACATAAAGGAGTTTATAGCTTGAGCCGACACCCGTTTCAAAAATGCCCTTGAGGCTGAAGACCAAGCCTTTACTGATTTCAAATGAACCTAAATAACCTAGAGAAGCCTGGATCATCGGGGTCGCATCGTTCATCATAGCCTTGAATGGCAACTGTTGGATACGGGTGATGATCAAAAGACCAATTAAGATACCCGTTGGTAATAAGGCCTTGGTGATTTGAGCATTGGTGACTTTCTCGCCCTGTAAATCGCCGTGAGCGGTCGCTAAACCAATTCCTTTATTGGCCACACCAACAGAGATGAAAAGACCAATCGCACCACCCACGAGGGACGGGAACTCATAGTTTACTTGGGCAAGTAAGATGTATGGAATCACGCAAGAGAAGATACTGATGTAGATAAAGACGATGTTTTTACGAATATCTTCCCAGCTAACCAAGAAGCGTAGGGCCATCACAGGCACCAGGAGGGCGGCAAAGGCGTGGATAAGGGCGGTCATAGAACCGATCTCAAGGATTTGACCATCGGTTAAAGAGCCGTCTTGTAAGAGCGGGCCGAAACCGAACCAGGTTGGCGTACCCACCGCACCGAAGGAAACCGGCACAGAGTTCATCACCAGGGCAACCATGGCCACCTTAAGTGGGTGGAAGCCGAGACCAACCAAGATTGGGGCAGCGATAGCCGCTGGTGTACCAAAACCACTGGCACCTTCAATCATAAAGGCAAAGGCCCAGGAGATGATCATAATTTGAGCCACTGGATTCGGGTTAATGTTACCCAACCAGGCACGTAAGACGTTCATGGCACCCGATACTTCCATCATACGGTTGAATAAAATCGCACCGAAGATAACGGTAATTGGGGTAAGCACGGAAATAATGCCTGACACCACGTTGGCGTTAAGTAAGACAAACTCGCCACCGAAGTAGGTCAGCTGAATCACATAGACCAGTGCTGCAATCAAAGGAAGCGCAATGTAGGAAGGCATTGCGTTGCGTTTTACCATCAAATAAATTAGTAAAACGATGGGGAAGATACTTAAAAATAGTGCCATAGCACACCTCGTTTTTATTGTTGATATTTTGTAAATTTCGTCACATAAAATTTACAAGCGTAAAAAAGTTTGGCGATTTTAAAGAAGATTTATCAAATAGAGTAGGGGGAATGTTTAGAATTATGATGTTCGTCACAAAATTTACATTCTTTTGAACAAAAAAGAAACGTTTGTAACTAAACTGGGGGAGGGGAATCGTGGAGCAAGGCTCTCTTTTTATATTGGATGAGCCGATTTTAGGCCCAACGAATGGCCCAATTGCTCAAAAATCCATTTTGCCCCTTGCAAATTTTGGTTAGAATGGCCCCGCTTGTTACCACCTGCCAATCCTATGCTTAGAAAACTGACACAAACCTCCGCCTGGGCGGTCTATTCCATTATCGTCCTGCTCTATGTCTTTAGCCTTTGGGCGCTTTTTGACCAAAGTCAGGCCAGCCCTTGGCGTTTGGCTGATAGCCTCTTTATTATTGAGCATAGCCTCTGGCAGGCAGGCTTGTCGGCCCTGGGTTCAACGGTTTGTGGCCTGCTGCTGGCCCGTGCTTTTTTCTATCTTCACTTTTGGGGTAAGGACTGGCTCTATAAGGTTATGAGCTTTGCCTGCGCCCTGCCTTCTCTGGTGGCCATTTTTGCGGTAATTGGGGTTTGGGGCAATGCGGGCTGGCTGGCCAAGACTTTTCAATTTTTCGGCCTAGACTGGCACTTTCAGCTCTATGGCCTCCAGGGCATTCTGATTGCCCATTTCTTCCTTAATATCCCTCTAGTGGCCAAGTATTGCTTGACTGGGCTCAGGCTGATCCCGAGCAACCACCACCGCCTGGCGGCCCAGCTCAATTTAAGGCACTGGCACTACTTCAAGCAGGTGGAACTGCCTGCCCTCAAGGGCATATTGCCCTACGCCTTTGCCACGGTTTTCCTCATTTGTTTTACCAGTTTCCCTATTGTCCTTATGCTAGGCGGTGGGCCCAAATACAGCACTTTAGAAGTAGCCATTTATCAGGCTGTGACCTTTGAGTTTGACCTACACAAGGCAGTGATGTTGATTGGTTTGCAGGTTTTAATCGGCCTTGTCTTGCAAATCGTGATGGACTTGACCACCCGCTATGCCTTTTCCAAACAGCAAACCAGCGCCAATCAGGAAATCTGGACGGCCAAGCCCACAGGCTGGGGTAAATGGGGCCTACAAGCGGTGCTAATTTTGCATATTTTTGCAATTTTATTGCCGCTTGCCAGTGTCCTTTGGGAGGGCTTGAGCGTGTCGCACTTAGGCGAGCGGCTGCAAAACCCTGAATTGTGGAAAGCCGCCCTTTTCTCGCTACTTCTGAGCTTAATCGCCTCTTTTAGCGTTATTTTAATGGTCTATCTCATCGCCCTTGAGGCCCGCCAATTAGCCTTTAAGGGGCAGAAACTCAAGCAGAGTATCTTGGCTGGCGTGGTCACTTACCCGCTCATCTTGCCCATCTTCCTCTTGGCTGTGGGGCTTTTTATGCTCTTGATGGAGGTTGAACTTTCCACGGTCCAACTCCTCTTTTTGGTAGGCATCTGCAATGGCATCACGCTGTTGCCCTTTATCTACCGCCTGATTTTCTCAGCCATGTGGAACAGCCTAGTCAGTCACGATAAGTTAGCCAAGAGCCTGGGGCTGACAGGCTTCAAGCGCTGGTGGATTGTGGAAAAAAAGGCCCTGATTCGCCCGCTTGCCAACGCCTTTGCCCTGGCCATGTCCTTTAGCCTGGGCAGCTTTGCGGTGATTGCCTTTTTCGGCAGCCCTGATTTTAGCTCCCTGCCTTACCTGCTTTATCAGCAGCTAGGATCCTACCGCACCGAAGATGCGGCGGTCACGGCCCTGGTGCTTATGGCCTTCGCCCTACTGCCCTTCCTATTTATTGAACAAAAAGAGAACCTGAAATGATCGACCTCAAGCTTGAATTTGACTACCCTGAAATGCCCATGTTCTTTGATTTACAGGTCAAGCAGGGCGAAAGAATAGGTGTGATTGGTGAAAGTGGAGCGGGCAAGAGTACCCTGCTCAACCTGATTGCTGGCTTTGAGGAGGCCAACCGAGGCAGCCTTCTCCTCAATGGCCAGGATCACTTCCGCACCCAGCCCCATGAGCGGCCTGTGGCCATGCTTTTTCAAGACAATAATCTCTTTCCTCATTTAACAGTGGAGCAGAACATCGGCCTGGCTCTAGCCTCCAGTTTAAGGCTCAATACCGCTCAAAAAGCACAAGTGGCACAAATTGCCCAGCAGATGGGCATTGCCGATCTGCTCAAACGCCCAGCCCACCAGCTTTCAGGCGGACAAAAACAACGGGCAGCCCTGGCCCGCACCCTCTTGCAAGATAAGCCCATTTTGCTGCTAGATGAGCCTTTTTCGGCGCTTGATCCCGACAGAAGGGCAGAATTACTGGACTTGGTTGAGCAAATCTGCCAGGCCCGCAACCTCACCCTCTTAATGGTCACCCACCAAATTGAAGAAACCAAGGGGCTGTTTAACCGTATTTTAACCGTAACAAGCGGGCGGATTTCGGCGTAAATTTGCAAGAATTTCCTTTATCTTGCCCGCTTGCGGGAGAAATAAATCCCACCCCATACGAGCCGTATGGGGTTTCTCAATCTAAGCCCCTCCAGGGCTTAGAGCCACAGAGTGGCTCAGATAAGAAACCTAGCACGGATCGTGCTAGGTGGTCAGCAAGTGGGGAAGGGGGATAATTTTGCACCCAAGCCCATTTAAGGGTAAAATCAGCCTAATTTTTTTCAAGCACGCAAACTATGACAACACAACTGACCATCGACCAAATTCAAGCCCTGTCGGCAGACGATATGCAGGCAGTCAATCAAGAAATCCTGGCTCAACTCAATTCCGAAGTGCCGCTCATTAACCAACTGGGTTATTACATCATCAGCGGTGGCGGCAAACGTATTCGGCCTATGATTGCGGTGCTGGCCGCCCGAGCCTTGGGCTACACGGGTTCAGCCCACATCAACTGTGCGGCCTTTATTGAGTTTGTGCATACAGCCACTCTTTTGCATGATGATGTGGTGGACGAGTCCGACAAACGCCGTGGGCGGGACACGGCCAATGCGGTCTTTGGTAATGCGGCCAGTGTTTTGGTGGGAGACTTTATCTACACCCGCTCCTTCCAGATGATGACCAACACCAACAATCTTGAGGTGCTGAAAATCATGTCGGCGGCCACCAATGTCTTGGCCGAGGGCGAGGTTCAGCAGCTCATTAACTGTAACGACCCAAATACCACTGAAGCCTCTTATATGATGGTTATCTACAGCAAGACGGCCCGCCTCTTTGAAGCGGCGACCCAGTGTTCAGCCATTCTAGCAGGCGGAAATGCGGCACAAATTGAAGCCCTGAAAGACTACGGCCGCTACTTGGGCACAGCCTTCCAGCTTATTGATGATATTTTGGACTACAGTGCCGAAGCCGAAAAATTGGGCAAGAACCCAGGTGATGACCTGGCTGAAGGCAAGCCAACCCTGCCACTCCTGCACGCCATGCGGGAGGGAGATGAAGTTCAAGCCAAACTCATTCGTGAAGCCATTGAACAAGGTGGAAAACGTGAGGCCTTGGAGGAAATTTTAGCCATTATGGCCCAGCATAAGTCGCTGGATTACGCCATGCAAATGGCCAAGGCGGAGGCTCAAAAAGCGGTGGACGCCATTGCTATTCTGCCTGAATCCGACTATAAACAGGCCTTGATTTCACTGGCTTATTTGTCGGTGGATAGAAATTATTAGGCTTTAGGGGATGTTGATAAATCCCCCCCTCAGCCCTTCGGGCAGGTTATTCGCAAGCTCGTTCACTCACTTGCTCACCCTTCGGGTCGTTGCAAGCAACGCTCAAAACGCAAAGCGTTTTGTCCCCCGCAAGCGGGTGGAGCGAAATCTACATAATGTGTGATGAAAACTTCCCTCCACCCGCTTGCGGGGGAGGTGCCGAAGGCGGAGGGGGGCGATTTTAGCGAACGAAAATTGTCAATTTAAGACACATTTATGAAGAGCAACTGCCCCACATTCCTATATCTTCCCTAAATCAAACTTCTCTAAATCAATCTTATTTTCCGTGCCATAAAATTCACACAGGGCCTGGCGGAGTTGTTCAGCCCGCTTGGGCAGATAGCCACGCTCGGCATAGATCTTAACCTGGTCATACACAGCCGCCTTAAAGGCGGAATTATCGCCTGCATCACCTGTTAAGTTATCCGCACTGGCAAAGTAGCGGAAGTTGGCGGCTGTGGCCAGCACCCATTCAAGGGCTTGGGGCTTAACTTCCACGCTTTCAAATTCCCGCTGGCGTTCAGCCGAGCGGCCGTCGGGTTCATACCAGTAGCCAAAATCCTCCAGCTTGCGGCGGGCTTCGCCGGCCACCAGCCAGTGGGCGATTTCGTGCAGGGCGCTGCTGTAGTAGCCGTGGGCGAAAAGAATTACGTTATAAGGCCGGGCGCTGGGCTGGTTGCCTTCGTCTATAAAGGCGGGTAAGTAGATGGGGTAGTCGCCGCCTCGCTCCAGCCGAGTGTTGTGGCTTTCGCCAAAGCAGCGGTTAAAAATGGCCATCAGGTCTTCGATTTGGTGCTTATCTTGGTTCATCTTGTCCTTCAAAAATAAAAATCAGTTTGCTCAGGCAGTCTAGCAGCATCAACTCGCTATTGACGGCATTGATCTGGGCGAGATGGCTTGCGGTTTGCTGTAAGAGGTTTTGCCCCTTGAGCAGGGCTTGAGCGCTCAGGCCTTGGCTAAAGGGGATAATTCCCTTGGCTAAGTCAGGGTTGAGCCAGTGATCTTGGCCAATGCCGAGTTGGGCCTTAAGGGCATCGGCAAAAAAGGATTGCAGCCATTCAAGTTGTTGAAAAATCTGCTCTTTTTCGCTGTCAAAGGCCTTGAACAGGAGGAGCAGATCACGGCTTTTATAAAAACGCCAAAAGGTTTGCAGGAAGGTTTTGCGGGCCTGTAAGCGGTCTTTTTCCAGCCAATCCTTGCAAATAAGCGGGCGGTTGCGGCTTAAACGCAGGGCAGTGGAGAGATCTTCAAAGCTGGTTTGCGGAAATTCTGTCTCCAGCCATTCTAGGGCCTGGAGCGGGTAGGGCGCCTGCAAGAGCCAGGTTTGGCAGCGGCTTTGAATGGTGGCCATCATGGGGGTTTGCAGGGGCACTTCCAGCAAGAAGTAGGTATTGGGCTTGGGTTCTTCTAAACTCTTGAGCAGGGCATTGCTGCTGGCCTCATTGAGTTTTTCGGCATGGCGGATATAAACCACGCTGTTGCCGCCCTGCTGGGCAAATTGTTGCAGCTTGGCCGTGGTGTCACGGATCTGGTCAATGCCGATGTCCTTACCTTCCACTGATTCCAGCAGATGAAAATCAGGGTGGTTGCCGGCCGCTTGCAGCAAACAGCTCTTACACTGGCCGCAGGGCTGATTGCCCTGTTTATCCTGGCAGAGCAGCCAGTTGGCAAAGGCCTGAATAAGCAGAGAAGTCCCCAAGCCCGCTTCCGTTTTAAAAAGCTGGGCATGGTGGCCATGGCCTGCCTTAAAAGAGGCGGTCAGTTGCTGGTAGGTTGGTTGGTGCCAAGGGTAGGATATCATAGGGGATCATCTTAAAAAAACAAGCGGTGCAATTTTCGCAAATTTTTGCAAGAATTGCACCGCTTGATTGCGTTTCTATAGGAAATTAAGCCCTACCAGTAGGCACGCAAGCCTACGAGGGTTTTGTAGTCACGAGATTTGCTGGTTTTTACGCCATTGGTTTCGTCTTTGGTGCGGGTGGCCTGCCATTCTACGAATGGTTTGAGCTTGAGCGAGCCTCGGTTATAAACGAAGTATTCCGTACCCAGCATAAATTGGTGTCTGGTGCGTTTGGTATCATCTGCTGTCACGCCATCAAACTTGTTCACCTTGTAGGCATACATAGTGTAGGCATTCCAGTCCTTGGTCAGTTTTTGATAAACCACTGTACGCACCTCGTGTTCAGTGCGTTTGTTACCCACCGCACCCTGATCCTTGGTCACACGGCGCTCAAGGTCTAAGCCTAGGGTGGTTTTATCGAAGGTGTAGGCAGTGCCAAGGCCGTAGGCTGTGATGCTGTAGGTGCTGTTAGGCTGCTCAAAGCGTTCACGGCTGATACCTGAAGCAAGCTTAATACGTTGGAGATCGTCTAACTTCCAGTTATAAATGGCAGCTAAACCCCATACGTCTTTACGTTTGTTGCTTAAATCTAAGCCATTGTCGCCACGCTTGCTGGCGCCAGCGTAGTAACCACCCACTTTCAAGCCTTCAACACCTCTGTACACATATTGCACGGCACGGCGGGCAGCAAATTCCAAGAGGCCATCGCTGAGGCTGTAGGTGTTTGGTAGGTCGGTTTGTTTGACCTCATCGGTAATCACGGTCATGTTACCGTAGGTCAGTTCACCGTATTGCTTATGGCCGATACCGGCAAAAAGTTGGTGGGTGTAAAGGTGATCAAAATTATGCTGAGAACGAGCATCTACACCACGATTATCTTTACCACGGAAACGCCATTCCACACGGCCTAGGGCGTAGAAATCGTTGGCCAGATTTTGGGTGATGCGGAAGCCAAAACGGGAGCCGTTGTTATCTACGGCTTCGTTGACGTGTCGGCGGGTCACATTGCCATTTTGAAGATTGGTGGTTTTATTTGAAGTGCTTTCCCATTTAAGACGTACTGAACCAGAGAAGTCAATTTTGGTGCCAGTTTCTTCGATATCAAAGGTGTAGGCTTGCGCAGACGTTGCTGCAACAAGGGCTAAGGCCACGAGTGTTTTTTTCATAAGTTTGCTCCGAGTAAGAAAAAATAAAAAAGTGGCGCAAGTTTATTGCTTCTTTTGGAGTTGGTCAAACGGTTTAGCAGCTTCTTGATATAACAAAAAGTTATAATCTATGGCAGGCTTCATATAAGGGCAGCAATGAGCGGATGGTTTGGTAGATAAATTCCACCGCATCTACTTGATCCAGCTCATCTTTTTCTAGGTTTCGGCCAATGCACCAATAGTCTTCCTCATTTTCCAAGAGCAGGGCTTGTTGGCCCATTTCTTGGACAGTGCGGAAGTCGGCATATTCACTTTCGCTGCCCTTCCAGATGTCAAAATCGGCATATTCTTCTCGGTCTAGGCTGTCTAGCCATTGGTTGTAGTGGGAAAGCTTGAATTGTGAACGGTCAGCCCGATAGCAGTGCCAGTCTAGGCTGACTGACAGGCGACGGCGGTTGAGGATAACCGATAAGATAGCAGCCGAATTTTGGTTAAATTCATACTTAAAATAGGCAAAAAAATGCGCCCGCACCTGCCAGCCATTGCACCATTTTTCGATATGGGGCGAGGCAAAGGGAATGCCCAGTTGGCGGGAAACCTCAAGCTGAATGGCCTTCCACTGCTCCCAGGCCTGCTTGTAATCCGCCTTGATTTGGGGAATGGCCTCAGGCTGGTATTTCTTGAGCTGGGCGAATTGAAAGAAGGGCAGATCGAAAAGGGAACAAGATTGGGCAGTCAGTTGGAGATTGTGCATAAAAAGCCTTTGGTGGGGGAACAAGCGGGCAGTATTTTACAAAAATTTGCAAGGGGCGGGAAGCAGATCATGGGCTTGCCTGCAAAGTGTTTGATGGTATCGAAGGGTTTTGTTGGTTAGTAATGGACGGTTTTTGTTTTTAGGTGTAGAATAGTGTTCATTAGTATCAAACGAAACCATTCGATACTATCAAATACTTTAAGAGGTTGAACCTATGCTCCTAAAAACAGACCTTGCCAAAACGATTTTAAACCAAGGTGAACATTTGCTTACCCAGCAAACCTATCCTCGTAAAATGCTAGAAAAGATCAGGATCTTGCCTAATTTTGCTTTGGTTGTTTCAGGTATTCGTCGCAGTGGCAAAAGCACCTTATTAAGCCAACTGATTGATAAACAATCAGAAAATACCTACCTCTTTCTTAACTTTGATACCCCACAGCTGTTTAATTTTGAGTTTGATGATTTTGTTTTGTTAGACGAAATTATTGAAGAAAACCCACAAATCCAAATCCTGTACTTTGATGAAATTCAGATTATTGAAGGTTGGGAAGTTTATGTGCGGGGTAAGCTGGATCAGGGCTATCAAGTGGTAGTGACAGGCTCAAATGCGTCTTTGCTCAGCCGTGAACTGGGCACAAAATTAACAGGGCGACACATCAGCCGTGAGCTTTTCCCCTTCTCTTTTGTTGAATTTTGCGAGTTTCTCCACAAGGAAAAAAATGCCGATACTGTGACGGACTATTTACATCTAGGCGGTTTTCCACAATACCTGCAACTTCAAGAAGATGAAATTTTAACCAGTCTCATTAACGATATTTTGTATCGGGATATTATCGTGCGTTTCGGTATTCGTGATGAACGCTCGATGAAACGTCTCCTGCTTTTTTTGGCTGGCAATGTGGGTAACTTGATTACGGCTGGCAAGCTTAAACAGAGTATTGAAGTGAAAAGTACCTCCACCGTGTTGGAATATCTGTCCCATTTGGAACAAGCCTATGTGATTCAGCTGTTACCCAAATTTTCCTATTCCTACAAAACCCAATTGGCCAATCCACGCAAGGTCTATTTTATCGACAACGGTTTACAACGTGTGATTAGCCCTTCTTTCAATCAAGATCGGGGCAGAAAACTGGAAAATGCGGTATTTTGGGAACTTAGACGGCAATTTTCAGAGCTTTATTATTACAACGAAAATAATAAAGAATGTGATTTTGTGGTCTGTCAAAACAATCAACCTGTGCAACTTATCCAAGTGTGCTGGCAACTCAATGCCGAAAATATGGCTCGTGAACGAGATGGTTTGTTAGATGCAATGGCATATTTTAAACTGGATAAGGGGCTGATCATTAGCCTTGATCAGGAAGATAAAATGATAGTGGATGGAAAAACTATTGAGGTTATGCCATTTTGTAGGGTGTTTGGAGATGGTTAGATAAGCCTAACCGATTATCCAATATCCCCAGTTAGTTGAGCGATTTATAGAATGAAAAGACTTTTAGCCCTTTGCCTAGCCCTAGGCAGTGTTTATGTACAGGCGGACTCCATGAAACTCAAGATTACTCTAAACGACAGCCAAACCTACCCAGCCACCCTGGCAGACAACCCCACCAGCCGCAGCCTTGTCCAGCTCCTGCCCTTGGAAATCGACCTAGAAGATTATTCCCACAATGAAAAGATTTTCTACCCCGCCCAAAAGCTAGACACCGCCCAAGCTCCAGCCGCCTACCAGGCCAAGGCAGGCGATATTACCTACTACGCCCCTTGGGGCGATGTCGCCTTCTTTTTGAGCCAGGCGCGCCTGCCAAGGGATTGATTTATTTGGGGAAATTTGACCAAGATGTCGCCTCTGCACTCAAAAGTGCAGTCAAAATGCGGATTGAATTGGACTAGCAGGAAGCAAGAGTTTTAGATTTTCCTTGACTAACAAGCGGTTGGTTTTTGCAAAAAACTTGCAAATTCTAACCGCTTGCCTACACCTTTAATGCATCCACCACCAACCTAAATACCGCTGAATTCCCCTTTCTACTTGGGTAATAGAGATAAAAAGGCTCGTAGGTCATTGCCCAGTCGGGAAATAGTTCGACTAGGCTGCCGTCTGCCAAGGCGGTTTGGGCGGTGAGTCTTGGTAGCCAGGCGATGCCGATGCCGTCTAGGGCGGCTTGGTAGAGATCGTTATTTAAATTATGGCTAAACTGGGGGGTGGGGCGGTAGCTTGCTACCTTGTCCCCCTGCTGAAATTCCCAAGCCACGGGGTTGCCTTGATCAGCCGTGAACCGCATTGCCAGCGTGATGTGGCTGTTTAGTTCTGCTAGGGTTTCGGGTTTGCCGAATTGGCTCAGATAGTCGGGGCTGGCGACGGTTATCATTTCAAAGGGCTCGGAAATCTTCACCGCAATCATCTCATCATTCAAACTCTCCCCCATTCTCACCCCAAAATCAAAGCCTTGCCCGATGATGTCGCTGAGACTGTTATCACAGAAAATATCCACCCGAATCTGCCGATTGGCCAGCAAGAAGGGGCGGAGTTTGGGGTAAAGCAGGGTTTGGGCGACAAAATCGCTGCAGTTGATCCGCACCAAGCCCTTGGGATTGTCGTGGAAATCGCCCAAGGCATTGACTTCCTGCACAATGCCGGTAAAGAGCGGTTGAATGTGTTGGAATAATTGCAAACCTGCGTCGGTCAGCGAAATGCGGCGGGTGTTGCGGTTAAAGAGCCGAATGGCCAGCTCAGTTTCAAGGTTGCGAATGCTGTGGGACAGGGCGGATTTGGACACGCCCAATCTCTCGGCGGCCAGGGTGAAAGAGCCAGCTTGGGCGATTTGGATAAAGGTGTGGAGGTCGTTAAAGTTGGGCATAAGTTTTCCTTTGTTCTAAATTTCTCAACAGACTGTAAACCAAAAGCCTATTTTTCTCAATAAAAATAGTCGCTATCATAACCGCACTTTCAATCAACAAACAAAAAGGAAAATCTTATGCAAAACGTAGAAAATAAAATCGTGGTAGTGACAGGCGCAAGCAGCGGTATGGGTCAAGAAGTGGCTCGTCATTTGGTTAAGGCTGGGGCGAAAGTGATTTTAGGCGCTCGCCGCCTAGATCGCCTGCACCAACTGGCTGATGAACTGGGCATTTCTCACGATCACTGTGTCGCCACCGATGTGACCAAATTAGAAGACGTGCAAGCCCTGGTCAATCAGGCAGTAAAACTCTATGGCCGTTTGGATGTGATGCTTTCCAACGCCGGTGTGATGCCACTGTCTAACCTAGAAGAACTGAAAATTGACGAATGGAACCAGATGGTTGACATCAACTTCCGTGGCGTATTACACGGCATTGCCGCTGCTCTTCCTGTCATGAAGGAACAAAAATTCGGCCAATTTGTGACCACTGCATCACTGGCGGCCCACATCGTCGGCCCATCAATGGCGGTTTATTCTGCCACCAAACACGCTGTACGCATTGTAATGGAAGGCCTACGCCAAGAAGTTAAACCTTACAACATCCGCACCACCGTGCTTTCCCCTGGCTCTGTAGCAACCGAACTGGGTAACTCCATCAGCAACCCAGATCTGGCCAAATGGGTGGAAGACTTTACCAAAGAACACGCCATGTCCGCCGACAGCTACGCCCGTGCTGCACTCTTTGGCATCAGCCAGCCAGAGAATGTGGACATCAACGAGATTGTGTTTAGACCAACTTCTCAGGCCATGTAGTTTTGTGCAAGCGGTGTAAAAAAGTGAGATTTTGGCACCGCTTGTAGCGGGGAAAGCGTAGAAAAAGTGGATTTGAGCCTGAAAAAACGTTCAAATCCTTTTTATTTCTAGACAGAAGGCCTTTGGCTGGTTAAAATTCAGGTCTATTTTTCTATCAAAAAATCCCTATTGAGGTTAATTAAATGTCAATTTCTATTGAAACAACTCAAGGCTTAGAACGCCGTGTCTCTCTTACTGTGCCAGCTGACAAAATCGAAGCGGCCTATCGTGAAGAAATGAAAAAAGTCGCCAAACAGGCTCGTGTTGATGGTTTCCGTAAGGGTAAAGTGCCACACACTATTTTAGAGCAACGCTTTGGTTTAGGCGTACGCCAAGATGTGCTTTCAGATGAAATGCAACGTGCCTTCTTTGATGCGGTAATTGGTAACAAGATCAACCTAGCAGGCCGCCCAACCTTTACCCCAGAACAATACCAACCAGGCCAAGATTTCACTTTCTCTGCTACTTTTGAAGTCTTCCCAGAAGTGGAATTAAAGGGCTTAGAAAACATTGAAGTGGAAAAACCAGTGGTTGAAATCACTGACGCTGACCTAGACAAGATGTTAGACGTGCTTCGCAAACAACAAGCCACTTGGTCTGAAAGCCAAGAAGCGGCTCAAGCCGAAGACCGTGTAACCATCGACTTCTCAGGCTCTGTAGATGGCGAAGAATTTGAAGGCGGCAAGGCTCAAGACTTCGTGTTATTTATGGGCCAAGGCCGTATGATCCCAGGTTTTGAAGATGGCATCGTGGGTAAAAAAGCCGGCGAAGCCTTTGACATTGATGTCACCTTCCCAGAAGACTACCACGCTGAAAACCTCAAGGGCAAGGCAGCTAAATTCGCTATTACCCTGAAAAAAGTAGAAGTGATGGTGTTACCAGAACTGACTGAAGAATTCGTACAAAAATTCGGTGCTGGCAAGTCTGTTGAAGAATTGCGTGCTGAAATCAAGAAAAATATGCAACGTGAGCTGAAAAATGCCGTAACTGCCCGTGTGAAAAACCAAGTAATTGATGGCTTAATCGCACAAAATGAAGTTGAAGTGCCAAAAGCTGCCGTTGCAGAAGAAATTGATGTCTTACGCAACCAGGCCGTACAACGCTTTGGCGGCAAACCAGAAATGGCTGCCCAACTTCCTGCGGAACTCTTTGAAGAGCAAGCCAAACGCCGTGTTCAAGTTGGCCTTCTTTTCTCAGCCATTATTGGCCAAAACGAGTTAAAAGTGGATGAAGAGCGTGTGAAAGAAACCATTGCTGAACTGGCTTCTGCCTACGAGCAACCAGCTGAAGTCGTGGAATACTATGCGAAGAACCCACAATTAACCGATAACATCCGTAATGTGGTACTTGAAGAGCAAGCGGTTGATGCAGTACTGGCCAAGGCCAAAGTGACTGAAAAAGCCTCTTCTTTTGATGAGATCATGGCTCAACAGCCACAAGCTTAAGATAAGATCGTTTGTAGGGTGGGGTTTTTACCCCACCATTTTTGCATCTATTAAGGAAACCCAATGGATCTAACCTTTACTCAACAAGTCCAACAATTTGCAGCCAACCACCCCATTATGATTGCCGCCTGGGTGGGTTTATTTGTGGCTGTGGTTGTGATGTTCTACAAGGGGGCGACCAGCAAATTCAAGGTGATTGACAACAACGAAGCCGTTCGCTTAATCAACAAAGAAGAAGGTGTCGTGGTCGATCTCCGTTCTGATGATGAGTTCCGTGCAGGCCATATCATCGACAGCCACCACCTCCTGCCAAGCCAAATCAAGTCTAACAATACCCAGCCTATTGATAAGTTTAAGGATCGCCCTGTTATCTTGGTTGATCTCAACGGCTTAACAGCGGGATCGAATGCAAACTTATTGGTTAAGGCTGGCTTTAGCAAGGTCTTTGTGCTAAAAGATGGCATCAGCGCCTGGCGGACAGGCAATTTGCCGCTGGTTAAAAAACATAAATAATTAACTCTCACTAAGGAACGATTATGTCTGAAGAAAATCAAGTTGCAGCAAGTGAAGAAAAAGTGCCTTTTGAGCTTCACATTCAACGTGTCTATGTTAAAGATGTGTCTTTTGAAGCCCCTAATCTCCCAACCATCTTCCAACAGCCTTGGGATCCTGAACTAGGCTTTGAGCTAGACACGGAAACCAAGCAATTAGATGAAAACCTCTACGAAGTCTGCCTCCACATCAACGTGCAAACCACCATGAAAGAGTCTGGCGACGTAGCCTTTATTTGTGAAGTCAAACAAGCTGGCGTCTTTACCATTACTGGTATCGAAGGCGTACAACTTGCCCACTGCCTTGCCGCTCAATGCCCGAGCATTCTTTACCCTTATGCCCGTGAATTGATTGCAAGCCTAGTGAACCGCGGCACCTTCCCAGCCCTTAACCTGTCACCAGTAAACTTCGATGCCTTGTTTATGGACTACCTCAACAACCAAGAACAAGCCCAACAAGAAGAAGCTCCGACAGTAAACTAGGTTTTTCTTATTAGCGTAAAAAGCGGTCAAAATTGACCGCTTTTTTGCAAATTTATGTCTGATAAGTTAGGGCGTGGCCTATAGGCTGTGTGCAAAATTTTTACCACAATTTGATCTAGATTGCTTCTTTTTATAGAGAAACTGTTATAATCCAAACGTTTTTATTTTTGAACTCAAAAGAGGAACTCCTATGTCTGTAATCAAAATGACTGACCTTGACCTTGCAGGTAAACGTGTGTTTATCCGTGCGGATCTTAACGTGCCTGTCAAAGATGGCGTGGTGACATCTGACGCACGTATCGTGGCTACCATCCCAACACTGAAATTAGCCCTGCAAAAAGGTGCGAAAGTGATGGTGACTTCCCACCTTGGTCGCCCAACTGAAGGCGTGTTTGAAGAGAAAGACTCCCTTCAACCAGTAGTTGATTATTTAAACAAGGCCTTAGATGTGCCAGTGCGTTTAGTACGTGATTACTTAGACGGCGTTGAAGTCAATGAAAACGAAGTGGTTGTGCTTGAAAACGTGCGTGTTAACAAGGGTGAGAAGAAAAATGACCCAGAACTGGGCAAAAAATATGCTGCCCTTTGCGATGTGTTCGTGATGGATGCCTTCGGTACAGCCCACCGTGCCCAAGCCTCAACCTATGGCGTGGCTGAATTTGCCCCTGTTGCCTGTGCCGGCCCATTATTGGCTGCTGAATTAGATGCACTTGGCAAGGCCTTAAAAGAACCTGCCCGCCCAATGGTGGCCATTGTTGGTGGTTCTAAGGTTTCCACCAAATTAGAAGTCTTAAATAGCCTTTCAAAAATCGCTGACCAAATCATCGTCGGTGGTGGTATCGCCAATACCTTTATCGCTGCTGCTGGCCACAATGTAGGTAAATCCCTCTATGAAGAAGACCTCATCCCAGTTGCTAAAGAATTAGCCGCCAGCACCGATATCCCTGTGCCAGTTGATGTGCGTGTGGGAACTGAATTCTCTGAAACAGCACCAGCCACTGAAAAGTCAGTAACTGATGTGAAAGACGATGAGTCTATCTTCGACATCGGTGATAAGTCTGCTGAACAGCTAGCCGAAATCATCAAAAATGCGAAAACTGTGCTTTGGAACGGCCCGGTTGGTGTGTTTGAGTTCCCGAACTTCCGTAAGGGGACTGAGGTGATTTCTCACGCTATTGCCAACAGCGAAGCCTTCTCTATCGCAGGTGGCGGTGATACATTAGCGGCTATTGATTTATTCGGCATTAAAGACAAGATCTCTTACATCTCAACCGGCGGCGGTGCCTTCTTAGAATTTGTTGAAGGCAAGGTTTTACCAGCGGTTGAAATTCTTGAGAAACGTGCAAACGGTTAATCTCTACTTATCCCCTCCCCCGTTTACGGGGAGGGCTAGGGAGGGGGGATTGAGCGAAGCTCAAGATACAAGCGGGGCAAAAATCAGCAGAATTTGCAAATTTTTGGAAAATTTAATCCGCTTGTAAGTTAGGCCCCCACCCCAACCCTCCCTCGCAGGCGGGGGAGGGAGTAACTCCCAAATTTTTACACCTATCGAGGACACTCAAATGACCAAATTATTAGACATCGTAAAACCAGGCGTTGTAACCGGTGATGACGTTCAAAAAGTATTCGCTTATGCTAAAGAACACAACTTCGCCATCCCAGCGGTAAACTGTGTAGGTTCTGACTCTGTAAACGCAGTATTAGAAACCGCAGCCCGTGTGAAAGCCCCTGTTATCGTTCAGTTCTCAAATGGCGGTGCCCAATTCTACGCAGGTAAGGGTATTAAACCAGCTTCTGGTGCACGTGCAGACGTGTTAGGTGCGGTAGCCGGTGCTAAACACGTTCACGAATTAGCCAAAGAATACGGCGTGCCAGTTATTCTTCACACCGACCACGCAGCTAAAAAATTACTGCCTTGGATCGATGGCTTATTAGATGCCAACGAAAAACACTTCGCCGAAACCGGCAAACCGCTTTTCTCTTCTCATATGATCGACCTCTCTGAGGAATCTATGGAAGAAAACATGGCCATCTGCCGCGAATACCTTGCCCGTATGGACAAGATGGGTATGACCCTTGAAATCGAAATTGGTATCACCGGTGGTGAAGAAGATGGTGTGGACAACAGCGATGTTGAAGAGTCTAAACTCTACACCCAACCAGAAGACGTGCTTTACGTTTACGACCAATTAAGCCCTGTGAGCAAACGCTTCACTGTGGCAGCGGCCTTCGGTAACGTACACGGTGTGTACAAACCAGGTAACGTGAAATTAAAACCATCTATCTTAGGTGCTTCACAAGAGTTCGTATCTCAACAACGTGGCCTTCCAGCTAAGTCTATCGACTTCGTCTTCCACGGTGGTTCAGGTTCATCCCGTGAAGAAATCCGTGAAGCCATCAGCTACGGTGCCATCAAAATGAACATCGACACTGACACCCAATGGGCATCTTGGGACGGTATCCTCCAGTTCTACAAGGCTAACCAAGACTACCTCCAAGGCCAATTAGGCAACCCAGAAGGCCCAGATTCACCAAACAAAAAATACTACGACCCACGTGTTTGGTTACGCAAAATGGAAGAGTCTATGTCTAAACGCCTAGAGCAATCTTTTGAAGATCTCAACTGCGTAAACGTGCTCTAATTTGCAGAAAATCGCATAAAACTGGCCGCTTGTTGCAAGACAAGCGGTCTTTTTTTGCCTGAAATTTGCAAGAAACTAGCTTGCGAAATGAGCCTCTACTCCTTTTGAGTTAATTAGTTTGAGCCAACGCAAACAAGCCGCTCAAAATCAAACTAATAGGCGATTATTGCCTAGCTTTTTGTTAAAATTGTACCAGTTTGATGCTATTTAATTTCGATTATTTTTGAAGTATTTGTGGGGAGCTCATGAATCCTAGACGTAAATCCCGCCTCAAGGTGGTCTTATCTATTTTTACTGGCCTGGCTGTCGCGATTGGCCTGACCCTTTATGCCCTAAGCCAAAATATTGACCTTTTCTATACGCCGTCTGAAATTGTCTATGGCAAGGATAACAACCCTAAAACCAAGCCTGAAGTGGGCCAGCGGATTCGGGTTGGTGGTATGGTGGTAGAAGGTTCGGTGAAACGTGATGACAAGAGCCTGAAAGTTGAATTTGGCCTTAACGATATCGGCCCGGCCATTGTGGTGGAATACGAGGGTATCTTGCCGGATCTCTTCCGTGAAGGCCAGGGCATTGTGGCCCAAGGGGTGCTGGTTGAGCCAACTCGCCTGCGAGCAACTGAAGTACTGGCCAAGCATGATGAAAACTATATGCCGCCTGAGTTAGATGAGCAGATGAAAAAGGCCCACCAGCCTATGGGCGTGTCTGAGGCCGATCTCAAGGGCGAATCCGAGCGTGACCGTATGCAGATTCCACAACAAGAAGGTGCCAAATGATCGCAGAATTAGGTAACTATACCCTAGCCCTGAGCCTGGCCCTGGCCGTGCTTTTGGCTATCCTTCCCTTGGTTGGGGCGGAAAAAAATAATCCAAGCCTGATAGCTCTGGCCCGGCCCATGACCTGGGCCATGTTTCTGGCTTTAAGCGTATCCTTCGGCACGCTCTTCTACTTATTTGCGGTCAATGATTTTACCGTACAATATATCGTTAATAACTCCAACAGTACCCTGCCGTTGCAATATCGCTTATCGGCCGTATGGGGTTCGCACGAAGGTTCGCTTTTATTGTGGATCTGGCTCCTTTCCCTTTGGAGTGTGGCCGTGGCTTCTTTTAGCCGCCAAATGCCGGCCGAGTCCGTGGCACGGGTCTTAAGTGTGATGGGGATTATCAGTATTGGCTTCCTTATTTTCATTATTTTTACCTCCAATCCCTTTGACCGCACCTTCCCCAACTTCCCAGCAGACGGCAAGGAACTCAACCCGCTTCTACAAGATGTGGGCCTGATCTTCCACCCGCCCCTGCTCTATATGGGCTATGTGGGCTTCTCGGTGGCCTTTGCTTTTGCTATTGCTTCACTCATGACAGGCCGCCTAGATACCGCCTGGGCCAGATGGTCTCGCCCCTGGACCATGGCTGCCTGGGTCTTTTTAACCCTCGGAATTGTGCTAGGCTCTTGGTGGGCCTACTATGAACTGGGCTGGGGCGGCTGGTGGTTCTGGGATCCGGTGGAAAACGCTTCCTTTATGCCTTGGATTGCTGGCACAGCCTTAATTCACTCCCTGGCGGTAACAGAAAAACGTGGCTCCTTCAAGGCCTGGACGGTGCTTTTGGCTATCATGGCCTTCTCCCTCTGCTTGCTGGGCACCTTCTTGGTGCGTTCGGGTATCTTGGTTTCAGTGCACGCCTTCGCCTCCGACCCAACCCGTGGCCTCTATATCTTGGCCTACTTGGTGGTGGTGATCGGCGGCTCCCTCCTGCTCTATGCCTACCAGGGCAGCAAGATTAAGAGCCTGGATAATGCTGAGCGTTACTCCCGTGAGACCATGTTGCTGATTAACAACATTATGCTCATGGCCTTTTTATCAGTGGTCTTTTTAGGCACACTCCTGCCACTGGTGCACAAGCAGTTGGGCCTGGGTTCCATCTCCATTGGTGCACCTTTCTTTGATCAGATGTTCCTCATCCTTATGGTGCCTTTCTCCTTTATCTTGGGTATCGGCCCCTTGGTTAAATGGCGGCGGGATCAGGTCTCTGCCATTCGTAAGCCGGTGCTCATTTCCCTTCTGATCATGGTGCTTGCAGGTTTTGCTTTGCCTTATCTCTTTAGCAATACCCTGACTGTGAGCGTAGTGCTAGGGACCATGATGAGCGTGATTATCGTCCTGCTCAGCCTCTATGAACTCCACCAACGGGCCACCCACCGCCACAGCTTCTTGGCTGGTATTTTCAAGCTCTCCCGCTCCCACTGGGGGATGGTGCTGGCACACTTGGGCGTGGCCATGACGGTCTTTGGTATTGCCTTTAGCCAAAACTTTAGTGTGGAAAAAGATGTACGGATGAATGTGGGCGACAGCACCCAAATCCATGACTACACTTTTACTTTCAAAGGCATTAAGGACAGCAACGGCCCCAACTATGTAGGCGGCACGGCAGAAGTGGAAATCACTAAAAATGGCAAGTATGAAGCCACCCTCAATGCCGAAAAACGCTTCTACACCGTCAGCCGCATGGGCATGACCGAAGCGGCTATCGACTGGGGCTTTACTCGGGATTTATACGGTGCCTTAGGCGAACGCTTTGAAGACGGCTCCTGGGCCCTCCGGCTCTACTATAAGCCTTTCATCCGCTGGATCTGGCTGGGCGGGGTCTTTATGGCTCTGGGTGGCTTGCTCTGTATGCTGGATAGACGCTATCGAGTCAAGGTGGCCAAGCCTCGGTTAGCTACTGCCTAGTGGCAAATTTTGAGCTAAAAAGAACCGCTTGTTTGGAAGAACAGGCGGTTTTTTGTTATGCTTTATAGCCAAGTTTGGTTATTTTGACCAACTTGTCGAGAAGCCCTTAACCTAAATGTAAAAAACATGAAAAAACTGACCGCTTGTAGCACCCTTTTGTTCTCAACTGTGCTTGCCGCCCAACCCCTTACCATCGAACTTGCCAAGAACGACTTTGTGCAGGGCAGGCTTATTCAGCTTGCCGATCAGAACCTCTCGCTATCCATCATCTTTCCCGATCAAAGCCAGCGGGTTTTGCTAAAGAATGTTTTTGGTCAGCAATCCTTTATGTTTAAGGCGGAGCAGGCCGGCCAAGCGGTTTTTAGCGTGAAAAACGATCAGCAAACTGCCTCCCCTGAAACCTATCAACTGCATATCGATCAACATCTGCCTGAAAGCCAGCAAGTTGTTCCGCCTGCTAGGTTAGAAAATGCCATGTTGGCTGAATTGGTTGAGACGTTGGCTGAAAAGCCTGACCAGTCAGCCCAAGTGCTTGAAAATTTTTGGCAGAAGGTCAAAGCCCAAGGTACGCCCCTGATTGAGCCGATTGATGAGAAACAAAGCCGTGTGACCTTCCTTTGGCGGGGGGCAGAGCGGAATGTGCGGATTTGGGGCGGAGTAACGACCGATCACGATTTTATGCAACGCTTGGGTGGAACGGACATTTGGTATCGCACCTATACTGTGCCTAACGATACCCTGGTGGACTACCGCTTGGCTCCTGATGTGCCAGCCTTGCCAGCAGATCCCATGGCTCAACGCCGTGCCATTTTAGCTACGGTACAGGCCGATCCGCTTAACAAGTCCCCTTATTTTGATGGCGTTGGCAATGATAAGTCCAATACGGATAAATATAACTATTCTTCTATCTTAAAATTGCCCCAAGCTCCTGATCAGGCCTATCTCATACCCGATCCTAATGTTGCAAAAGGGCAGCTATCAGAGCTGGTTTTTGAGAGTGAAAAGTTGGGTAACAAACGCCGTCTCTTTATCTATAAACCCGCAGGTTTCAAGCCTGAGCAAGCCTATCCTGTGCTTTATCTCTTTGATGGTGTGGACTATCTACACAAGGTGCCGACCCCGACCATTCTGGATAATATGATTGCTCAAGGCCTTATTCCGCCTCTTGTGACTGTTCTCATCGAAAACCCTTCCCAAGAAGCCCGCCGTACGGAACTGCCCGCCAACCCAGCCTTTGCGGAAGTGTTGGTTCAAGAACTCGTGCCTTTTGCAGAAAAATCAGCGAATTTCACCGCTTTCGAGCGGATTATTGGCGGCTCTAGTTTTGGTGGCCTGGCTTCTGCCTATACGGTGCTGAACTATCCGCAGGTCTTTAACAAGGCCTTGATTTTGTCGGGATCTTTCTGGTGGAAGCCTAAAGAAACCGTCAGTGAAAACAGCCACTATATCGCCCACCAATTTGCAGTAAAACCTAAAATGCCGCTTTGCTTTTTTATGAGTGCAGGTTTTTATGAAAGCGGCAAGTCAAACATACTGGAAACCTCCCGCCATTTGAAAGATGTGCTTTTGGCCAAGGGCTACCCCGTGACCTATCAGGAAGCCTCCACCGCCCACGGCTATTTGGCCTGGCAGGGCTTGATCAGCGAAGGCTTGAAGGCCTTGTTGGGGGAGGGGATTTGCCAGTCAAGACAATAACAAGCGGGCAGGATTTGCAAAAAATCTGCAAAACCTGCCCGCTTGTGGCTATACTGCCCCAAGTTCTCGAGAAATGGCTTGTGCTGTTTGTTGGATTTGGGCCAGCATTTCGGCCTGTCCAATCTGTTTAAGCCTTGCGGTGGAAAGAGAAACAGACATGGCATAATTGACCTTGCCATTGGCATCAAAAATGGGGCAGGCGATACAAATCACGCCTAGCTCATTTTCCTGATCGTCCAAGGCAAAGCCCTGTTGGCGGATTTTTGCCAGTTCTTCATACATTAGTTCCAAATCAGTAATAGTATGTTGAGTAAGTGGCTGAATAATGTCCGCCTGCCGCTGCCAGTAGCCTGCCACATAGTCGGGGTTATCATAGGCCATAAAGTTCTTGCCCATGGCCGAGCAGTAGAGTTGCAGCCGTTGCCCAATATAGGCACGGGTTCGCATCATACCCGTAGTGGGTTCGAGCTTGTGGATCATAATGCCGTAGTCGCCCTCCCGCATAGAGAAATTGACCGTTTCGCCCGTATCCAAATTAAGTTGTTCCAAATAGGGCGAAATCACATTGAGAATGTTGAGCGAATTGAGGGTTTTCTGCCCAATGGCCAGGCATTTGGTGGTCAGCCGATAAGAACCGACCGTATTGGCAGGTTTGACATAGCCACAGGTTTGCAGGCTCTGCAACATGCGGTGGGTAGTGCTCTTGTTCAGCCCTGCCAACTCCGCCAATTTTGCCAGCGGGCAGCCGTTGGGGTAATCACTTAAAATTTCCAATAATTTTAGCCCCCGCACCAAACTCTGGTTGCTGCTGGCTTTTTTTTCTTGTTCCATCGCTTACTTGCTCCTTGTTTTCCTTATTTTGCCCACTTTTTTCTCATTTCACAAAGTAAAACCCTGTTCCAAAAATGAGATCTAGATCACAAAACTAAAAATTTACATATAACTTATTGATTTATAAGGTTAATTATTTTTAGGCCTTGATTGACTTATTGGCCCATTAGGCGTAATTTATGAAACGTTATTTTATTATATGAAATCAGAGGTTTGCAATGAAAGTTTCTTATCAAGATCTTAAAGCCGAATTTAAACGCGTTCTCTTAGCTCGCAACGTACGTGAGGACATCGCCGAGGACTGTGCCACTATGTTTGCCGACACCACCGAAGCAGGTGTTTATTCCCACGGGGTGAACCGTTTCCCACGCTTTATCCAGCAGTTAGAAAAGGGCGATATTAAGCCTGAAGCTGAGCCAACCAAGGTGCTTTCGCTGGGGCGATTGAGCAGTGGGACGCTCATCAAGCCATCGGTAACCTTACCGCCAAAAAAATGATGGACAGAGCGATGGAACTTGCTGATCAGAACGGGATTGGCGTGGTGGCTCTCAAAAACGCCAACCACTGGATGCGGGGCGGCGGCTATGGCTACCAAGCGGCGGAAAAAGGCTACATCGGTATTTGCTGGACCAACTCTATCGCCGTAATGCCTCCTTGGGGAGCCAAAGAGTGCCGTATCGGGACAAACCCGCTGATTATCGCTGTGCCAAGCAACCCGATTACCATGGTGGATATGTCTTGCTCCATGTATTCCTACGGCATGTTGGAAGTTAATCGTCTTGCAGGTCGCCAAACCATTGTGGACGCTGGCTTTGACGATGACGGCAACCTAACCAAAGACCCAGGCACGGTTGAGAAAAACCGCCGCTTGTTGCCAATGGGCTACTGGAAGGGGTCGGGCTTGTCCATTGTGTTAGATATGATCGCCACCTTACTCTCCAACGGCGAATCCGTGGCCTCCGTCACTGAGGATAAAGATGATGAATACTGCGTGTCGCAAATCTTTATCGCCATTGAAGTGGATCGCCTCATTGACGGTAAAACCCGCGATGAAAAACTCAACCGCATTATGGACTACGTCCGCACCGCTGAACGTGCCGATCCAAACGTAGCCATCCGCTTGCCAGGCCACGAGTTCGTCCAACTCAAAGCCGACAACCAAGCCAACGGTATTCCTGTTGATGATAGTGTTTGGGCGAAGTTGAAGGCCTTGTAATAAGAGTGCAAGCGGTGCAAATTTTTGAAAATTTTGCACCGCTTGTAGGGGCGTACCGCGTACGCCCAATGTGGATTAGAAAGGGCGAACGCAGTTCGCCCCTACAATATACCAAAACAGGAAATCCCTATGTTTTTCGGACACATTAACCACGTCGATTTTAGACAATACCCCGCCGCCATTGGCCGTGCCTTGCGTTACTTGCAGGAAACGGACTTAGCCGCCATACCCGCCGGTCGCTACGATCTTGAGCCTGAAAAAATGTATGTACAGGTTTTAGATCTAACCACCAAGCCCGATGAAGAAATCCTGCCCGAAGTTCACCGCAACTGGATTGACGTGCAGTTCCTTCAATCTGGCGTAGAAAAAATAGCGGTGTCGGTCGATCAGGGCAAGTACCAAGTGGCAACACCCTACGATGCCGAGCGGGATATTGCCTTCTACACCCAGGGCGAAAACGAGGCCTATTTGACCTTCCGTGCTGGCAATTTTGCAGTCTTTTTCCCGCAAGATGCCCACCGCCCAGCCATTGCCGATGGGCAACCGTCTGCCATTCGTAAGGTGGTGGTCAAGGTGGCTGTGTCCCTACTTGATGACTAAGGAGCTGATATGAACCCGCTCGTCAAATTTGCAACCAAGAGCCTTGAGTTTCTGGTAGTGGCGATTTTATCGACCATGTCGATTTTGGTCTTTCTCAACGTGGTCTTGCGTTACGGCTTTAACAGCAGCATTAGCGTAACTGAGGAAGTTTCCCGTTATCTCTTCGTCTGGCTGGCTTTTTTGGGGGCAATTTTAGCCTTTGGCGAAAATTCCCATGTGAGAGTAACCATGCTGGTGGATAAACTTTCCCCTCGTGGACAGAAAATCCTGTCGTTAGTAACCGACAGCCTCATGCTTTTCTGCTGCTATTTAATGCTAACAGGCGGCTGGGTGCAGTTTGAACTCAATTGGGAAAACATCGCCCCGATTTCAGGCATTCCAACCGGCATTACCTTCTTAGCCTGCGTGGTAGCCAGTATTGCAATTGGCCTTTTGTTAATTGCAAGAATGGTGGGTAATCTAATCGCTTGTATTAAGGGAGAAGCCAAATGACCGTTGTGATTTTCCTCTCGGCCCTTTTAGGGGCAATCCTCTTGGGCGTGCCAGTTGCCTTCGCCCTGCTCTTATGCGGTGTAGCCCTCATGCTACATTTGGATCTTTTTGACGCTCAAATCCTTGCCCAGCAAATCATTAGCGGAGCAGACAGCTTCTCGCTTATGGCCATTCCCTTCTTTATTTTGGCTGGTGAAATTATGAATGAAGGCGGCTTGTCTAAACGGATTATTGACCTGCCAATGAAGTTGGTTGGGCATAAACGTGGGGGGTTAGGCTTTGTGGCCATTATCGCCGCAATGATTATGGCCAGCCTATCAGGTTCAGCCGTTGCCGATACCGCTGCTGTTGCTGCTATGCTCTTGCCAATGATGAAAACCACGGGCTACCCTGTGGACAGATCGGCAGGCTTAATCGGCACAGCCGGCATTATCGCCCCGATTATTCCGCCTTCGATTCCCTTTATTATCTTCGGCGTAGCAAGTGGCGTATCCATCACCAAACTCTTTTTAGCCGGCATTTTCCCAGGAATCTTGATGGGCGTATGCTTAGCTGCCCTCTGGTGGTGGCAGGCAAAACGGCTGGATTTGATGACCTTCTCCAAGGCCACCAAGCAAGAACTCTGCATTTCCTTCAAAAACAGTATCTGGGCCTTGATGTTGCCGGTCATCATCATCGGCGGCTTCCGCTCAGGCATGTTCACCCCAACCGAAGCAGGGGCAGTGGCAGCCTTCTACGCCTTGATCGTCTCGCTCTTTGTCTATAAGGAGATGAAAATCAGCCAGCTCTACAAAGTGGTGCTTGCCGCAGGTAAAACCACCGCGGTGGTTATGTTCCTGGTTGCTGCTGCCCAAGTAACAGGCTGGTTGATTACCGTTGCCGAACTGCCACAAATGATGACGGAACTGCTTGAGCCACTGATTGACTCGCCAACCACGCTTTTAATCGTGATTATGTTATCAGTCTTTGTGATTGGCATGGTGATGGACTTGACCCCGACCGTCTTAATCCTCACCCCTGTGCTAATGCCACTGGTGGAAGAAGCCGGAATTGACCCGGTTTATTTCGGCGTGCTCTTTATCCTCAACACCTCGATTGGCTTGATTACCCCGCCTGTGGGCAATGTCTTGAACGTGATTACCGGCGTGTCTAAGCTGCCATTCGACCAAGCCGCCAAGGGCATTCTGCCTTATCTCTTGATGATGATTGGCTTGTTGTTTGTCTTTATTTTTGTGCCAGAATTGATTACTGTGCCACTGGCGTGGATTAGTTAGATAGTGAACTACGCTCGATCAAACTCCCCTCTTTAGCAAAGAGGGGCATGGGGAGATTTGGCAGCCGTGATAGCGAAGTGAGAGAGTAAATAATGCTCTTACAAGCGGGGCAAAAATCACAAAAATTTGCAAAATCACTTACGAGTGAAAGGATAGTCTGTCAAATCTCCCCTAACCCCTCTTTTCTAAAGAGGGGGATCAGATCGGAGTAGGATTTAGTTACCCATATTTAAACCCAACCCCAAAGGAGTTACCCATGAAACATTTTAACCTCAAAACCCTTGCCACTTTAGCCACAAGTCTCTTCTTCGCGGCCAACGTTAATGCGGACGTTTCCCTACGCTTTGGCTATGAAGCCCCGCGTTCCGACACCCAACACACCGCCGCCAAAAAATTTAACGACTTAGTCAAAGAAAAAACCAAGGGCGAGGTCAGCCTCAAACTCTTCCCAGACAGCACATTAGGCAATGCCCAAACCATGATTGCCGGTGTACGCGGAGGCACCATCGACATCGAAATGTCAGGTTCGCCAAACTTCTCAGGGCTTGAGCCAAAACTTAACGTGATCGACATTCCCTTCATCTTCCAAAACCGTGAACACGTTTACAAGGTGCTAGACGGCGAGGTCGGCCAAGGCCTGCTCAAATCCCTTGAAGATAAGGGCTTGAAAGGTCTAGCCTTCTGGGATGTGGGCTTCCGCTCCTTCACCAACTCCAAACACCCAATCAAAACCCCAGACGACATCAAGGGCTTGAAGGTGCGTACCAACCAAAACCCGATGTACATTCAAGCCTTCAGCCTGCTTGGGGCTAACCCAGTGCCAATGCCCTTGGCTGAACTCTATACTGCTCTTGAAACCCGTGCGGTGGACGCTCAAGAACACCCAGTGGGTATTGTCTGGTCGTCTAAACTTTATGAGGTGCAAAAATACTTATCCCTCACCAACCACGGCTACACCCCGCTTATCGTGGTGATGAACAAGGCCAAATTTGACGGCCTGGCCCCAGAACTGCAAACCGCCCTTGTTGAAGCTGCCAAAGAAGCAGGTGCCTACCAACGCCAGCTTAACGAGCAAAACGAAAAAGACATCATCGCCAAAATGCAAAAACAGGGCATTGAAGTGATCGAGGAAATCGACACCGCCCCATTCAAAGCCATTATCGAAGCCGACGTACGTAAAGCCTTTATCGAGAAAAATGGTGATGAACTTGTTAAGCAGATTGATGCTTTGACGAAGTAGTTAATCCCTACTCGATCAAACTCCCCTCTTTAGAAAAGAGGGGCAGGGGGAGATTTGACAGCATAAATAACGGAGTGAGGGAGTAATTAGTCTTTGTAATTTTTACTCCGAATTTATCTCTCTCGTTGCTACTGCTTCTGCCAAATCTCCCCTAACCCCTCTTTGCTAAAGAGGGGGAATTAGATGGTACAACCTGATAACATCCTTTACATCATAACCCAAGGACATCGTTTACATTCTTTGCCGTAAAATCGCACCAAACATCTTATCTTTGGTGAAGAAAATGGCTTGGAAACAAACGAATCCTATGGAACAAAAAACGTTATTTATCAAGGCTTGGTTGTCCCAACGCTTTACAAAATCCGACCTGTGTGAACAGTTCGGAATCAGTCGTCCAACAGCCAATAAATGGATTGAACGCTTTAAACAAGGCGGCTTTCCTGGTTTGCAAGAGCTATCCAGAAAGCCACATTATTCGCCCAATGCCACGCCACAATGGATTGTTGAGTGGCTGGTCAGTGAGCGACGCAAACGCCCCGATTGGGGGGCAAAAAAGCTGCTTGACCTGTTTGAGCAACGCTTTCCTGAAGCCAAGAAACCGGCTGATAGCACAGGCGATTTAATCTTGGCTCGAGCAGGACTGGTCAAGCCCCGCAAGGTTCGCCGTCACACGCCAGCAGACAGCTTGCCCTTTGCCGAATGTGACGCCCCTAATACAACCTGGTGCGTGGATTTCAAGGGGCAATTCCAGCTAGGTGACCAGAAATGGTGCTACCCGCTAACGGTGAGCGACCAGTTTTGCCGTTACTTATTGCTTTGTCAGGCCCTGCCCAATACCTTGGGTGACCCTGTAAAAGCCCAGTTTGAACGACTTTTTTACGAGTTCGGGCTGCCTTGGAATATTCGTAGCGACAATGGCTCGCCCTTTGCCTCAACTGCCCTGGGTGGCTTAAGCAAGCTGGCCAAATGGTGGATTGACCTGGGCATTCGGCCCGAGCGTATTCGCCCCGCCCACCCCGAACAAAATGGGCATCATGAGCGAATGCACCGTAGCCTCAAGGCTTGTTTACTCAAGCGTGAGGCCATTGCAGGGAATCTTGCAGACCAACAGGCCATGTTCGATGCTTTTGTGCACGAATATAACCATGAGCGTAGCCACGAAAGCCTGCTTGATGATGACAAAAAACGTCAGACGCCAGCAAGTCTTTATCAGCCCTCAAGTCGTATTTATACCGGCAAGATTGAAGACTATGACTACGGTCAAGGTGTTGAACTTCGTCGAGTTAAACCCAGTGGCGAACTCTGTTGGCAAGGTGAAATTTACTACCTGAGCCAAATTTTAAAGCAAGAAACCGTTGCTTTTGTGCCTTACGCCGATGGTATTTGGCACATTTATTACCGTTTTCATTTTCTGGGTCAAATGGATGACCGAGAGAAGAAAATTACTCCAGCAAGTAGCTGGCATATTAACCATACAATGTAAACGATGTCCTTAGAGAAAAATGTAAAGGATGTTTATGTTGTACAAGATCGAGGTTCTTCCCTATTTGTACATTTAATAATCCAAGAGGATACTATGAACTACTACCTAGGCATTGACTGCGGTGGCACTTTTATTAAAGCCAGCTTGTTTGACCAAGCAGGCAAGATGGCTGCTTGTGTGCGGGAAAACGTACCTGTGATTAGCGAAAGGGCGGGCAGGGCAGAGCGAGATATGAGCCAGCTTTGGCAGGTGTGTGCTGAGGTGGTGCGAAAAACCGTGGCAGAGAGCCAAATTGAGCCCAGCCAGATCGTAGGGGTCGGGATTTCCGCCCAAGGCAAGGGGGCCTTTTTGTTGGATAAACAGAACCAGCCACTAGGGCGGGCGATTTTATCTTCGGATCAACGCTCACTTGAGATCGTCAAACAGTGGCAGGCAGAGGGCATTCCCGAAAAGCTCTACCCCCATACCCGCCAAACCCTCTGGACGGGCCACCCTGTTTCCATTCTGCGTTGGATCAAGGAAAATGAACCTGAACGCTATGCTCAAATCGGTTCGGTGCTGATGTCTCACGACTATTTGCGTTTTTGCTTAACTGGCCAGCTACACTGCGAAGAGACCAATATTTCCGAAAGCAACCTCTACAATATGAACACCGGCCAGTACGATCCAACCCTTGCCGAGCTTTTGGGTATTCCTGAAATGATAGACTGCCTACCGCCTGTGATTGGCTCAAATGAAGTAGCAGGTTTTATCACCGAAGAGGCAGCGAAACTAACCGGCTTAGCCCTGGGAACGCCCGTGGTTGGGGGCTTGTTTGATGTGGTATCCACGGCTATCTGTGCCGAACTTGATGACGAAAGCAAGCTCAATGTGGTCTTAGGCACCTGGTCGGTGGTTAGCGGCATTACCGATCATATCGATCCAAATCAGAGCTTACCCTTTGTTTACGGCAGATATGCCGAGGCTGGCAAGTTTATTGTCCACGAGGCCAGCCCAACTTCGGCAGGCAATTTGGAATGGTTTACTAAACAGTGGAGCAATTTGAGCTACGATCAAATTAACAAGGGGATCGCCGAGCTGCCACCAGCGGCCAGTTCCGTGCTGTTCGTGCCCTTTCTTTACGGCTCAAATGCAGGCCTAGGCATGCAGGCAGGCTTCTACGGTATGCAGTCCTACCACAGCCAATTCCACCTCTTGCAAGCCATTTATGAAGGGGTGCTCTTTAGCCTCATGCACCACCTCAATCGAATGCTGCAACGCTTCCCTAAGACCCAAGTGCTAAGGGTAACAGGCGGGCCAGCCAAATCTGCGGTCTGGATGCAGATGTTGGCCGATCTAACAGGTATGAAACTCGAAATTCCGCAAGTGGAAGAGACCGGTTGTTTTGGCGCGGCCTTAATGGCCATGCAAAAGCCGCTTGAGAATTTGGGGCAGAAAACGGCCATGCAGACTTTTGAACCAAATCCGGCTAATTTTGCGGCATATCAAAGCAAATACCGGCAATATCAGCGTTTGGTCAAGGCTCTACAGGCCTTTAATTCGGGCGAGTTTGAATAGCCTTTTTCATTGCTTGCATCGCCTCTTTCGTTTGGCTGAAAAAATGGCGGTAGGAGGCACACAAATAGTTGTGCCTTTCTTTCTCGTTGGGTAGGGCAACAATCCTATGTTTAGGGCAACCGCCTTGGCAGAGCGGCTTAAATTCGCACTGCTTGCAAATGCTGGTGAGTTTGCGCTGTTTGTCTAGGCCAAAGGCTTGTTGGGGGCGGGAGAGGACGATTTCTGTCAGTGGTTGTTGGTTGAGGTTGCCGACCTTAAATTCAGGGTAAACAAAGTGATCGCAGGCATAAACCTCGCCGCTGGCCTCAACAATCAGCGACTTGCCACAAGTGGGCTGATGAACGCAGGAGCTAGACGGATAGCCCAGATACTGCCCCAACAGGTTGTCAAATTCCAGTACAAAAATCTTGCCCACATCTTCTTTTTGCCACTCGTTAAACACATCCACCAAAAACCGCCCAAAGCCATCAGGTGGCACGGAGAAAGCGGTCGGTTTTGGTGGATTTTTTGCAAAGCCATCGGTTTCTACAATAGGAATAAACTGCATAAAGGTTGAACCCAGTTCTTTGAGTGCCTGATAGGTCGCTCTTCCCTTGTTCCAGTTTTGATCGTTTACCACAGTGAGCGTGTTAAATTCAACTTGGTGGCTTTTTAGTAGTTCCAGTGCCTTAACCACTTTATCGAATGTGCCATTGCTCTGGCTGGTAATGCGGTAGCGATTATGCACGGCACTTAGGCCATCAATGGAGAGGCCGATGAGAAAATTGTTCTGCCTGAAAAAATCCGCCCACTGATGATTAAGGGCTAGGCCATTGGTTTGAAAAGCGTTAGTAATCTGCTTGCCATTTGCAAATTCTTGCTGAAATTTGACCGCTTGCTTAAAAAAATCCAGCCCCAATAAGGTTGGCTCACCACCCTGCCAAGCAAATTCCACCCGCTGACTGGCAACCGATTCAATATAGTTCTTCACATAATTGCGTAGCGTCTCTTGCGACATATAGGCCGCTTTCCTACCGAATTGGCTTTCCTTTTCCAAATAAAAGCAGTACTCGCACTGAATATTACAGTGAAAGCTGCTTGGCTTGGCCATAAGGTGAAATTGAGCTTGGGGGGTGAAGAAGGACATTATTCCTTCCCCCTTTGCAGGGCTTGTAAACGCTGTTTGCCCTTAGCCGTTAAACGGTATTTTTGGTTGCGGCTGTTAGGCTTGTCAGGAATGGTCATTTCCACCACGCCAGCTTGTAAGCTAGGTTTTAGATAATGTTTCGCAAAATGAGGCCTATTTTGTAAACCTAATTTTTCCATCAATTCTTTTGTTGAATAAGGTTGATCCAAAACCTGAATAAGTTGTTTGTGCAAGTCACTTTCTTGTATGTTTTCTTGTATGTTTTCTTGTATGGTAACTGGTGCATCTTGAGGGGTAGGCGTGCTGATTTGCATTGCCTTGCTATGAATCGGCAGGCGAATCATAAAGTAGCTTCTGTCCTCGTCGCTTTCAAAAATAGGATCTGGTGAGCCATTATTACGCATGGCTTCTAAGATTTTCGGAATACCTGTTGAGCGCCCTTCGGTGAGATCCAGTTCTTTAAGAAACTCTCCAATTCGGCGATTACGATAACGGCGGCTGACAGCCCTACCTTTTTGCAGATCGCTTAATTTAATGGAGCGATCAGGGCCTGGGTAACTTAAGACAATCAACTCATCTTGGTGAATACGGACTTCAATCGGTTCCCTGATCTCATAAGAACGGTGGTAAACGGCATTTACCAGCGCTTCTTCAATGGCAACCAGTGGATAGTTAAAGAAGCGTTCTGCTTCAGGGCGGTCGGGATGTTTGATAACGGTTTCAACCAAATAGCGATCATAAATATAGTTTAGGGCTGAACTGATAATCTGGGCTAAGGGGCCCTTAAAGGTTTTTTCCTCAAAGGTGTTGGCCCCAGTGCCTTGGGGAAAATGCACCACATCAATTTGAGTATAGGGAAAGAAACGATCAGGTTGGCTGTTAAAAAACATCAGTCCGACATTTTTTGGGAAGCGGGCTTCAGGCACGCCACCGACAATGTTCATTCTTAGCCCCAATTCTTCCACTGATAAATCTCTAGCCTCTTTTGCTAAGTCGCTTTTAACGGCTTGCAAAAACTCACGCATAAGGTGGGGCTCTAAATCCTCAAGGCTAGCTTGGGTGCGATAGCGGTCATCAAAGGGAACTGTATTGGCCAGGCTGATGAGTTCCTGTTCATCGCTTCCTGTGGCTTGTACGGTACTGGTGTGCTTACGGATATAGTAGGCCCAATCATTTTTGTCCTTGCTCAGGCTCTTTTTCGCCTTATAAGGCCGCACTTCACCGCCCATAGCCCAAATGACCAAAATTAATTTCCCCTCAATTTCATAGGTTGCAGTCAAACTGTTGTAGCTGGGCAAGATGGCTGTGCGTTCTAAATATAAGAGTTCTTTTTGGATGGCATCAATTTGTTCAGGCTGTAAGCCTTTAGGCGGTAAGAGAGGCCGCCCATTTTGCTCTTCAAGGCCAATAACAATATAACCGCCGCCTAGGTTATGGAAGTCATTGGCAAAAGCACAAATACTGTGTAAAACCGCCTCGGGGTTCCAACTTGCCTTGTATTCAATCCGTTCACTTTCAAGGCTACCCTTGCCAAGTAAGGAAGAGAGGCTGATAGGTAAGGTGTGCATAAGTGTTATCTCTTGAATATCGTAGAATGGGCAATATAGTAGCATAAAAAAACACGCACGGCCTGCGTGCGTGTTTGAGATTAAATTTTCTCACTAATCGATTCTCTAGATTAGTAATGCGATTTTTTTATTTTTTACCACGTTTGTTCTTCTTAACCGCTATTTAAATTGCATAATCAACGAAACTAGTAAGCGTTTTTGCTCTTCAGATAGTCCTCCAATTAAGGTGTTAAGTATTTCGGTTAAATTTTCTTCTTCATCAACTTCCTCTTCTTCTTCACCATATCGTAACCACAGCGTTGTTACATTTAGCCACTTTGCCAGAGTTTCAATTTTATCATTTGATGGGATCGCCAAGCCATTCAACCATTTATGCACCGCTTGTTGAGTAACAGGTTCGTTGGGATGCTGAAGGTTAAATTTAATGGCAATTTGGCTGGTTTTGTAGCCTTTGGGGTAGTGTAGTTTGAGGGCGAATTTCAGCCGTTCGCTAAACTGGTTTTTTTCATTTAGTGCTTTCATAAGCTAAATTATCGGCTAATTGAAAAAACTCTTGAAAACCATTTTGGTTTATGTTAAACTGAAGCTAGTTTAATAACTAGCCCTTTGGAGGATTTCATAATGAGTAAAGAAGACACAACAGCTGCAATTTTTGGTATCCCACTAAGTGTAATCTGGTTGGTTGCACCTTTTTATGCAGCTTATAAAGATTTTCAGAATGGTGATTATTTTCTTGCCTTACTTGATTACGCCATAGCACCACTAGGAATTATTCGTAGCTTGATGTTTATGTTTGGGGATTAATATGAACAAGTTGGTGTGTTGGTTATCAGTGTTTTTTTCACTGCCTGCTAATGCTTTTATTAATAATGAATCAATGTATGAGGCTAAATATGGGGATTTTTCCAAAGTAGATATGATTGCTGAAAAAGAAATCATTTACCCACTTATGAAAAATATATGTCAGATAAAGTTAATGCCATCTGCTGAAAATTATGTGGGTATGAAGTTTTCTTCTACATTTAAAGAAAAGTCATGTGGTTGTTTTTCTCAAAGAATTATACACGAATTTACTTCAGAAGAGTTTATGCTTATGGGAGAATTACATAGAGGGGATAAAGAAAGGCAAAAAGGTCAAAGGATATTTAATGAGTGTTTAAAGCAGAATTTATCTGATCTTTAATTGATCATTTTCTTAGGTGTGTATATATGAAAAAACTATTATGTTTATTTTCTGTGTTCTTTTATATATCATCTTATGCTCATATTAATAATGAACTACACGAAATAGCAGAGTTAGAAGCTAAAAACAGAAAAGTACTGAAGTCAAGTAATGCTAAAGAAGAATTTAGTTTGCTTTTTAAAGATTTCTGTAAAGGAATAATGCTTTCTAGTGCCGAAAAATATTATGAAATTAAACTTTCTCTTGTTTTTAAAGAAAAGTTATGTGATTGCCACTCCAAGGGGATTGTACAAGAATTTACCTTGAGCGAGTTATCTGCGATGTTTAAACAAAACAATAATATTTATAATCGTCAGGAGCGTGTGGATAAAATATTTAAACAGTGCTTAAACAAAATTTAACTCTTATCAAAAAAGCTGGTCAAAAATCCAAAATTTTTGACCAGCTTGCCTTAATTAAATCTCATCAATAATCCGATAAACCCAGTTCTCCAAAGGGTCTTTGAGCCTCTGCATTTCCTGTCGCATTTCCTCTAACATTTCTTTTTTGATGGCCTTGTAACGCTCATCATAGAAGAGATTATGCATTTCCTCTGGGTCAGTTCGCACATCATAGAGCTCGCATACATCAGTCGCATTAAAGACCAATTTGTAGTCCTTTCGCCGCCACATACGTTGCTCGAAATAGACAAAATGCCCTGCCAGTTGGGCCAGAATGCCCTTGCGTTGGTTTTGACCGCCGCCTCGGGTGATTGGCAGGATGGTTTCGCCCTCAAAGGCAGTTGGAATGGCCTGCTGGGCGATGTCGTAAACCGTGGAGGTTAAGTCGTGCAAGTAAACCAAATTATCATCGGTTTGATTAACTCTAGCTGATTTCGGATCTTTTATAATCATCGGAATGTTGTAGGTGGTATCGAACATAAATTCGCCCTTTTCAATCATTCGATGGGCCCCCATGGCATCGCCGTGGTCGGCGGTTGCCACGATAAAGGCTTCTTCATAAAGTCCCTTTTCCTTAAGAAAATCAAAGAGTTCGCCAATGGCATCGTCAATCAGTGTGATGTAGCCCCAGAATTTAGTAATGACTTCTTTCCAGTGATCTTCGCTGGCCTCCCACATGCCCCACATTTTGGAAATGGTGCGGTAGTGGTTAGGTTTACCCTCCAGTGGCGTGAAGAAACTTTCATCCAAGATTACCTCATCAGGGCTGTACATGGAGTAGTAGGGCTCTGGCACTACGCAGGGGGTATGCGGCCCCCAGAAGTTAATCCAGGTAAAAAACGGTTTACCTTCCGCCAGCGATTCGGTGATATAGCGTTTGGCTTCATCAATAATGAAATAAGGAATGGTCTGCTCTTTGGTGCCAGACAAGAGGCCACAGAGTTCCTGAACCCGCAAATGTGGGTTGTCGCCAAAATAGGCACGGCTGACTTCCGGAATCTCAAAGCCTTTTTCTTCCAGCCATTCACGGTAGCGGTTGGAGTGGGTAGGCGGTTGGTTAAAGACCAAGTTTTTATAAACCCCGCTGCCAGGGTAGCCATAGCCATCAAAGTTATGCCCCTTAATACCGTAGTCTTCAGGTACAGATTTTGTGCCGACGTGCCATTTGCCCACCACATAGGTGTTGTAGCCCTCAAGTCGTCCGATATTAGCCGCCTGCTGGCTGATTTCGCCCGTGCCGCCCTTTTCGCCGTTTTTGAGAATGCCGTGGGAGGAGGGCATAAGGCCGGTAAAGAGCGAAGTACGGGCCGGGCCACAGACAGAAGCCGGAGTGAAGGCATTGTTAAAGCGAATGCCCTCGGTGGCCAAGCGGTCTAAATTGGGGGTTTTGACAATCTGGTGTCCGTAGGCCCCCAACATATCTTTACGCACTTGATCGAGCAAGATGTAAAGAATATTCATATTTATGCCCCTTGTTTCTTATTGCGGAAGACAATCAAGGCAATGACTTGCAACACGGCATAGACACCCAACACGGTAAGCGGTTGGCCATCAGGTGAGGCAATGCCGATTGGTGATAGGAAGGCGTGTAGGGCGATTAAGCCAAGTACCAGGGAAGCCACGGTTACTTTGGCGTGTTCCCAGTAGGTTAAATCAACATTTGACACGTTTTCTTTGCTGTCTTGGTAAGGTTCGCGTTTAAGGAATTGACCTAACACCAACATTAGCACGACATCAAAGACAAACAAGCAAGCCATTACATAAACGAAGTTCCATTTCACTTGGAAGACCCAAACAATGCAGAAGTAAAGCACAACATGGGTTAATAATGCAATACGGGCGGCCAAACCTGACACAGTTTTGTTAAAGAGACCGACTGCAAAGAGGGCTACGATTGGAATATTGACAAAGCCGGCAAAACGTTTGGTTAAGAGGAAGATACCATCTGTACCGAACATCAAGAGTGGGCCGATAATCATGGTGAGAATGGCCATCACGGTTGAAACTTTTTTGGCGTGGGCAATCAACTCTTGGTCCTTCCAGGTTTTCTTGCTGATTGATGGCAGCAAGTCTTTACAGTAAATGGTCGCAGCAGAGTTTAAGAAGGAGTTAAAGGTACTTAAAATCGCCCCAAAGAGTGCTGCAATAAAGAAGCCTTGCAGAGCAGTTGGCATAACCTTATTCACCAAGGTTGGATAGGAAGTATCCGCAGGTTTTAGGGTGTCGCCAAAGATATGGAAGCCCAAAAGCCCTGGTAGGTTAAGGATTAAAGGCAGGGTGAGCAAGAAGAGGGCGGCAATAAGAATACCCTTTTGGCCTGCTTTTAAATCTCTGGCCCCTAAAGCCCGTTGCACAATGGCTTGGTTAGTCGTCCAGTAGAAGAAGTTAACGATTAAGATACCGGTAAACATGGCTGGCCATGGCACCGCATCGGTGGCACTACCGATGGCGTTAAATTTTTCCACATGGGTGGTACCGATAATCCGCACACCTTCAGTAAAGCTGCCATCCCCCAGATGAATAAGGGCGAAGATTGGCACCAGTAAGGCCCCGATGACCAATAAGACCGCATTAAGGGTATCTGACACAGCGACCGCTTTTAAGCCCCCGAAGATGGCATAAATGGCCCCGACAATCCCGATAGCAATGACGGTATAGGTAATGGCCTCGCCATAGCTAAGCCCAAAAATCACTTCTAGATTGAAGATCTTATTAAAGGCAATGGCCCCAGTATAAAGGGCGGTTGGAATGACGATAAAGAGATAGAAAACCAAGAAGAGGGTGGACATAATCAAACGGGTTTGACGGTCGAAACGGTTTTCAAAGAACTCAGGGATGGTGGTGTAACCGTTTTTGATATATTTTGGCAAAAGATAGAGGGCCAAGAAACAAAGCGGAATCACCGATTGCACCGTCCAAGCAATAATGGAGAAGTTGCCGGTGTAGGACACCGCATTTACCCCGATTAACTGCTCGGTGGAAAGCGAAGTTAAGACCATTGAGCAACCAATTACCAGGCCACTCAAGCCCCGACCTGCCAAGAAGTAACCCTTGGAGGTGGTCAAATCATCCCCCTTGGTTTTTAGCCAGGAGACATAGGCAACGATCCCCGTTACCACTAAAAAGCTAATCACTGTCAGCCACATAATTTCCTCCTAATTTAGGAATTTAAAGACAGGATAAGCTTAATACCAGGTGAAAAAAACGATTATGACAAATGTCATAGAGGGAGTGTGAGCTGGATCACAAATTTGAAAAGTTCTTCGAGAAAAGAGACCAGCGGGCAGGATTTGCAAAAAATCTGCAAAACCTGCCCGCTTGTGGCTTATTTCATTTGGGCAAAAACCTTATCAACCACCTCAAGGGTATAGGCTAAATCTTGGTCGGAATGGGCTAAAGACATAAAGCCTGCCTCAAAGGCCGATGGGACCCAGTAAACGCCCTCTTCCAAGCACTTGTGGAAGAAGGTGTTAAAGGCTTGAACATCACACTTCATCACATCCGCATAGCTTTCCACTTTTTCTTGATTGGTAAAGAAGAGGCCGAACATCCCGCCTACAGAATTCACCACCAAAGGAATGCCATGCTTGGTTGCTGCAGCCTTTAAGCCCTGAACCAGTTGCTGGGTTTTCTCTGCCAAAAGGGCTTCATTGCCGGCCTTGGAAAGCTCGCTTAAACAGGCCAGACCGGCCGCCATGGCAATGGGGTTGCCCGAAAGCGTACCTGCCTGATAGACCGGGCCGGTTGGAGCCAGGTATTCCATGATTTCACGCTTACCGCCCACGGCTCCCACTGGCATACCACCGCCGATGATCTTGCCCAGCGTAGTGAGATCTGGGGTCACGCCATAGTAGGCTTGAGCCCCGGCCAGGGCGACACGGAAGCCGGTCATAACCTCATCAATAATAAAGACCGCCCCGTACTGGGTACAGAGTTCACGAAGGCCCTGTAAGAAGCCTTCACGCGGTGGAATGCAGTTCATATTGCCGGCAACGGGTTCGATAATCAGGCAGGCGATTTGGTCTGGATATTGCTCAAAGGCCTGTTTGACTGATTCCAGATTGTTATATTCACAGGTAAGGGTATGTTTGGCAAAGTCCTCCGGCACACCTGGTGAACTTGGCTGGCCTAGGGTGAGTGCTCCTGAGCCAGCCTTCACTAAAAGGGAATCCGAATGGCCGTGGTAGCAACCCTCAAACTTGATGATCTTGTCTCTGCCTGTGTAGCCCCGGGCCAGGCGGATGGCGGTCATAGTTGCTTCTGTGCCTGAACTGACCATCCGCACCATTTCGATGGTTGGCATAATCTTGCAGACCAATTCGGCCAGTTCAATTTCCAGGGCGGTTGGGGCTCCGAAACTTAGGCCGTTTTGGGCGGTTTCTACCACCGCTTTGAGAATGGCAGGGTGGTTGTGGCCCAGAACCATCGGGCCCCAGGAGCCGACATAGTCCACATAGCGTTTGCCCTCGGCATCAAAAACATAGGCGCCCTGGGCCTTTTGGATAAAGACTGGTGTGCCACCCACGCCCTTGAAGGCACGGACAGGGGAGTTTACCCCGCCGGGGATAACTTTTTGGGCTTGTTGGAAGAGTTGGGATGAAGTTGTCATGGTGGTTCCTCGTTATAAAATAGGTTTCGACCGCCGATTTCATCGGCGTTCGAGCATACTTTTCTTTGCTCGTGCAAAGCAAAGTAGCCAAAAGAAAGCACGCCCTACTTCACCGCTTTTCCTCACTTAGCTGAAATTTTCTTAACGGAAAATAACCCTGTTGTTCGCTTCGCTCTCGCTCGGGATTATTTTCCTAAAAAATTTCAGCACGTTCGGGCGGTTCAGAAGGGAACCCGACATGGCTCATCACGATTTGCAAAAAATAATAGATTTTTCCCCGCTTGTGATAAGCCAGACATTTGCCCCTGCGTTTCGCCGTAGCGGTTGCGTAAACTTTTGAGGACAACTTTCCTTGTTTGAGCTTGCGAAGCAAGCGAGTTTGGAAAGTTCGTCCCAAAAGTTAGCAACAAGCGGAGGGAAAAGAAACGCTTGGGGTCGCCTTTCTTTGCCTACTTTCTTTGGCGAAGCAAAGAAAGTAGGTCGGGTCGCCTGAAAGGCGAAAATAAACAGGGTATTCTACACCAATCCACCAAAAAAAATTGAGCATTTTTACCGATATGCTATCCTTTACCCATTTTCCCTAATCAAATCACCCACACGAGGTAAACCATTTATGTGGCTTACATTTCTCACTGTTTTTATCGTTTCCTTGACCAGCCTCATCATAATGCGGCCGGTGGCGGAGAAGATTGGGCTGGTTGATAAGCCCAACTACCGCAAACGCCATCAGGGCGTGATTCCCCTTATCGGTGGGATTGCCCTCTTTCTGGGCACGGTTACCTTTTGCCTAATGGAATGGGAGCAAATGCGGCTGCCCCATCTCTACCTGATTTCTACTACTGTGCTGCTAGTAATTGGCGTGCTGGATGATCGCTTTGATATCAGCCCCTTTCTGCGGGCAGGCATTCAGGCGGCCTTGGCTGGGGCCATGATCTACAGTGGGCTTTCCCTTGAAAGCCTGGGTCAGCTTATTGCCCCCTTTAGTCTGGAACTAGGGGCCTTGGGCGTGGTGCTGACCGTCTTTATCACCATCGGCATAATTAACGCCTTTAATATGATTGATGGGATTGATGGCCTCTTGGCGGGCCTATCTAGTGTTAGTTTTGCCGGGATCGGCATTCTCATGTGGGCTGATGAACAATATCATTTGGCCTATTGGTGCTTTGCCTTTATTGTGATTCTCCTGCCCTACGCCCTCTTTAACCTCAGTGTTTTTGGCCTTAAATGGAAGGTCTTTATGGGCGATTCTGGCAGTACCCTGATTGGTTTTACCATGATTTGGATCTTGCTCCTAAGCACACAAGGTAAGGGTTATGCCATTAGCCCGGTAACAGGCCTGTGGCTGATTGCGGTGCCCTTGATTGATATGGCAGCCGTGATTATTCGCCGTCTTAAAAAGGGCAAGAGCCCCTTCCGGCCAGACCGCTTGCACCTCCACCATCTTATGGTGCGGGCAGGCCTTAGCCACCGTCAGGCCCTGGCGGTCATTACCCTAGGAGCAGCCTCCTGTGCTGCCATTGGGGTCATGGGTGAGATCAACTATTGGAACCAATGGGCCATGTTTGCAGGCTTTATCTTGCTCTTCTTGGCCTATGCCTATTCCATCACTCACGCCTGGCGGATTACCCGCTTGGTTCGCCGCATTCGCCGCCGCAAGCTCAAGCCCAAAGCCTATGAGCAGGCCTAAAATTTTATCTGTCTTCGGCACCCGGCCCGAGGCCATTAAGATGGCTGTTTTGGTCAAACAACTGGCTTCAAGTCGCCAGTTTGAGGCCAAGGTCTGTGTGACGGGCCAGCACCGCCAAATGCTAGATGGGGTGCTGGAGTTGTTTGAGATTGAGCCAGATTTTGACCTCAACCTTATGCAGGCCGAGCAGGACTTAAGCGACCTGACCGCCCATATTCTGCAAGGCCTAACGCCTATCTTAAAAGCCTTCCAGCCTGATTTCGTCTTGGTGCATGGCGACACCACCACGGCTCTGGCCACCAGTCTGGCCGCTTTTTATCAGAAAATTCCCTTGGCCCATATTGAGGCAGGCCTGCGGACTTCAAATCTTTATTCCCCCTTTCCAGAAGAAGCCAACCGCCGCTTAATCAGTCAGTTGGCTCACCTGCATTTGGCCCCAACAGATCAGGCTAGAACCCATCTTTTGCGAGCGGGCATTTCTCCAGAACAGGTTTTTGTGACCGGCAATACGGTCATTGATGCCCTGCAAACTATTTTGCAGAAAAAGCCCCAAAATCCACCGCTTGCAGGCAGCAAAAAACTCTTGGTAACGGTTCATCGCCGAGAAAACCTGGGGCAGGGGATAGATAACCTCTGTCAAGCCTTGCGAGAACTGGTACAAACCCAGCCTGATCTGGAGATTATCTTCCCCCTACACCTCAACCCCAAGGTGCAGGCACCTGTTCAACAAATGCTGGGTGGCTTAAGCCAAGTCCAGCTCCTACCGCCTCAAGATTATGCCACCTTTCTAGCCCTCATGCAGGAGGCTTGGGCCATCTTAACCGACTCGGGCGGCATTCAAGAGGAAGCTGCCGCCCTAGGTAAGCCTGTTTTACTGATGCGGGAGCAGACAGAACGGACAGAAAACCCCAATGTGGTTTTGGTGGGTACGGATTCTTGCAAAATTGTCAGCCAAATTAACCGCTTGTTAGGAGATAAGGCTGCTTATGAAGAACTGGCCCAGGTGCAAGATCTGTATGGCGATGGCAGGGCCAGTGAGCGGATTGTGGGGGTTTTGGAGGGTTATTTTCAATACTGACTAGGAGCTGTTTATTCCCCCCTCAGCCCTTCGGGCAGCTCCCCCCGCAAGCGGAGGGAGGTGCCGAAGGCGGAGGGGGGCTAACACTGTATCAACTATCACTCAAAAAGCTCCTAAAAACCCGCTTAGTTCACAACAAGCGGGTCTTTTTTTATGATTTTTTGCAAATCAGCCTAAAGCCATAAAATTTTTATTGCTATTATTGGAAATTGAGGTAGAATTATCCCATATTTTAATTATGGTTTTATATCGGAGACAAATCTCAATGAAAAAAGGCATTCATCCTGACAATTATCGTGAAGTATTATTTTATGACAGCAGCGTCCAGCAGGGCTGGGTTATCCGTTCTTGCGCCCAAACCAGCAAAACCATGGTCTGGACAGACGGCAAGGAATACCCACTTTATACCCTAGATACTTCCTCAGCCTCCCACCCAGTTTACACTGGTAAACGTCGTGAAGCCAACAGCGAAGGCCGTGCCAGCCGCTTTGCAGATAAGTTCAAAATGGCCATTACTACTAAAAAATAGGAGCAATCATGCAGGTACTTAATTCTTTAAAAAGTGCGAAAACCCGCCACCCAGACTGCAAAATTGTGCGTCGTAAGGGCAAACTTTATGTGATTTGTAAGTCCAATCCCCGCTTTAAGGCTAGACAGGGGTAGGAAATTTTTGTCTAAAAAAGCAGCTTTCAAAGCTGCTTTTTTCTTTTTGGCAAGTTGAAACTGCTACGATGAGTGGCTGAAAATGTGACATTTTCGTCAATTTTGAGAGATTTTCATCGCAAAATGCCTCAAATTCAGGTAATCTTTGCACGTTTAATCCCATCTTAATTCACTTTCAAAACGGAATCTCACTATGGATATTCGCAAAATTAAAAAACTTATCGAACTTGTTGAAGAATCAGGCATTACTGAGTTAGAGGTGTCTGAAGAAGAGGGTACAGTACGTATTAGCCGTGCCGCCCCTGTAAGTGCTGCCCCACAAGTCCAATATGTGGCCGCCCCTCAAGCCGTGGCACCAGCTGCCCCAGCTGTCAGTGCGCCAGCGCCAGCCGCTGCGTCTGCCCCAGCTCCAGCAGCTGAAGTGAGCGGCCATGCTGTGCTTTCTCCAATGGTAGGTACATTCTACCGCAGCCCAAGCCCAGAAGCTAAACCATTCGTTGAAGTGGGTCAAAGCGTGAATGTGGGCGATGCCCTTTGCATCGTTGAAGCCATGAAAATGATGAACCGTATTGAATCTGACAAGGCGGGCGTGGTTAAGGCCATCTTAGTTAACGATGGCGAAGCGGTTGAATTTGACCAAAAACTCATCATCATTGAATAAGAATAGGAAGGCCTATGTCTATTTTAGAAAAAGTTGTCATCGCAAACCGGGGGGAAATTGCCCTGCGGGTCTTGCGTGCCTGTAAGGAGCTAGGCATTAAAACGGTGGCGGTTCACTCCACGGCCGACCGTGAACTCAAACACGTTCTCTTGGCGGACGAAACCATCTGTATCGGCCCGCCTCCTTCCACCAAGAGCTACCTCAACATTCCAGCCATTATCGCGGCGGCTGAAGTGACGGGGGCAGATGCCATCCACCCAGGCTATGGCTTCTTGTCTGAAAATGCCAACTTTGCCGAACAGGTTGAGGCTTCGGGCATTATCTTTATCGGCCCAACCGCCGATGTCATTCGCTTGATGGGTGACAAGGTATCAGCCATCAATGCCATGAAAAAGGCTGGCGTGCCTTGTGTGCCAGGTTCAGGTGGCCCAATCGGGAATGATGTGGCCAAGAACAAGGAAATCGCTAAGAAGATTGGCTATCCTGTTATCATCAAGGCTTCAGGTGGCGGTGGTGGTCGCGGTATGCGAGTGGTTCACCAGGAAAAAGATCTGGAAGAATCCATCGCCATGACCAAGGCCGAGGCCAAGGCAGCCTTTAATAACGATATGGTTTATATGGAAAAATACCTGGAAAACCCACGCCATATCGAAATTCAGGTTATTGCTGACACCCACGGCAATGCGGTTTATCTGGCTGAACGGGATTGCTCCATGCAACGTCGCCACCAAAAGGTGGTGGAAGAGGCCCCAGCCCCAGGCATTACCCCAGAGTTACGCCAATTTATCGGCGAACGCTGTGCCAAGGCCTGTGTAGAAATCGGCTACCGGGGAGCAGGTACCTTTGAGTTCCTCTATGAAAATGGCGAGTTCTACTTTATCGAAATGAACACCCGTTTGCAGGTGGAACATCCGGTTACTGAGATGATCACGGGCGTGGACTTGGTAAAAGAACAGTTGCGTGTGGCTGCCGGCCTGCCACTCTCTTTTACTCAAGAGGACATCAAGGTCAAGGGCCATGCTATTGAGTGCCGGATCAATGCCGAAGATCCAGTCACCTTCCTGCCATCGCCAGGTAAGATCAGCCGTTTACACGTGCCAGGTGGCCTAGGCGTGCGTTGGGATTCCCACATTTATGCTGGTTATGCCGTGCCTCCGCACTACGATTCCATGATTGGTAAACTCATTACCTTCGCAGAAGATCGGGACATCGCCATTCGCCGTATGCAGAATGCCCTGTCCGAAACCATCGTGGACGGCATCAAGACCAATATCCCACTTCACCACCAAATCTTGGAAGACGAAAACTTCCAGCAAGGTGGCACCAATATCCACTATTTAGAGCACAAGTTAGGCTTGAAATAATCAGCAAAACCCAACGAAAGTTGGGTTTTTTGCTCTTACAAGCGGCCAAATCCAGCCCATTTTTTGCAAAAGTGTGATCTTGCTCCAATTTTTGAAATAAAAATGAAAGATTATTTCGCTTTTTCTTGGCAGCTGTCGTATTATCCTTGCAAACAATAAGAAAATGATTCCTCGAATATCGTCATGGCGACATTACTTCTCGGTAATGTCGCATTTTTTCTTTTGGAAGCCAATAAATGCTTTCTTTTTTAGAGAAAATCGGTAAAATCCCCCCGTTTTTTGAGTTCGCTCAAAACCTCATTTCTCGTCCTGAGAATAAAAAAGCTGAAACGCTTTTTTTAATAAGTAGCGAGTCAAATGCCCCATGGCATCTGTTTTTTAGAAACAGAAAGCTTAGGCTTCCCGCAAGGCACCCGACTTATTTTTTTCACCTCTTTTTAGAAGGTTTATTTTAAATGACAATTACCACTCCTGTTCAAGCCCTGCTTGCTTCCAACAAACACTTTTTAGATCGTCAAGATGCAATGGAATCCAACGTGCGTAGCTACCCACGCAAGTTGCCTTTTGCCTATGCCAAGGCCCAAGGCTGCTGGGTAACCGATGTTGAAGGCAATGAGTATCTTGACTTCCTAGCAGGCGCAGGAACCCTGGCACTGGGCCACAATCACCCAGTGCTGATCCAATCTATCAAGGACGTGTTAGACAGCGGTCTGCCACTGCACACCCTAGATTTAACCACGCCTTTGAAGGACGCCTTTACCGAAGAACTCCTGTCCTTCTTCCCTAAGGATAAATACCTCCTCCAATTTACCGGCCCTTCAGGTGCAGATGCCAATGAAGCTGCCATTAAGTTGGCCAAGACCTATACCGGCCGTGGCAATGTGATCGCTTTTTCTGGCGGCTTCCACGGTATGACCCACGGGGCCTTGTCGCTGACTGGCAACCTAGGTGCTAAAAATGCCGTACAAAACCTCATGCCAGGCGTGCAATTTATGCCATACCCGCACGAGTACCGCTGCCCATTTGGGATTGGTGGCGAAGCTGGTGCCAAGGCGGTTGAACACTATTTTGAAAACTTTATCGAAGATGTTGAAAGTGGCGTAGTCAAGCCTGCGGCCGTGATCTTAGAAGCCATCCAAGGCGAGGGCGGTGTGGTGCCAGCCCCGGTCAGCTTCCTACAAAAAGTGCGTGAAGTGACCCAAAAACACGGCATTTTAATGATTGTCGATGAAGTTCAGGCCGGCTTCTGCCGTTCAGGTAAGATGTTTGCCTTTGAACACGCTGGCATTGAGCCGGATATCGTGGTGCTTTCTAAGGCTGTAGGTGGTTCCTTGCCGTTAGCCGTGTTAGCGATTAAGAAAGAATTTGACGCCTGGCAGCCGGCTGGCCACACAGGTACCTTCCGTGGTAACCAGTTGGCCATGGCCACAGGCTATGCTTCTCTTAAGATTATGCGTGAAGAGAACCTGGCTCAAAACGCCCAAGAGCGTGGTGCTTACCTCACTCAAGCCCTTAATGAGCTGGCCAAGACCTATCCTTGTATCGGCAATGTGCGTGGCCGTGGGCTCATGATGGGCATTGATATTGTGGATGAACGCCAACCAAAAGACGCAACAGGAGCCTATCCAAAAGACGGCGACCTAGCCGCAGCCATTCAAAAGGCCTGCTTTAAGCACAAACTCCTGCTTGAGCGTGGCGGCCGTGGCGGTAACGTAGTGCGTGTGCTCTGTGCGGTCAATATCAACCAGGCTGAATGTGAAGCCTTTATCCAACGCTTTGAAGCGGCTGTGGCTGAGGCCTTGAAAGCGGTGCGTGGCTAATCAAGAAAGCGGTCTGTTTTTGCAAAAAATTTGCAAATTTTGACCGCTTGTAGGGTGCGTGTAAACGCACCTTTTGCTTATCAATTTATGTAGAAAATTATGTCAAACCTAATCCAACACAAACAATCCCTTTTCTGTAGCGATCCACAATCCATTGCCGACTACGAAAAGGCCATGAACCAGGCGGTGCAAGCAGTATCTGCCTGGCTCAAAAACGACAAAATGTACACTGGTGGCTCCATCAAACAAATGCGGGACCTGATTGACGGCTTTAAGCCAAGCAAGGAAGGCGTGGGCCTGGAGCAGTCCCTGTCGCATTTGGTTGAAATCTTCCTCAAGCCTAGCCTTAAGGTTCATCACCCACACTCACTGGCTCACCTCCATTGCCCGACAATGGTCGCCAGCCAAATTGCCGAGGTGCTGATTAACGCCACCAACCAATCGATGGATTCCTGGGATCAAAGCCCAGCCGGTTCCATTATGGAAGAACACCTGATCGACTGGCTCCGCCAGAAGGTAGGCTATGGTCAGGGCACGTCAGGCGTATTCACTTCAGGCGGTACCCAATCCAACCTAATGGGCGTACTCCTTGCCCGTGACTGGGCCATTGCCAAAAACTGGCAGAATGAGGACGGCTCTGAATGGTCGGTACAGCGTGATGGTATCCCGGCTGATGCCCTTAAAAAAGTGAAGGTGATCTGCTCTGAAAATGCCCACTTCTCCGTACAAAAAAATATGGCCATGATGGGGATGGGCTTCCAGTCTGTCGTTACCGTACCATCTAACGCCAATGCCCAAATGGATCTAGTTGCCCTAGAGCAAACCCTCAACCAGCTCAAGGCCGAGGGCAAGATTGCGGCCTGTATCGTGGCTACCGCAGGCACAACTGATGCGGGTGCCATTGACGATCTCAAGGCTATCCGCAAACTAGCCGACCAGCACCAGGTCTGGTTGCACGTGGATGCGGCCTGGGGTGGCGCTTTACTCTTATCTAAAGACTTCCGCTACTTCCTAGATGGGATTGAGCTGACCGACTCCATCACGCTGGACTTCCACAAGCACTTCTTCCAAACCATTTCCTGCGGGGCCTTCTTGCTCAAAGATGAAGCCAACTACCGCTTTATCGACTACAAGGCTGACTATCTCAACTCGGAATATGACGAAGAATACGGCGTGCCGAACCTGGTGGCCAAGTCGCTCCAAACCACCCGCCGTTTTGATGCCCTCAAACTCTGGTTTACGGTGGAAGCCCTAGGCGAAGATCTCTACGCTTCAATGATCGACCACGGAGTCAAATTAACCAAGGAAGTAGAAGCCTACATCAACCAGGCAGAGGGCCTAGAAATGCTAGTGCCAAGCCAGTTCGCCTCCGTCCTCTTCCGGGTTGTGCCAGCAGGCTACCCAGCCGAGTTTATCGACGCCCTCAACCAAAATGTGGCAGACGAACTCTTCGCCCGTGGTGAGGCCAACATTGGTGTGACCAAGGTTGGTGATAAGCAATCCCTTAAGATGACCACCTTAAGCCCGATTGCCACCCTTGAAAACGTGAAAGCCCTACTGGCCCAGGTTCAAGCAGAGGCCGAGCGGATTAAGGATTCCATCGCTAATGGCACTTATGTGCCGCCGATTGCCTAAAATATAGATGAGGTTTGTTGGGTTTTTAAGAGTTTTGAGTATTTAATCTGCAAGCGGTAAAAAAATTGAAATTTTTTGCAAAAACCGCTTGCAAGGATTTGTAAAATCTCTATAATACGCCCCATCGCAACGACGCACAGTTGCAAATCAGTTTTCTGCAAGTGCGTCGTTCTTTTTTGCTCTTTAAAAAGATATCAGACAATCTGTGTGGGCACTTGTTGATTGACTTGTTAAAATATTTTTAATTTTGATTAAAGTCTTAATAGGTGCTTAAACTAGAAATTCATTATTAGATATTGGTTCTTTTGGATTGATATTTATATGTAAACTTTAGTTAAGCAGTTTATTGAGCGATTAAACTTTTTGAATTGAAGAGTTTGATCATGGCTCAGATTGAACGCTGGCGGCAGGCTTAACACATGCAAGTCGAACGGTAGCAGGAAGAAGCTTGCTTCTTTGCTGACGAGTGGCGGACGGGTGAGTAATGCTTGGGAATCTGGCTTATGGAGGGGGATAACGACGGGAAACTGTCGCTAATACCGCGTAGTCTCTTAGGAGTAAAGTGTGGGACCTTCGGGCCACATGCCATAAGATGAGCCCAAGTGGGATTAGGTAGTTGGTGGGGTAAAGGCCTACCAAGCCGACGATCTCTAGCTGGTCTGAGAGGATGACCAGCCACACTGGAACTGAGACACGGTCCAGACTCCTACGGGAGGCAGCAGTGGGGAATATTGCACAATGGGCGGAAGCCTGATGCAGCCATGCCGCGTGAATGAAGAAGGCCTTCGGGTTGTAAAGTTCTTTCGGTGATGAGGAAGGCGGTTAGTTTAATAGACTAATCGATTGACGTTAGTCACAGAAGAAGCACCGGCTAACTCCGTGCCAGCAGCCGCGGTAATACGGAGGGTGCGAGCGTTAATCGGAATAACTGGGCGTAAAGGGCATGTAGGCGGTTACTTAAGTGAGATGTGAAAGCCCCGGGCTTAACCTGGGAATTGCATTTCATACTGGGTAGCTAGAGTATGTTAGGGAGGGGTAGAATTCCACGTGTAGCGGTGAAATGCGTAGAGATGTGGAGGAATACCGAAGGCGAAGGCAGCCCCTTGGGACAATACTGACGCTGAGATGCGAAAGCGTGGGGAGCAAACAGGATTAGATACCCTGGTAGTCCACGCTGTAAACGCTGTCGATTTGGGGATTGGGGTTTGACTCTGGTGCCCGAAGCTAACGTGATAAATCGACCGCCTGGGGAGTACGGCCGCAAGGTTAAAACTCAAATGAATTGACGGGGGCCCGCACAAGCGGTGGAGCATGTGGTTTAATTCGATGCAACGCGAAGAACCTTACCTACTCTTGACATCCATAGAAGGACTCAGAGATGAGTCTGTGCCTTCGGGAGCTATGAGACAGGTGCTGCATGGCTGTCGTCAGCTCGTGTTGTGAAATGTTGGGTTAAGTCCCGCAACGAGCGCAACCCTTATCCTTTGTTGCCAGCATGTAAAGATGGGAACTCAAAGGAGACTGCCAGTGATAAACTGGAGGAAGGTGGGGATGACGTCAAGTCATCATGGCCCTTACGAGTAGGGCTACACACGTGCTACAATGGTGCATACAGAGGGCTGCGAGACGGCGACGTTGAGCGAATCTCAGAAAGTGCATCTAAGTCCGGATTGGAGTCTGCAACTCGACTCCATGAAGTCGGAATCGCTAGTAATCGCAAATCAGAATGTTGCGGTGAATACGTTCCCGGGCCTTGTACACACCGCCCGTCACACCATGGGAGTGGGTTGTACCAGAAGTAGATAGCTTAACCTTCGGGAGGGCGTTTACCACGGTATGATTCATGACTGGGGTGAAGTCGTAACAAGGTAACCGTAGGGGAACCTGCGGTTGGATCACCTCCTTACCGAAACAAGAACGACTGCAAGTGTTCACACAGATTGTTTGATAGAAGGAAAGACAAAGCATCCTTTTGGGTCTGTAGCTCAGGTGGTTAGAGCGCACCCCTGATAAGGGTGAGGTCGGTGGTTCAAGTCCACTCAGACCCACCACTCAAGCCAAGCGAAGTAAAACAAAGCGAGTGTGAAGAGTGAAAAACCGGAAGGAAAGATGTTTGGGGATATAGCTCAGCTGGGAGAGCGCCTGCCTTGCACGCAGGAGGTCAGCGGTTCGATCCCGCTTATCTCCACCAAGTCATCATTTTTGAATGTTTTACAAGCGGAGTAAAAATGCGAAATTTTTGCAAGCGCCAAATGATGTAAGCTAAAACATTGAAAAATGATGATGGTCGAAAGACCTTGTCTGATTGTTCTTTAAAAATTTGTAAACAAGCTGAAAAACTGAAGAGACTTTCAAGTCCGATATGAAGAGAAATCAACATATCAAAAGGATAAGAAAAAGTCTGAGTAGTAAAAATCTTGAACGAACAAAAGCGTTCAAGTCTAGTTGTTAATTAGACCTAAGTGTTTGAAAAAGTGAAGCTAAGATAAAACGAAGCGAACTTAGAAGAGCGTTTGAGGTTGTATAGTTAAGTGACTAAGCGTACACGGTGGATGCCTTGGCAATCAGAGGCGAAGAAGGACGTGCTAATCTGCGAAAAGCTTGGATGAGTTGATAAGAAGCGTTTAATCCAAGATATCCGAATGGGGAAACCCAGTAGGTGAAGAACCTACTATCTATTGCTGAATACATAGGCAATAGAGGCAAACCGGGAGAACTGAAACATCTAAGTACCCCGAGGAAAAGAAATCAACCGAGATTCCGTGAGTAGCGGCGAGCGAAAGTGGAAGAGCCAGTAAGTTATAGCAGTGAGGTTAGAGGAATCAGCTGGGAAGCTGGGCCATAGCGGGTGATAGCCCCGTACTTGAAAGCCTTATTGTGGAACTAAGCTTACGACAAGTAGGGCGGGACACGTGATATCCTGTCTGAAGATGGGGGGACCATCCTCCAAGGCTAAATACTCCTGATTGACCGATAGTGAACCAGTACTGTGAAGGAAAGGCGAAAAGAACCCCAGCGAGGGGAGTGAAATAGAACCTGAAACCGTGTACGTACAAGCAGTGGGAGCCGCAAGGTGACTGCGTACCTTTTGTATAATGGGTCAGCGACTTATATTTTGTAGCGAGGTTAACCGAATAGGGGAGCCGTAGGGAAACCGAGTCTTAACTGGGCGTCTAGTTGCAAGGTATAGACCCGAAACCCGGTGATCTAGCCATGGGCAGGTTGAAGGTTGGGTAACACTAACTGGAGGACCGAACCGACTAATGTTGAAAAATTAGCGGATGACTTGTGGCTGGGGGTGAAAGGCCAATCAAACCGGGAGATAGCTGGTTCTCCCCGAAATCTATTTAGGTAGAGCCTTGAGCGGACACCTTCGGGGGTAGAGCACTGTTTCGGCTAGGGGTCCATCCCGGATTACCAACCCGATGCAAACTGCGAATACCGAAGAGTGATACTCAGGAGACACACGGTGGGTGCTAACGTCCATCGTGAAGAGGGAAACAACCCAGACCGCCAGCTAAGGTCCCCAAGTCTATATTAAGTGGGAAACGAAGTGGGAAGGCTTAGACAGCTAGGATGTTGGCTTAGAAGCAGCCACCATTTAAAGAAAGCGTAATAGCTCACTAGTCGAGTCGGCCTGCGCGGAAGATGTAACGGGGCTCAAATATAGCACCGAAGCTGCGGCATCAATGGAAACATTGTTGGGTAGGGGAGCGTCGTGTAAGCGGATGAAGGTGAGTCGAGAGGCTTGCTGGACGTATCACGAGTGCGAATGCTGACATAAGTAACGATAAAACGAGTGAAAAACTCGTTCGCCGGAAGACCAAGGGTTCCTGTCCAACGTTAATCGGGGCAGGGTGAGTCGGCCCCTAAGGCGAGGCTGAAAAGCGTAGTCGATGGGAAACGGGTTAATATTCCCGTACTTGGATAAACTGCGATGTGGGGACGGAGAAGGTTAGGTTAGCAGACTGTTGGATGTCTGTTTAAGGCGGTAGGTGGAGAGTTTAGGCAAATCCGGACTCTCTTAACACCGAGAACTGATGACGAGGTGCTACGGCACTGAAGTAACTGATACCACGCTTCCAGGAAAAGCCACTAAGCTTCAGGTTTATCTAAACCGTACTGAAAACCGACACAGGTGGTCAGGTAGAGAATACTCAGGCGCTTGAGAGAACTCGGGTGAAGGAACTAGGCAAAATAGCACCGTAACTTCGGGAGAAGGTGCGCCGGCGTAGATTGTAGTCCCTCGCGGATGAAGGTTGAACCGGTCGAAGATACCAGCTGGCTGCAACTGTTTATTAAAAACACAGCACTCTGCAAACACGAAAGTGGACGTATAGGGTGTGATGCCTGCCCGGTGCTGGAAGGTTAATTGATGGTGTTATCTTTTAAAGAGAAGCTCCTGATCGAAGCCCCAGTAAACGGCGGCCGTAACTATAACGGTCCTAAGGTAGCGAAATTCCTTGTCGGGTAAGTTCCGACCTGCACGAATGGCATAATGATGGCCAGGCTGTCTCCACCCGAGACTCAGTGAAATTGAAATCGCCGTGAAGATGCGGTGTACCCGCGGCTAGACGGAAAGACCCCGTGAACCTTTACTATAGCTTGACACTGAACATTGAATTTTGATGTGTAGGATAGGTGGGAGCCTTAGAAGCAGTGACGCTAGTCATTGTGGAGGCGTCCTTGAAATACCACCCTTTAACGTTTGATGTTCTAACGAAGTATGGAAACACGTACTCGGACAGTGTCTGGTGGGTAGTTTGACTGGGGCGGTCTCCTCCCAAAGAGTAACGGAGGAGCACGAAGGTTTGCTAATGACGGTCGGACATCGTCAGGTTAGTGCAATGGTATAAGCAAGCTTAACTGCGAGACAGACAAGTCGAGCAGGTGCGAAAGCAGGTCATAGTGATCCGGTGGTTCTGAATGGAAGGGCCATCGCTCAACGGATAAAAGGTACTCCGGGGATAACAGGCTGATACCGCCCAAGAGTTCATATCGACGGCGGTGTTTGGCACCTCGATGTCGGCTCATCACATCCTGGGGCTGAAGTAGGTCCCAAGGGTATGGCTGTTCGCCATTTAAAGTGGTACGCGAGCTGGGTTTAGAACGTCGTGAGACAGTTCGGTCCCTATCTGCCGTGGGCGTTGGAGAATTGAGAGGGGTTGCTCCTAGTACGAGAGGACCGGAGTGAACGCACCGCTGGTGTTTCGGTTGTGTCGCCAGACGCATTGCCGAGTAGCTAAGTGCGGAAGAGATAAGTGCTGAAAGCATCTAAGCACGAAACTTGCCTTAAGATGAGTTCTCCCTGACTATAAGTCAGTAAGGGTTGTTGAAGACTACGACGTAGATAGGTCAGATGTGTAAGTGGTGTGAGCCATTGAGCTAACTGATACTAATTGCCCGAGAGGCTTAACTATACAACGCTCAAGCGTTTTTAGAAACGAAGAAGCAAAAACGAAGAAACAACGAATAACAAAGACTACTAGGTTTTCAGCTTGATTACAAAAAAGAACAAAAACAAAAAACAACAGAGAAAAGAATTTTCCTGATGGCCATAGTGCTGTGGCACCACCTGACCCCATCCCGAACTCAGAAGTGAAACGCAGTCACGCCGATGGTAGTGTGGGGTTTCCCCATGTGAGAGTAGGACACCATCAGGGTTTTATTAAGAAGAACCGCTAGAGTGAAAGCTTTAGCGGTTTTTTGCTATCTAGACTTAAGACAAGCGGTTGAGATTTGCAAGAAAACCACAAATCCCAACCGCTTGGTGAACCTATCCTTTCAATCCTTCCTGCACTCGTACAGCATCTACACTCGGATCAGCCTCAACCCGCTGCATAAATGGCTCAAATTTAATAACTCAAAGCCAAATACTTAATCTCAACATATTCCTCAATTCCGTATTTGGATCCCTCACGGCCCAGGCCTGATTGTTTAAGGCCGCCGAAAGGGGCGGCTTCGTTGGAAATGAGGCCTGTGTTGATGCCGATTATGCCGTATTCTAATTCATCAGAAAGCTGCATAATAGTACTGATGTTTTGGGCATAGAAATAGGCTGCAAGGCCATATTCTGTGTCGTTGGCCTGCTGGATAACCTCATCAAGGTGATCAAATTTGAAAATAGGTGCAAGTGGGCCGAAAATTTCTTCCTTGGCCAGGCGCATTGCAGGGGTTGCCTTGGCGATGATGGTGGGTTCAAAGAAGAGGCTTTGTTCTAGGCGTTTTCCACCTGTGATAACTTTCCCGCCTTGAGCCAGAGCATCTGCTAATAAGGCTTCGACATTAAGGACGGCTTTTTCATCAATTAAGGGGCCGATTTGGTTTTGTGGCTGAGTGCCGTCGCCAGTGGAAAGTTTACTGACTGCCTGGCTAAATTTTGCAAGAAATGCCTCATAAACACCTGCTTGTACATAAAAACGGTTGGCACAGACGCAGGTTTGGCCCGCATTGCGGAATTTAGAGGCGATGGCACCTTCTACTGCCTTATCCAGGTCTGCATCGTCACAGACAATAAAAGGTGCATTGCCGCCCAATTCTAGGGAGACCTTTTTGATAGTAGAGGCCGATTGCGCCATAAGTTGGCGGCCGACTTGGGTTGAGCCGGTAAAACTAAATTTTTTGACCCTGTCATCTTCGGTCAGCACCTTGCCGATCTCATGAGCATGGCCTGTAATCACGTTAAAAACGCCTTTAGGAATGCCTGCTTCTTCGGCTAAGACAGCCAGGGCAAGCGCAGAATAAGGCGTTTGCGAGGCTGGGCGGATAATAAAGCTACAGCCTGCGGCCAGGGCGGGGGCAGCCTTACGGGTAATCATGGCGTTGGGGAAATTCCAAGGGGTAATGGCAGCACACACGCCAATAGGTGCTTTCGTGACGATAATTTTCCCCTGGGAGGATGAGGCAGGAATGGTATCGCCATAAATCCGCTTGGCCTCCTCGGCAAACCACTCAATATAGGCTGCTCCATAGGCAATTTCGCCCTTGGCCTCTGCCAAAGGCTTACCCTGTTCAAGGGTAAGGAGCAGGGCCAGGTCATCTTGGTTCTGCATAATCAAATCAAACCAACGGCGCAGGATCTGGCTACGCTCTTTGGCAGTTTTCTTCTTCCAAGCACAAAAGGCCAGGCTGGCGGCTTCCACTGCTTGTAAGGCTTCTGCTCGCCCTAAATTTGGGATAGTGCCTAAGATTTGCTGGGTGGCGGGATTAACCACCTCAATTCCAGCTTGCCCTTGCGCTGTTACCCACTGGCCGTTGATGTAGCAGGCTTGTTTGAAAAGATGGGGGTTTTTAAGTTTCATTTTGGCTCCTGGCTCTGAAGATCTGTGCCGATAAGGTGGCCAGTATAATAAAAAAATCGCTAGATTTTTCAACCTAGCGATTTTATTTTGCAGCTTTTTTACGGATTTAGACCGCTTGTCAGCCCTAACTAGCCCTCTTGCTTAGCCACAACCTTCCCATCAACATAATCAACCACCACCAATTTATTTGGTAGTAAGCGACCAGAGAGGATCTCTTGGGCCAATGGGTTTTCCAGCTCTTGTTGAATAGCCCGTTTAAGCGGTCTGGCCCCGAAGAGTGGGTCGAAGCCTGCTTGGCCGATGTGATCTAGGGCGGCATCGGATACCTGCACTTGGTAGCCTCGGTTAGCCATACGGTTAATCAGCCGTTGGAGCTGGATCTTGGCAATGGAGCGGATATGCTCTTGGCCAAGGGAGTGGAACATCACAGTCTCATCAATCCGGTTGATAAACTCTGGGCGGAAGTGTTGGCCGACAATTTCCATCACCATGGCCTTGACCGCCTCATAGCCCTGGTGGGCGTGCTCTTGGATTAAATGCGATCCTAGGTTGGAGGTCATAATCACCACGGTATTGCGGAAGTCCACGGTTCTGCCCTGGCCATCAGTTAAACGGCCATCGTCTAGCACCTGGAGCAGGATGTTAAAGACATCTGGGTGAGCCTTTTCCACCTCGTCCAAAAGCACTACGGAATAAGGGCGGCGTCGGACGGCTTCGGTTAAGTAACCGCCTTCTTCATAGCCCACATAGCCCGGAGGCGCACCTACTAGGCGAGAAACGCTGTGTTTTTCCATAAACTCTGACATATCGATCCGCACCATCGCATCTTCATCATCAAAGAGGAAGTTGGCCAAGGTCTTGCAAAGCTCGGTTTTACCCACCCCTGTTGGGCCGAGGAAGAGGAAGGATCCAATCGGCTTATTGGGGTCTGACAGCCCCGCACGGCTGCGGCGAATGGCATTGGCCACGGCATCGACAGCTTCATTTTGGCCGATCACTCGTTTGTGCAAGGCCTCTTCCATACGCAGTAACTTCTCTTTTTCGCCCTCCATCATCTTAGACACAGGGATCCCCGTGGCCTTGGACAGGACTTCAGCAATCTCTTCATCTGTTACCTTGGTGCGGAGTAGGTGGTTTTCGCTGCCCTGTTCCTCACGCTCCTGAGCTTCTTTGAGCTGTTTTTCTAGGCTTGGAATCACGCCATATTGCAATTCCGACATCTTCTCGTAATTGCTTTCCCGCCGAGCCTGTTCCATGGCAATGCGGGCATTTTCCAGCTCGGTCTTGATATGTTGCGTGCCAAGTAGGGCAGATTTTTCTGCCTTCCAGACCTCTTCTAGCTCAGCATATTCCCGCTCCTTAGCGGTCATTTCCTCGTCTAATTTTGCAAGTCGCTGGCGGCTGGCCTCGTCCTCTTCTTTTTGTAGAGCCTGGCGTTCCAGCTTGAGCTGGATAATGCGACGTTCCAGCTTATCAAGCGGTTCAGGTTTGGAATCAATTTCCATCCGTAGGCTGGAAGCCGCTTCATCAATCAGATCGATGGCCTTGTCTGGCAACTGGCGGTCGCTAATATAGCGGTGGGATAGGGTTGCCGCTGCCACAATGGCTGGATCTGTGATCTGCACGTGGTGGTGGATCTCATAGCGTTCTTTCAGGCCACGCAAGATGGCAATGGTGTCTTCCACAGTCGGTTCATCCACCAAAACCTTTTGGAAACGGCGTTCAAGAGCGGCATCCTTTTCGATATATTGGCGGTATTCGTCTAGGGTTGTCGCCCCCACACAGTGTAACTCACCACGGGCTAGGCTTGGCTTGAGCAAGTTGCCCGCATCCATTGCTCCGTCTGTTTTGCCGGCTCCAACCATGGTATGGATTTCATCAATAAAGAGGATAACCTGCCCCTCTTCCTTGGCCAGCTCGTTAAGCACGGCTTTAAGGCGTTCTTCAAACTCGCCCCGATATTTGGCCCCTGCAATGAGGGCGCCCATATCCAGAGAGAGAACCCGCTTGTTCTTCAAGCCTTCTGGCACTTCGCCGTTCACAATCCGCTGGGCTAGGCCTTCAACAATGGCGGTTTTACCCACGCCTGGTTCCCCAATCAACACAGGGTTGTTTTTAGTGCGGCGTTGCAGCACCTGAATGGCTCGGCGGATTTCTTCATCTCGGCCAATCACAGGATCCAGCTTGCCCGCACGGGCGCGTTCGGTTAGGTCGATGGTATATTTGCTAAGTGCTTGTCTGGTTTCTTCGGCATTTTGATTATTCACTTTTTCCCCTCCACGAATTTGGTTGATGGCCTGATCTACATTCGCCTTGTTCAAGCCTAATTTTTTAAGTAAGCGGCCTAAATCGCCTGTGTCCTCAAGGGCGGCCAGCACAAAGAGTTCAGACGAAATAAAGCTGTCGCCCTTTTCTTGTGCCAACTTATCGCACTGGTTGAGCAGGCGGAAGAGCTGCTGGCTAGGTTGGGTATTGACTCCCCCTTGTACTTGCGGCAGGCGGTTTAAAAGGGCTTCCAATTCACTTTTTAAGTGGCTCGTATTGACCTTTAAGGCCGTAAAGAGCGGAGCAACCGAACCTCCTTCTTGCTTAAGCAGGGCTAAAAGTAAATGAGCGGGTTCGATATAGTTATGATCCTTGCCAACCGCCAAAGATTGGGCCTCGGCAATGGCTTCTTGAAATTTGCTGGTAAATTTATCAATGTTCATGATCTTTCCTTAATTCTTCGATGTTGGGGACAATCCCCTCATCAACGAAACCTTAAATGGGGTTTGTCAAGCCCTTTTCAAGGGAAATGTGAAGAAAGTCACAATTTTTGCAAAATAACCTGATTTTTTGTCCGCTTGTTTGGGTATTGATGTGCTAGGTAGGCAAGCGGTTGCTTTTGAGCAATTTTTTGCAAGGAAATGGCTAGCCAAACGGTAACGAAATCGTTACAATCCAAGGCTTGCGAAAAAGGCAAAGACACTTTCTTAACGTGGAGAAATTTATGTCGTGGAATGAATCAGGCAACCAGCAAGACCCATGGGGAAAACCAGGGCAAAAAAAGCCTGAAGAACAGCAGGGGCAGGGCAATCAACAAGAGCCTAAGCCTTCACAGAATAATCAAGGCCAGCCGCCAGATTTGGAAGAAGCCTTCAGCAATTTGCTGAAAAAAATGGGCGGGGGTAACAAGCAAAATGGCTCAAATAACAGCCAACCTATGCCATCCTTAGGCAAGTTCCTGCCGCTTTTAATCGGTTTGGGGGTTTTGGTTTGGGCCGGTTCAGGCCTTTATACCGTGCAAGAGGCCGAGCGTGGGGTTGTGACCCGTTTTGGTAAGCTCAACGACATCGTTATGCCAGGCCTTAACTGGAAGCCAACCTTTATTGATGAGGTTCGCCCAGTCAATATTGAGCGGGTTTCAGAACTCAGCACCAGCGGGGCCATGCTGACCCAAGATGAAAATATGGTTTTGGTGGAAATGACGGTGCAATACCGGATTGAAGACCCAGCCAAGTATCTCTTTAGTGTCCGAAACCCTGACGACAGCCTCAAACAGGCCACCGACAGTGCTCTGCGTTATGTCATCGGCCATATGACCATGGACGATATTTTAACCACCGGCCGGGCCATTGTGCGGGAAAACACCTGGAATGCCCTGCGTGAGATCATCAAAACCTACGATATGGGCCTTTTGGTGACGGACGTTAACTTCCAATACGCCCGCCCGCCTGAAGAAGTTAAGGCTGCCTTTGATGATGCCATCAAGGCTCAGGAAGATGAACAACGCTTAATCCGTGAAGCCGAAGCCTATGCCCGTGGCCAAGAGCCAATTGCACGTGGTAACGCCCAACGGATCTTAGAGCAGGCTTCTGCTTACAAGGAACAAGTGGTGCTCAATGCCCAGGGGGAAGTGGAACGCTTCAAGCAGATTTTGCCAGAGTATAAGGCTGCACCAGAAGTCACCCGTGAGCGTTTATACCTGCAAACCATGGAAAAGGTGCTGAAAAATACACCTAAGGTGCTGATGAATGGTGAGGCTGGCAATAACTTGACCGTTCTGCCGCTTGAGAAAATCTTAAACGGCAAACCAGCTGCCACGACCCAACCAAGCAGCCAGCCACAGGTTCAACCACAGATGGCCCAACCACAGGTTCAGCAAGCTGCACCACAGGTGCAAACAACTGAACCCGCCGACAACACTCGCAAGGGGAGATTCTAATCATGCGTAAATTATTACCCTTATTAGCGATTATCGCCTTTGTGGTTTTCCAATCGGTATTGATTGTTCAAGAAGGCCAGCGGGGCATTATGCTACGCTTTAATAAGGTACACCGTGATGCCGATAACAAGGTGGTGGTCTATGAGCCAGGTCTGCATTTCAAGGTGCCTTTTATTGACCAACTCAAGGTCTTAGATGCCCGTATCCAGACCCTAGACGGCCAAGAGGCCCGTTTTGTTACGGTTGAGAAGAAGGACTTGTTGGTCGATTCTTACGTTAAATGGAAGATCAGCGACTTTGGCCAGTTCTACACCTCAACAGGTGGCGACTACAAAAAAGCAGCCGACCTCCTTCAACGTAAGGTAAATGACCGCTTGCGTTCAGAAATCGGTTCCCGCACCATCAAGGATATCGTATCAGGTTCCCGTGGTGAACTCATGGCCGGGGCTCAAAAGGCCCTTAACGATGGCGATGACGGGGCAGAAAAATTGGGGATTGCGGTAGTGGATGTGCGGGTTAAGCAAATCAACCTGCCGAATGAAGTATCCAGCTCCATCTACCAACGTATGCGGGCTGAACGTGATGCGGTAGCCCGTGAACACCGTTCTCAGGGTGAAGAAAAGGCCGAAATTATCCGGGCTGAAGTGGACAAAAAAGTGGTCTTAATTCAAGCCACTGCCAATAAGACTGCTGAAGAACTGAAAGGTCAGGGCGATGCCCAAGCAGCCAAAATCTACGCAGAAGCCTTCGGCCAAGCCCCTGAATTCTATGCCTTCGTACGCAGCCTCAAGGCCTACGAAGAAAGTTTCGGCCCAGGCCAAAACAACATGATGTTATTAAGTCCAAAGAGCGAATTCTTCCGCTTCATGGACAAGGGCACAAAATAGCTCTACCCAAAAGACCCTGATTAGGGTCTTTTTTATGCAGCTAACAAGCGGAGCAAATTCCTCAAAAATTTGCAAAAAATCATAAATTTTAGACCGCTTGTTATTGGATTAGCCCGATCGGGTTCCCTTCTGAACCGCCCGAACGTGCTGAAATTTTTAGGAAAATAATCCCGAGCGAGAGCGAAGCGAACAACAGGGTTATTTTCCGTTAAGAAAATTTCAGCTAAGTGAGGAAAAGCGGTGAAGTAGGGCGTGTTTTCTTTTGGCTACTTTTATTCGCTTTGCTCACCTTTCAGGCTGTTGCCTAAAGGCAACATTCAAAACCTAACGGTTTTGTCTTTGCACGAGCAAAGAAAAGTATGCTCGAGCGCCGATGAAATCGGCGGTCGAAACCAGATATGTAACCTAAATTAAATTACCAACCACTAAGAGGCAAATAACATGGGCAAAAGTGTAGCTATCCTCGGCGCTCAATGGGGCGACGAAGGAAAAGGCAAAATCGTCGATCTCTTAACCGATCGTGTTAAATATGTGGTTCGCTACCAAGGCGGACATAACGCAGGGCATACCCTCATTATCAACGGCGAAAAAACCGTTCTTCGCCTGATTCCAAGCGGTATCCTACGGGATAATGTAACCTGCTTAATCGGCAATGGCGTAGTGCTTTCACCAGAAGCCTTGCTCAAAGAAATGGGCGAACTAGAGGCCCGGGGCATTGATGTACGCAGTCGCCTGAAAATTTCAGAGGCCTGCCCACTCATTCTTCCTTACCATGTGGCCATGGATCACGCTCGTGAAGCGGCCTTGGGTGACAAGAAAATCGGCACTACCGGCCGTGGTATTGGGCCGGCCTATGAAGATAAGGTGGCTCGCCGTGGCTTGCGGGTCAGCGATCTTTTCAATAAAGAGGCCTTTGCTGAAAAGCTCAAGAAGATCCTAGAATACTACAACTTCCAATTGGTTCACTACTACGAGGTTGAGCCGGTGGACTTCCAAAAAACCTTGGATGACGTCTTTGCTGTGGCTGATGTGATCAAGGGCATGGTGGCCGACATTACTACCCTCTTACACGAAGCCCGCAAAAATGGCGACAATATCCTCTTTGAAGGCGCCCAAGGCACCATGTTGGATATTGACCATGGGACTTACCCATTCGTAACCAGCTCCAACACCACCGCAGGTGGCGTGGCAACGGGTTCAGGCTTCGGCCCTCGCAACCTTGACTATGTGCTAGGCATTATCAAGGCCTACTGCACCCGTGTGGGTTCTGGCCCTTTCACCACCGAACTCTTTGACGAAGTCGGGGCTGAAATTGCCCGTAAGGGGAACGAATTTGGGGCAGTAACAGGCCGTCCACGCCGTTGTGGCTGGTTTGATGCTGTAGCCGTTCGCCGTGCCGTGCAAATCAACTCCATTTCAGGCTTCTGTATGACCAAATTAGACGTGCTAGATGGCTTTGATGAGCTCAAGATCTGTGTGGCCTATAAGATGCCAGACGGCCGTGTGGTGGAATACGCCCCAATGGCAGCAGCCGACTGGGAAGGGGTAGAGCCAATCTACGAAACCCTGCCAGGCTGGAGCGAAAACACTTTCCGTGTCACCAAGCGTGAAGACCTACCACAAGCCGCCCTTGACTATATCAAGCGGATTGAGGAAGTGGTTGGCGTGCCAGTGGATATTCTTTCCACAGGCCCAGATCGGGTGGAAACCATGATCCTGCGTGATCCGTTTGCTGCATAAAGTAAGTACAAGCGGGCTGATTGTTGCAAAAACTTGCATATTTCAGCCCCCTTGTTCTAGGGATAAAAAAACCGCACATTGTGCGGTTTTTGTTTGGGGCTTATTCAGCCCTTGGTAGGTTTTCCGGCAGGAGCGGGGTTGGCTCTTGCGGCTGCATATTGACCTCTTTAAGGTTGCGTTCACGGATAAGGTCGATAAGTTCCTCATCGTGCAACTGCTCGGCCATGTGTAGGGCCATAATTCTGTCTTGGGCGGTACATTGTTTGTGGTTGATAACCTGAACAAAATACGGCTTGGCCTTGGCAAAGAGGCCCTCACGGGTGTAGATGTAACCTAGGGCACGGGCGTAATCATCGCTGTATTCTTCGATGGCCTTGCTCGCACGTTTATCTAACACCTTAATGAGCTTGCTGTCTTCGGGCACTTGGAGACGGGTCAGTTGAGCGAAGAGTGGGGCCAGTTGCTCGTCTTCAAATTTCTTCACGGTTTCAAGGGCCAGTTCAGCGGCAGATTCGTGGTCATCGCTGTCAATTAAGCGGGTGACCAGGGCTACACGAGTGTAAACCGATTTACGGCGGCGACTTGGTTGTTGCTCCCACCAGTTGAGCAGGCCTTCTTGGCCTTCTTCGTGGAGGATCTCATCCAGTAAACCATCATCGACAAAGTGTTCTAGTGCCTCAAATTCCTGGGCAGAGAGGAAACTGCGTTGGCCGACATCGTCCAGCAATTTGTCCAGCGCCTTGTAGGCCTTGGAATCTTGGTAGATTTGGATGGCTAGGCGGTTGGCATCTTCGTTGTTTGGGGCTAGCTCAAGCAGGCTATCTACCGCACTGCGGGCAGCAGGCAGTTTGCCCTGTTGCATAAGAATGCGGGTGCGGGCGATTTCTAGGGCGATATTGTCCTTACCAGCCAGTTTGGAGGCCTCAATCAGGTATTTATTGGCGGTCAGATCATCGCCATTTTGCTGGGCAGCTTCGGCAGCCTTGATCAGGTTGAGAATCGGCTCGTCAGCATGTTTGGCGTTTTTACCAATCAGTTTTTCTGCCTTGGCATAGTTGCCCTCGCTCATCTTCATTAAGCCCTCAAGGGTTTGCTGTTGGGCTTTTTTACGTTTGCGGTTGCCGAACCAGTTATAGGCGCCACGGCTAAGGCTAAAGAGCTTTCTAAGCAGGGTTTCTAGGCCATAGATTAGGGCTAGGGTAACCACAAAGAAAACCACCAACATGACCAGGCTCATTTCAATTACCTTGGCATCGGTTTCAATTCTCACATAGCCCTGGTGGCCTGCGATATAAGGCCCTGCGACCAGTCCTGCAAGGAGGACAAGCATTAAAAATAGTACTCTAAACATACAATCTCCTATTGGGCAGGGGTGGCTTGTGGTTGAGCTTCCGCTTCAGGCAGGGCTGGCGTCTGGCCTTGTGGCTCTGCTGCTGGCTCAAGGGCTTTTTCAGCCTCCATCTCAATTTTTTCTACCTTTGGCGATTGCTTGTTGAGCAGCTGATCCAAGGCGTTCAAGCTCTGGAGCTGCTTAGGCGCATCAATGTAGATGGACTGCTCATTAAGGGTATCTAAATCTTTTAAGAAGGATTTTACATTCTCGTTTTGCAGATCGAAGTAGCTGCGCACCCAGGTGCCCACGGCATCAAGGGATTGCTTATAAAGCTCATTTTGTTGGCGTGGAATGGCTAAAATCGCAATTTGCAAACGCAGACGGATGTTTTCACGTAGGTAGATTTCCTGATGCGGGGCCACAAAGGCTTTTTCTGTGGTCGCACCCTTGTCGCTAACACGGATAAAGTGGTTGAGGAAAGAATTGGCACTCTTCTCCAAGTTTTCCGCATAATCAGCGATGGAATCAGACACTTCACCCGTGCTTAAGCCTTCTTCTTGGTTGTCGTTATCCAAGAGCGGCATATCATCGAGGCGGTTGGCCAGCTGAGTCAGGCGGAGCATGAGGGCGTTTTGATCGACCTCGTTAATGGAAGACAGTTGGTTAAGGTCTGCCTTAATGGCTTCACGCACGGCCAGTACGCCTGAATCAGACACCTGGGCCAACACCTTATCAGCCTCAATCAAGAGGTTTTTGGTGGTGTCCATGTCGTTATCCAAGACCATTTTGCGGATGGCATTGTTGAGTAGGAAGTCGGCATCAGATAAGAGGAAGGTGGAGGTATCGGCTTTTGGCATATTGCCTAATTGCTGAATTTGCTGCTGGAGGCTGTTGATCTGTTGGGTGTAAACGGCCTGTTCACGCTCAAGCTGGCTGATACGTTGTTGAGCCTGTTGGTAATTGCTGCTAAGTGTGGCGATCTGCACCTTTTCTGCATCGAAATTCGGCAGTTCAATCTGCATTTGCTCTGGCTGGGCTTCCTTGAGTTTATTGACTGCGCCTGCAAGCTGCTGCTGGACATTAGCTTCTAGGCTGGCCAGTTTTTGGCTGCCAAAGTAGTAGCCTGCGCCACCCAAGCCTAGGGCCACTAACAGGGCAAGTAGGGCAAGGCCTGTGCCGCCCGATTTTTTGGCTTCTGGTGCCGGGGTATTTTCGGTATTTTCCATTAAGGGCTCCTCTTTAAGTTCTTCTTGGGTTCCTTCTTCAGGTTCATTTGTTAATTCTGGCTCAGAATGAACCGCTTGTTCTGCTTCCACTGTCGCTTCTGTTTGTTCTACAGGCACTTCAGTTACTTCTAGGTCTTCAACCTCTCTCTTTTGCTTTGACATAAGTCCACCTTAGTTAATTAACGTCCCACATTCTGAATGAGTCTGTCAAACAGACTTTGGTTGTCTGCTTTTTCAGAAAGTATAATATTGCCAGCCTGCCAACCCAGGCCTTGAGCCTGCTCTGCCAAGCGTGGCCCCACCACTAAGAGGCGGCAGGCGGTTAGCCAAGCCCGATCTTCTGCCAGGGTTTGATCATAGAGGGCCTGTAAGATCTCGCCACTGGTCACCACGATGGTATCAATCCCTGCCCGCTTGCAGAGGCTAATTTGATCTGCCAAATTATCCGCCACAGGTTGGCGTTGGTAGCATTCCAAATAGGCAATCTTTGCCCCCCTTCGGCTGGCTTCCTCAGGAAAAAGTTCCCGGCCTGTTTCGGCTCGTAAAATAAGCACGGTTTTATCGGTCAAGTCCTGCATTTGGGGCAAATTGAGCAGGCCTTCGCTGTTTTCCGATTCAATCGGGTAGGCCACTTGCTGTTCGCTTTGGGCAGCGAAATGCTGGGCTGTCTGTCTGCCCACCGCAAAATAGTTTAAATCTTCCCGCCAGTGAAAACCCGTTTGTTTGAGGGTATCTGTGGCGAAATCTACCGCATGCTTGGACACCGCAAAAACATAGTCACCTGCCTTAAGTTGATTAAGGGCTGCATGGAGCTGAGGCAGTTCCCGGCCAGCTTCAATGCTAACAAGCGGTTGGTGGAGGGCAAAAATTTGCACCTTGTTGAGCATATCCACCAAGGCCTGGCCGCTGGGCTGGGGGCGGGTAATCAGTACGTTCATCCTAGCCTGCCTGATAGACCTGGGCCAAAATCTTGTCTGCCCCCTGGGCCAAGAGGGATTTAGCCACTTGCTGGCCCAACTGCTGGGCTTCTTCCAGCTTGGCCCTGCCAGAGGCCCGGATAATCTCCGTTCCATCTAAGGAGCCAACCAGGGCATTGAGGCTGATTTCATCGCCCTCAAGGGTGGCAAAGCCCCCAATCGGCACCTGGCAGCCACCCTGTAGGCGGGTGTTCATGGCCCGTTCAGCCTCCACACAGTAGCGGGTTGGCTGGTGGTTGAGCACACTGATATAGCGGAGCACCCGCTCATCATCAACCCGGGTTTCAATCCCCACCGCCCCTTGGCCACAGGCGGGCAGGGAATCTTCTACAGAAATAAAGGCACGGATGCGTTCAGCCATGCCCAAGCGAATAAGGCCCGCAGAAGCTAAAATAATGGCATCGTATTCTCCGCTATCGAGCTTGGATAAACGTGTGCCCACATTGCCCCGCAGGGATTTGACCGTCAAATGTGGATACTTGGCCATGAGCTGGCACTGGCGACGCAGGCTGGATGTCCCCACCACCGCCCCGGCTGGCAGATCTGCCAGGCTGGCAAAGTGGTTGGAAACAAAGGCATCACGGGGGTCTTCCCGCTCACAAATTACGGCCAAGCCCAGACCTTCTGGGAAGCTCATAGGCACATCTTTCATGGAATGAACGGCCAAATCGGCTCGGTTTTCCAGCAGGGCCAGTTCTAATTCCTTAACAAAAAGCCCCTTGCCGCCAATCTTGGCCAGCGGGGTGTCTAAAATAATATCGCCCTTGGTCACCATGGTGACCAGTTCCACAGTCAGCTCTGGGAAGCGTTCTTCTAAGGCCTCTTTGACAAAATTTGCCTGCCACAGGGCCAGTGGGCTTTGGCGGGTAGCAATGCGTAGGGTATCTTTCATTCTTCTTCTAATTCTCTAAAAATTTGGTGCTAATAGTAACACCATTTTGCCCATCTTCCAAAAGTTGGGCTTGTAAATTTCCGCAAAAAACAGACCGCTTGTTTGAAAATGTGAACTAGGTCAAAGTATTGAAAGGGTTTATAATCTCTGAACTGATAGCACCAGCCTCCGGGCTGGTGCTGAAAACTATGTAGATAAGGCACAAGCGAGGATGCTTGTGCCATCATGCTATCGCTAAGGACACCCCATGCCCCACATCCCCTTTCTCAACCGCTACCAAGAATTGATCGCCATTCCAAGCATTTCCAGCCTCAGGGCCGAGTATGATCAATCCAACAAGCCCCTGATTGACCTTTTAGCCAACTGGCTGGCTGATCTGGGCTTTCGTACCGAGGTGCTTCCCTTGGAAGGCTCCCGCAACAAATACAATCTCCTGGCCACCTATGGCGAGGGGGAGGGCGGTTTGCTCCTGGCCGGGCATACCGACACCGTGCCCTTTGATGAGGGCCGCTGGACTTTCGACCCCTTCAAGCTAACCGAAAAAGGCGGCAAGCTCTATGGTTTAGGCACGGCCGATATGAAGGGATTTTTTGCCTTTGTGGTGGATGTGGTCAGCCAGCTGGATTTAAGCAAATTAACCAAGCCCCTGCGGATCCTGGCCACGGCCGATGAGGAAACCACCATGCTGGGGGCCAGGACCTTTAGTGCTACCAGCCATATTCGCCCCGCTTGTGCCATCATTGGCGAGCCGACTTCTCTTAAACCTATCCGTGCCCACAAGGGCCACTTGGGTGAGGCGGTGCGGATCACAGGCAGAACAGGCCATTCCAGCGATCCAGATCGTGGGGTCAATGCCATTGAGCTTATGCACGAGGCCATCGGCCATCTGTCCCAGCTCAAGCAGGATTTACGAGCCAAGTACCACAACCCCCTCTTTCAAATCCCCCACCCAACCATGAATTTTGGCAGTATCCATGGGGGCGATGCAGTCAATCGTATCTGTGCCTGCTGCGAACTGCAACTAGACATCCGCCCTCTGCCCGGCCTGGCCCTGCAAGATTTGTGGGGCATGCTAGATGAGAGCCTCAAGCCCCTCTTAGACAAGTGGGGCGATCTGATTGACATCCGCCACCTGCACGCGGGTATTCCAGGCTATGAGTGCGAACATTCGGCCCAGATCGTCCAGGTAGTTGAAAAGCTCTTGGGCGAAAAGTGTGAAGCTGTTAATTACTGTACCGAGGCCCCCTTTATCCAAACCCTCTGTCCAACCCTGGTGCTGGGGCCGGGGTCTATTGAGCAGGCCCACCAGCCAGATGAATACTTGGATATGAATTTCATCGCCCCAACCCAGGCCTTATTGCGGGAACTGATCCAGCATTTTTGCCTGACCTAGCGATTTTTGCTATCCAAAACCCGAAAATTCCGCTAAAATTCGGCAATTTTTTATATCTAGGTAAAGAGTATGAGCGAAAAATACACAAACGAAAAATACGTGGTAACGTGGGATATGTTCCATATGCACGCCCGCAAATTAGCAGAGCGTTTACTGCCAGCCGGCCAGTGGAAGGGGATTATTGCAGTTAGCCGTGGGGGGCTTTTCCCAGCAGCAGTCCTTGCCCGTGAGCTTAGCATTCGCCATGTAGAAACCGTCTGCATTGCCAGCTACGACCACGACAGCCAGGGCGAACTCAAGGTGCTACATGCGGCTGAGACCGATGGCGAAGGCTTTATCGTGGTGGACGACCTAGTCGATACTGGCAACACAGCCAAGGAAATCCGCAGAATGTATCCAAAGGCCCGCTTTGTAACTGTTTTTGCTAAGCCACAGGGTGCGCCTTTAGTAGACGATTATGTGATCGACATCCCACAAGAAACCTGGATCGAGCAACCTTGGGACTTGGGCATCACCTTCGTACCACCGCTCTCAAAACAATAAGATTTGGTGTCAAGGCGAACTGCGGTTCGCCTTTTGTTTATGTGTATGAAATCAAACCAAGGATCAAAGATGAAGATCACTGTCTATTGCGGCGCCAGCCTGGGCAATCACCCCGCCCACCAAGAAGCAACAAAAGATCTAGCCAACTGGATTGTTTCTAACCAACACACGCTTGTTTATGGCGGCAGCCGAGCTGGCCTGATGGGCCTGATTGCCGATAGCGTGCTGGCCCAGGGCGGCAAGGCGATTGGCATAATGCCTAAATTTCTGCAAGAACGAGAACTTGCCCATCCTGCCTTAACGGAATTTGTTTTGGTGGACACCATGGCCCAGCGTAAGGCCAAAATGTTGGAACTGGCCGATGCCTGTATTGCCCTGCCGGGTGGGCCTGGCACCCTGGAAGAAATCACTGAAGTCTATTCCTGGGCCAGAATCGGGCAAAATTCTTCCCCTTGTATTTTCTTTAATAAACAAGGCTTCTATAACCCTGTAAGGCAAATGTACGCCTCTATGATGGAAGCCGGCTTCCTGACCCAGACCGATTTTGACAAGCTACTCTTTAGTGAAGATTTGGCCGAGATTGAGGCCTTTATTGCCTCCTACCAAGCTCCTCTCGTGAGAACCTACTGATTGTTTAGTGGCCGCTTAACAAGCGGTCAAATATTCCCAAAAACTTGCAAATGAAGATTAAGGAAGTTTATGCAACGCACCTACCCCTTCAAACTGGTCAATGTTTTTGCCCAAGAACACTTCGGCGGCAATCCCCTGGCGGTTTTCCCTGAGGCTCATGGGCTGACGGATGCTGAAATGCAGGCCATTGCCCGTCAATTTAACCTAAGTGAAACGGTTTTTGCTTTTGCCTCGCAAAATGCAGCTGCGGATTTACGCATTTTCACCCCTCATCTGGAACTGCCCTTGGCCGGCCACCCTACCTTGGGTTGTGCCTATGTATTGCAGCAGCTGAAAAACTTGCCTGCCCATTTCCAAGTTAATACCCGGGCCAAGCCAGTTGGCATCAGTGTACAAGATGGCTTAGTGCAAATGGCCATTCAGGGCTATGAAATCAGCCCAAGCCTAGCGACTGCCCAACAACTATCAGCCGTAACGGGTTTAGCCACCTGTGATTTTGCCTCCCAGGCCTATTGGCTTAACAGCGGGTCGCCCCAGTTGCTTTTACAGCTTTATGACAAGGCCAGCCTGAGCCGGCTCAAGATAGATGGCTCTAGGCTCTTTGAGCTTTGCGAACAGGATGAAGGGCGTTCGGTGATTTATCTTTGGGCAGAAGAAAATGATACCATCTATGCCCGCCTCTTTTCCTTTGAAAATGGCGTGCTGGTGGAGGACAGCGGCACAGGGTCTGCTTGCGCCAATTTGGGGGCTTATTTCTTGTCCTTGGGGCGGTTTCCCTTAGCTCGCACCATCCACCAGGGCGATGATATGGGCAGGCCCAACCGCCTTTCCCTTCAATTAGATGCCGAGCAGACCATCTACGTTGGCGGGCGGGTGATTGAAGTGGGGGAGGGTGTTTTTAAATTGCCTTAGGGCTAACAAGCGGTCTAATTTCCTCATTTTTTTGCAAAAAGCCTAAAAATGCCTGCTTTTGTGTATAAGCGATTTAATCCCAGCCCTAAGAGTGCTAGAATTGCGAGGTTTTTCCTCAAGCCAGGCTTGGGGATTTAAATAAACTCAAGACAGAAAAACAATGATCAAACTAAGCTTAGATAAAATTGCCCATATCCTTGATGCCAAACTGCTGGGCCAGCCTGATGTGGAAGTGAAAAATATCAGCACCGACACCCGCCAAGCGGTAGAAAAAGGCCTCTTTTTTGCACTTAAGGGTGAAAACTTTGATGCCCATAACTACCTAGTCCAAGCCGTCCAACAGGGTTGCGTGGCCGTGGTGGTTGAAAAGGAATGTGATATTGATGTGCCACAAGTGATCGTGGCCGACACCCGCCTAGCTCTGGGCAGGCTTGCCAAGTGGCTCAAGGCCGAACTCAATCCTAAAACCGTGGCCATGACAGGTTCCTCAGGCAAGACCACCGTCAAGGAAATGGTTGCAAAAATCCTGCAAAAAGTCACCGCTTGTGACGATGAAGTACTTTACACCTTCGGCAACCTCAACAACGATTTAGGCGTGCCGCTGACCCTACTTCGATTAACCCCAGAGCATAAGTTTGCCGTGGTCGAACTAGGGGCCAACCATATTGGTGAAATTGCTTATACTACCGCCTTGGCTCAACCTGATGCCTGCCTGGTCAATAATGTGGCCTCTGCCCACCTAGAAGGTTTCGGCTCACTGGCAGGCGTGGCTCAGGCCAAGGGGGAAATCTACCGAGGCTTAAAAGAGGGCGGCAAGGCCATTGTCAATCTGGCTCATTACTACCCGCAATGGCAGGCCGAGATTGGCAGCCACGAGCTACAATCCTTTAGCTACACAGGCTCTGATACCGATTCCTATGCCGACTACTGGGCTGAAAATGTGGAACTGACCCTCAACGGCTCCCGCTTTACCCTCCATTCTCCCCAGGGCGAAATTGACATCAACCTGCCTTATCTAGGCAAGCACAATGTTAGCAATGCCCTAGCGGCCACCAGCCTGGCTATGGCTGTGGGGGCAGACTTGCAGGCGGTTAAGGCAGGTTTAGAACAGCGTTCCCAGGTCAAGGGCCGGCTCTATCCCATTGAAATCAGCGACAAGCTCTTGCTGATTGATGACAGCTACAATGCCAATGTGGACTCGATGAAGTCTGCGGTGGATGTGCTCAAGGCCTATCCAGCCTACCGAATTCTTGCTGTGGGCGATATGGCTGAACTGGGCCAAGAAAGTGAGGCCTGCCACCAAGAAGTGGCGGACTATGTGGCCCAGGCTGGCTTGGATTTAGTGGTCTCTTTCGGCCGAGAAAGTACGGTGATAAGTGCTAATGCCCAACATCATTTTACCGATAAGGCTGCAATGGCTGACTTTTTGAAGAAAGTGATTTTGCAAAAAATCCAAGAAAATCAACCGCTTGTATTACTGGCCAAAGGATCCCGTAGTCAGAAGATGGAAGAGTTGATTGCTTTGCTTGAAAGTGCCTTAAAATAAAGTAGGATGGGCATCCTTGCCCACCATTTAAAGTATAATGTCGTAGCGGTGGGCAGGGATGCCCACCCTACTTACCCATAAAAAATCTTTTAGTTATAGAAGGATTAGACAATGCTCGTTTGGCTTGCTGAATATCTTGTTCAACTTAATACCGCATTTAACGTGGTTTCCTATATTACCTTCCGTTCCATTATGGCCCTGCTTACCGCCTTGGGCATCGGGCTTTGGATCGGGCCGAAAGTGATTAAACGCTTACAGCTGCTCAAATTTGGCCAAGAAGTCCGTAATGACGGGCCTGAAAGCCACTTTAGCAAACGAGGCACGCCAACCATGGGCGGAGTTATGATCCTCTTTGCCATTGGGGTCAGCACCCTCTTATGGGCCGATTTGCGTAATGCCTATGTTTGGTTTACTCTCTTTGTCCTCTTTGGTTACGGAGCCATCGGCTTTGTGGACGACTACCGCAAAATCACCCGCAAAAATACCGATGGCCTCATTGCTCGCTGGAAGTATTTTTGGCTATCCGTTATTGCCCTGATTGCCGTTTTTGGCATGTATGCTGTGGGCAAGGACACCGCTGCCACCCAGTTGGTTGTGCCTTTCTTTAAAGAATTTATGCCACAACTGGGCTTATTTTATATTATCTTGTCCTACTTCGTGATTGTCGGCACCTCTAATGCGGTCAATCTCACAGACGGCCTAGACGGCCTGGCTATTGTGCCGATTATTATGGTGGCAGCTGCCTTTGCCCTGATTGCCTGGGCTACGGGTAACGTCAATTTTGCCGAATATTTACACATTCCTTATGTGAAACTCAGTAGTGAGCTGGTGATTGTCTGTACCGCCATTGTGGGGGCAGGCCTAGGCTTCCTCTGGTTTAACACCTACCCAGCCCAAGTCTTTATGGGCGATGTGGGCTCACTTGCCCTAGGTGGGGCCCTGGGTGTGATTGCCGTTTTGGTTCGCCAAGAGTTACTTTTAGTGATTATGGGCGGGGTCTTTGTGGTCGAAGCTCTGTCTGTTATCTTGCAGGTGGGCTCCTATAAGATCCGCAAAAAACGCATCTTCCGCATGGCCCCAATCCACCACCATTTTGAACTCAAGGGCTGGCCAGAACCACGGGTTATTGTCCGTTTCTGGATTATTACCCTGATGTTGGTTTTGATTGGGTTAGTGACTTTGAAATTGCGTTAGGACATAATTATTTAATCACTTATTTTATGAGGTGCGTTTATAACGCACCTTGCCTGTTTTTAATCAAGAGCAGTCAATATGCGAATCCCAAGAATCTACCACCCCGAGCCACTGGCTCATCAATCCATAGTTTCCCTCAGCGAAGACGCCACCAACCATGTTGGCCGGGTGCTGCGTATGGTTGAGGGCAATGAAATTATCCTCTTTGACGGCTCAAACCATATTTTTAAGGCCCGCCTGCAAGCGGTTGGCAAAAAGCAAATTCTTGCAGAGATTTATGAGAGTGCCTTGGACGATCGGGAATCCAATTTGCCTATTCACCTGGGCCAGGTCATTTCCCGGGGGATAAGATGGAGTTTACCATTCAGAAGGCAGTGGAGCTGGGGGTGGGTGTGATTACTCCGCTTTGGTCGGAGCGTTGCGGGGTCAAGCTGGATACTGAACGTCAAGACAAAAAATTGCAGCAGTGGCAGAAAATCGCCATTGCCGCCTGTGAGCAGTGTGGTCGTAATGTGGTGCCTCAAATCCGCCCTATGATGAAGCTGGCCGATTGGTGTGCGGAGCAGGATGGCATGCTTAAGCTCAATCTGCATCCACGGGCCAAGTACAACATCCGTTCCCTGCCTGAAATGCCAGTTGCCGGTGTGCGACTCTTGATTGGCTCGGAAGGGGGCCTGTCACCTGAGGAAATTGCCATGACCGAGCAGCAGGGCTTTACTGAAGTCCTGCTGGGCAAGCGAGTGCTTCGCTCGGAAACCGCAGGTCTAGCCGCCATCACCGCCCTACAGGTCTGCTTTGGAGATTTATAATGTTAGAACTGAATAATTTACAGGGACAATTTTTGATTGCCACCCCAGATATGGACGATGATTATTTCGACCGTTCGGTCATTTATGTATGTGAGCATAACGACAACGGAGCCATGGGCCTGATGATCACCGCCCCAACCGATCTTTCTGTGCTGGAGCTCCTGGCTCGAATGGATTTTATGATGGCCAACCAGCGGGATTATAGCAAGGATCAGATCGTGCTAAGTGGTGGCCCTGTCAGCCAAGACAGGGGCTTTATCCTCCACACCAAAACTGGGCAGGACTTCCTCCACAGCTACCCCATTGCTGATGATGTTATGCTGACCACATCAGGCGATATTTTAGACACCTTCGGCCGAGAAACCGCCCCAGAAAAATTCCTGGTCTGCCTGGGTTGTTCCACCTGGAAGCCAGGCCAGCTTGAATATGAAATCGCCAAAAACTACTGGTTGGTTTCGCCTGCCAACCACAAAACCCTGTTCGATACAGGCTACCTAGATCGCTGGGTTGAAGCCAATGAGTTGTTCGGGATTGAGGGGATTTTGGCTCGGGCGGGACGAGCTTAACCAGCAAGCGGGGCAAAAAAACCAACATTTTGCAAGGAAATATGATGAGCCTTATTTCATATCAATCACTACTAAGCGAAATTAAACAAACCATCCAGCAAGCAAGGCTGACAGCAATGCTGGCCGTAAATGCTGAGATGATTTTGCTTTATTGGCAAACAGGGAAAATTATCGCCCAACGGCAAGATCAGGAAGGTTGGTCGGCTAAGGTGATTCCACGATTAGCCCAAGATCTGAAAAGTGAATTTAGTGATCTAAAAGGTTATTCAGAGCGAAATTTAGGCAGAATGCTTGCTTTTTATAAAGAATATCCTGATAAATCAATTTTGCCACAGGCTGTGGCAAAATTGCCGTGGAGCCATAACATTCTGCTAATGGAGAAAATAAAGGATAGAAAGACTCGTTTTTGGTATATGCAAAAGTGTATTGATAATGGCTGGAGTAGGGATATATTAGCTACACAGATCAAACATCAATTACATTTACGAGAAGGCAAGGCCGTCAGTAATTTTGCCCAAACCTTACCGCCTCTTGTTTCAGATTTGGCTCAACAAACCTTAAAAGACCCTTATATTTTCGATTTTGTCAGCCTTGATGAACCCTATCGTGAACGTGATGTTGAAAATCAGTTGGTAGCTTATGTCAGTAAATTTTTGTTGGAACTCGGCAAGGGATTTGCTTTTGTGGGGCAGCAATATCATCTTAAGGTCGCCAATAATGACTATTATATTGACCTGCTTTTTTACCATATTCGCTTGAAATGCTATGTCGTCATTGAGCTAAAAAATACCGCTTTTCAGCCAGAGTTTACGGGTAAACTTAATTACTATCTGTCTGCGGTAGATAGTTTGGTTAAAATGCCTGAGGATAACCCAACCATCGGTTTACTGCTTTGTAAGGAAAAAAATAATATTGATGTCGAATTTGCCTTACGCAATATCAACAGCCCAATCGGGGTAAGCGAATATTTATTGACCAAGCAATTACCTGATAATCTAAAGAGTAGCCTACCTACGATTGAAGAAATTGAAACACAATTACTGGATAACTTATGACCCAAACCATTCTCGCCTTTGACTTTGGCACCAGCAGTATCGGCTGTGCGGTCGGGCAAAGTATTACGGGCACGGCCCAGGGCCTGCCCGCCTTTAAGGCCCAAGACGGCATTCCCAATTGGGAGCAGATCGGAAAAACCATTGCTGAATGGAAGCCTGATCTCTTAGTCGTGGGCCTGCCGCTCAATATGGACGGCACGGAGCAGCCACTCACACAACGAGCCAAAAAGTTTGCCAACCGCCTCAATGGGCGGTTTAATCTGCCGGTGGAATTGCAAGATGAACGCCTGACCACCGTGGCCGCTCGAGCAGAAATCTTTGAACGGGGCGGCTACCGTGCCTTAAAAAAAGGCAAAGTCGATTCCATTTCGGCCTGTTTGATTTTAGAAAGTTGGTTTGAGAACCACTAATGCGTATAATGGGCCCTATGTTTAACGAGAAACCACCAACATGCAACTGATCCGCGGCTTTCATAATCTCTCAAATTTTCCCCTGCTTGCCCAGGGCTGTGTCCTTTCCATTGGCAATTTTGATGGCGTGCATATCGGCCACCAAAACATCCTGGCCCGCCTCTGCGACAAGGGCATGGAATTAGGCCTGCCGTCGGTAGTAATGCTCTTTGAACCCCAGCCTCGGGAGTTTTTTGCAAAAAAATCAGGAAATCTGACCGCTTGTAAGGTGCCTGCCCGCCTGATGCGGCTGCGGGACAAGCTCAAGGCACTCGAAGATGCTGGCGTGGACTTTGTGCTTTGTGTACGCTTTTCGGACACATTCGCTCAAATCAGTGCGGAAGAGTTTATCAGTGAGCTTTTAGTTAGGCAGCTCAAGGTGCGTTATTTGAGCGTAGGCGATGATTTCCGTTTTGGGGCCAAGCGGGCGGGTGATTACCACACCTTGCGTAATGCTGGCCTTAAATACCGCTTTGCGGTGGAGGAAAGCCACACCCATCATTTTGATGAAAACCGCATTAGCAGCACCCTGATTCGAGAGGCCCTGCAAAAGGACGATTTAGCCCTGGCCCAACGCCTTTTGGGCAAGCCCTATGCCATCGCAGGACGTGTCGCCCACGGCAACAAGCTGGGCCGCACCATCGGCTTCCCCACGGCCAACATTATGCTTAACCGCCTGGTTACACCTATTCAAGGGGTCTATGCCGTGCAGGTTAAAACCGCCCAAGGCGACTTCCAGGGCATCGCCAATGTAGGCAACCGCCCCACCATCAACGGCACAAAACCGCTTTTGGAAGTCCATATTTTCGACTTTAACCAGTCTATTTACGGCCAGAGTATTGAAGTGGCCTTCTTGCATAAGGTGCGGTCTGAAATCAAATTCGCCTCATTTGATGAATTGAAAGCCCAGATTGAGCGAGATGTACAGGCGGTAAAAGGCTTTTTTAACCAACAAGCGGGCTAAAAAGCAGCAAAATTTGCAAAATAGCCAAAGCAGGGTAAAATCCATTGCTTGGGGGAAATCTATGATCTTAACAGAAGAGAAAAAACAACATATTCTAGCCAGCCTTGCTAAGGACTATGTGCCTTTTAGCGATGTCTTTCACGAGATTTGTGCGGATACCGTTTCCGATATGATGATGAGTGGAGCCCTAAAAACAGAAGCAGGTAAGCAAGATAGGCTCTTATTACGAGATTTAGAAACTGCCTATTTTGAACTTGTGCCACAGCGTTATCGGGAAGTTTTGCCGGTGATTGAGCAAGTGCTAAGTTTGCAAAATAAATATCATCAATTACGTTTGCATAGTTAATGGTTAGAGAAGTTAAACCAAGCCCAGAGCTCGTTGAAGAACGGTTTGAAGATACCAAATTTGCTTTTGGATTGACGAGTGTAGTGAGCCCCAAAGCCATTATTTTTTCGGGTATTAGTGGCAGCGGTAAATCCACGCTTATTCGGGAATTTCATAAATTTGCCAAAAACTATTTTCCTATCCAGGCAGACGACTATCGCCGTGCTCACCCTAAAATCCATTCATTTATTGAAAGATATGGTAGGGAAGAAGCACATAAGAAAACTGGTAATTTCGCTCATCGGTTTGCAAGAGCTTTATTAGCCAAAGCAACTGAAGAAAAATTGAATGTTGTTTATGAGACTACGTTTAATAATATTGAAACAGCTAACGATTTATTGACTGTTTTAAAAGAGGCTGGTTATCAAATTATCGTAATTGCTTTACCTACCAATACAGAACTCAGTATAGAGCGAAATCAACAACGATTTATTGATAAATTAACCCTTGATGGAACCTTACCTCGAATTGTTGAAAAAGAGGTAATTATAAGAATGGCAGAAAATTATCAGGCCTGTATTCAACAGATTAAAGAAGATAGAGATATAAACTTGTTTGAGGTAAGCGACAGTAAAGTTGCCTTATCTATATTAAAAGAAGTAAATTAGAATATTTTACTTTTGGTTACTTTCTTTGGTGAAGCAAAGAAAGTAACCAAACGAATTTAAATTAACTGGAAACCAAAATGACTGATTACAAAAACACCCTTAACCTGCCTGAAACAGGTTTTCCTATGCGTGGCGATTTGGCCAAGCGTGAGCCAGCTATGCTGAAAAATTGGTATGAGAAGAAGCTCTACCAGCAAATCCGTGAGGCCTCCAAGGGCAAGAAAACCTTTATCTTGCACGATGGCCCTCCCTATGCCAACGGTAATCTCCACCTAGGCCACGCCGTAAATAAGATCCTCAAAGACATTATTATCAAGTCTAAAACTGCTTTAGGCTTCGATTCTCCTTATATCCCAGGTTGGGACTGCCACGGCCTGCCGATTGAGCTCAAGGTAGAAAGCCTGGTAGGTAAGCCGAACGAGAAAATTTCGGCCGCAGAATTCCGCCAAGCCTGCCGTGACTATGCCAAAGAGCAGGTTGAAGGCCAGAAGGCGGACTTTATCCGTATGGGGGTCTTGGGCGATTGGGATAATCCTTATCTCACAATGAACTTCAACACCGAAGCCAACATTATCCGCACTCTGGGCAAGGTGATTGAAAATGGCCACCTTTACAAGGGTTCAAAACCGGTTCATTGGTGCTTGGACTGCGGTTCTTCACTGGCCGAAGCCGAAGTGGAATATGAAGACAAGGTTTCGCCGTCTATTTATGTACGTTTCCCGGCGGTCAAGACGCAAGAAATCGAACAAAAATTCAATGCCGTGGGCAAGGGAAGCGGTCAGATTTCAGCGGTCATTTGGACTACAACCCCTTGGACCTTGCCGTCTAACCGTGCCATTTCTCTTAATGAAAACCTCGATTATCAACTCCTCCAATTTGGCGATGAGCGTTTAATCCTAGCCAAGGACTTAGTAGAAAGTGTCGCTCAGGCTGTAGGTGTGGAAAAGGTTGAAGTGTTAGGTGAAGCCACAGGTAAAGACCTGGAATTGCTCCGCTTTAACCATCCTTTCTACGATTTCTCCGTGCCTTTTATCACAGGCGATCACGTCACCACTGACGGCGGTACAGGATTGGTACACACCGCCCCAGACCACGGTCAGGATGACTATATCGTCTCCCGCAAGTTCGGCATTGAAATGGCGGGCTTAGTTGCCAACGATGGCAAATTCAAGTCCGACGTGCCTTTCTTCGCCGGCAAGGGCGTGTTTGAGTCTAATGATTTGGTTATCGAAAAACTCAAAGAAACAGGCACTTTACTCAAGCTTGCCCGCATTAAACACAGCTATCCACACTGCTGGCGACACAAGACCCCGATTATCTTCCGTGCCACCCCGCAATGGTTTATCGGAATGGAAACCCAGGGCTTACGCAAGCAAGCCCTGGGCGAAATCAAGTCAGTCCGCTGGATCCCAAGCTGGGGCGAAGCCCGTATTGACACAATGGTGGCCAACCGTCCAGACTGGTGTATTTCTCGCCAACGTACCTGGGGCGTGCCGATGACAATGTTCGTCCATAAGGAAACCGAAGAGCTCCACCCACGTACGCTCGAAATCCTAGAAGAAGTGGCCAAACGGGTGGAAAGCGCAGGCATTCAGGCCTGGTGGGATTTAGATCCGAAAGAGGTGTTAGGCGAAGCTGATGCAGAAATCTATCGCAAAGTGCCAGACACCTTAGACGTATGGTTCGATTCAGGATCGACCTTTGGTTCAGTGGTGGACGTTCGCCCAGAATTTCACGGCAACGAAGCCGATATGTATCTCGAAGGTTCAGACCAACACCGTGGCTGGTTTATGTCTTCCCTCATGCTTTCAACTGCGACAAAAGGCAAAGCCCCTTACAAACAAGTGCTGACCCATGGCTTCACCGTAGATGAAAAGGGCAGAAAAATGTCTAAATCCCTTGGTAATGTGATTGTACCAAGTGAGGTCTGGGACAAGAACGGGGCGGATATTCTCCGTCTTTGGGTGGCTTCAACCGACTATACTGGCGAAATTGCGGTTTCCCACAAGATCCTAAACAGTGCTGGCGATTCCTACCGCCGTATCCGTAACACCGCTCGGTTCTTATTAGCGAATTTAAACGGCTTTGATCCAAAACGGGATCAGGTGAAACCAGAAGAGATGATCTCCCTGGATCGCTGGGCGGTTAGCTGTGCCTTGGAAGCCCAAAAAGAGATCAAGGACGCCTACGATAACTACCAATTCCACACGGTAGTACAACGTCTAATGCGGTTCTGCTCAATTGAGATGGGTTCTTTCTACCTCGACATCATTAAAGACCGTCAATATACAACAAAAGCGGACAGCCTAGCCCGCCGTAGCTGTCAAACGGCCCTTTGGCATATTTCTGAAGCCCTGGTGCGTTGGATTGCTCCAATCCTTTCTTTCACGGCCGATGAAATTTGGGGCTACTTGCCACAAGTGGACGGCCGCCCAGAATTTGTCTTTACCGAGGAGTTCTACACAGGCTTATTCGGTTTGAATGAGGGTGAAAGCCTAGACGACAACTACTGGCAGCAGCTGCTTAAAGTGCGTGCGGAAGTAAACCGTGTGCTAGAACAGGCCCGTAACGACAAACTGATCGGGGCAGGTTTAGAAGCCAAGGTCACGGTTTATGCCAACGAGCAAATCCGTCCACTCTTGGAACAGCTTGGCAACGAACTCCGCTTTGTACTTATTACCTCTCAAGCCATTGTTAAGCCATTGAATGAGGCTGATGTGGCCGAGGGCGAATTAGCAGGCTTGGCGGTGAAAGTGGAACGAGCCGAGGGCGAGAAATGCCCACGCTGCTGGCATTATTCCACCAGCGTTGCTGATGAAAGCCTCTGCTCACGTTGTGAAGAGAATGTAAACGGCAGTGGCGAAGTACGTCAGTTTGCCTAAATCCAGACTTTCGCAGTTGATAACAAGCGGTCGGATACTTGCAAATTTTTGCAATTTTTCGCCCGCTTGTTAAATTGGAGAGCGAATATGCTTATTTTAAATAAAGTTGAACGAGCCAAACGCTATTTGGCCAACCTGTCCTATGTGCCACAGGCAGCGGATCAGGTGGCTTTTTTATCGGGTTCGTCAGCCTTTAAAAGCCAGATTTTAGACCTGATCAAGCAGGCCCAACACCGTATCTACCTGACCGCCCTCTATTTTGAAAAAGACGAAGCCGGGCAGGAGATTTTAGAGGCCTTGTACCAGGCCAAGCAGGCCAAGCCTGAGCTAGACATCAAGATTCTGGTGGATTGGCACCGTGCCCAGCGGGGGCGGATTGGCGAGGCGGCCAGCGGATCCAATGCGGATTTCTACACCCAAATGCGGGAAAAATATGCCCTGCCAGAAGATCAGGAAATCCAATGCTGGGGAGTGCCTATTAACGGCCGAGAGGTCTTTGGCGTCCTGCACCTCAAGGGCTTTGTTTTTGATGACACCCTGCTTTACAGTGGGGCCAGCATCAACAATGTTTATTTGCAACAGTTTGAGCGCTACCGCTACGACCGCTACCATACTATCACCAATAAAAAGCTGGCCGATGCGGTAGTGGACTTCACTCAAAACCATATTCTGCCCAATGTGGCGGTCAATCGTTTAGACCAGGCCCAGCGGCCTAAAACGGCAGAGATCCGCCCTGACATCAGAGCCTTTCGCCGTTACTTGAGCCAGCAGAATTATGCCTATCAAGGCGCAGAGCAGGCACAAGAGGGCATTAGCTTAGCCCTTTTGGCCGGCCTGGGGCGTAAGAACCCACTCAATAAAACCATTGAGGCGCTTTTCTATCAGGTGGAGCAAAAATTAACTATTTGTACCCCTTATTTTAACTTCCCACGCTCCCTGCGCAGCCGCCTCAAATGGCTCCTGGAGCGGGGCAAGCAGGTGGAAATTATTGTGGGCGACAAAACGGCCAACGACTTCTACACGCCGCCTCATGAGCGTTTTACTATGGCCTCGGCCCTGCCTTATTTGTATGAGAAGAACCTGCGAGCCTTTAGCAAGCGTTTCGATGCTTACTTGCAAAATGGCCAGCTGACCATTCGGCTTTGGAAGGACGGGGACAACAGCTACCACCTCAAGGGCGTCTGGATTGATAGCCGCTATCTCTTGCTCACAGGCAACAACCTCAACCCACGGGCTTGGGGGCTGGATGCGGAAAATGCTGTCTTGATTTCAGATCCTCAAGCCGAGCTGGCCGAAAAGGCTGCGGCAGAGTTGGCCCAAATCCGCACCCATACTACGGTACTCAGCCACTATAGCGACTTGGAACAGCAGCGGGACTACCCAGACAAGGTTCAGCAGCTACTCAAGCGTTTTGGGCGGGTTAAGCTGGATAAGATTGTGAAGATGTTGCTTTAATTTGCAAAATTTTACGCATTTTTCCCCGCTTGTTGGGTGCAGACTGTGTATAATTCGCTCTTTTTATCACGACTAGGAACCTATGGCCTTACTGATCACCCACAAATGCACCAACTGCGATATGTGCCTGCCCGAGTGCCCCAATGATGCCATTTCAGTGGGCGATGAGATCTATGTGATCGACCCCGTCCTCTGTACGGAATGTGTCGGCCACTATGACACGCCCACCTGCCGCAAGGTCTGCCCCATCAATAACTGCATCATCAACGATCCAGACCATGTGGAAACCGAGGAGCAGCTTTGGGAGCGTTTTGTGATGATCCACCACCCTGATAAAATTTAAGGAAGCCTATGACCCAAAAGAAACTGTCGCATCTTTCCGTCTTTGTTGTCCTCTTTATGGGCCTGGTGATTGCAGGCTGGTATTTCAGCGACAAACAGCAGCAATCTCTGACGGCTACCATTTCGGGCAACTACGATACGGTCATGAAATATGACAAGTACGGCCCCAATAAGAAGGCACCTGTGGATTACTACACCCTGGCCCTGTCTTGGTCGCCTGCTTTTTGCGATCTGCAAAAGCAACGTAATGACGGCAATGTGCCTAAGAACCAGCTCTATCAGTGTGGTGGTTTTCAAGAGTTTGGCTGGGTTATCCACGGCCTTTGGCCACAGAATGCCAAGGCACGTAGGATTTCTGAACATCCACGTTTTTGTAAGGGGGATTTAGCCGAACTGCCGGAAGCCACCATTGAGCAATACCTGCCTGAGTCGCCAAGTGCCACCCTCCTCCAGGGCCAATGGGAAAAGCACGGAGCCTGTGCCTTTGACACGGCAGATGAATATTTTGCTAAGCAAAAGGAGCTTTTCCTTGCCCTCAGCCTGCCTAAGTTTCAGCTGAATAAGTCAGAGCTTTTTAAGTGGATGCGCAACAACAACCCGCAACTCAATGGCGCCTATATGGGCGCTAGCAAGAGCGAACTTTTTATCTGCTACACCAAGGAATGGGAGCCGATGGATTGCCCAAGAAACCGCTACCAGTAAAAGAAAAACGCTTTGAAGATCATTTTCAAAGCGTTTTTTTATCTCTAGTAATAACCACCTAGACCCACACCTAGACCCGTACGGCCCCAGCCTCGATGGACACCGATAGAGGGATAAATACGAGGGTGGTAAACCGGGCGAGCCTGCTGCTTAGGCTGGCGGTCACTTTGGTTCAGCTCCCAATTTTCCTGCTTGTAGGCTGGGCGTTCGGTCACCGTATTGCCTGTGGCCACTCGGCGGTTGTAGTCTTCTACGGCCTTCATGTCCATAGGCACGCTGCTGGTTTGGGTGGGCGTGGCACAGGCTGTAAGGAGCAGGGCCGGGGCCAGAATAAGTAATAATTTTTTCATCTTAAATCCTTGGTTGTAAAAGGGCTTCACTTAGACTGCGGTGAGTGAATTTATATCCCGCATCCAGCAATTTTTGTGGCACGAGTGGTTGATTATCCAACAAGAGGTGGGCACGTTCGCCCAAAACCAGCTTGAGCATAAAGGCTGGCGCATGGCAAAAGGCCGGGCGTTTGAGCTGTTGGGCCAGGGTGCGGTTAAAATCAGCCTGAGTCAGTAGATTGGGGGCAACAAAATTAAAGGCACCTTGGCAGGCAGGGTTTTCCAGTAAAAAGAGCAGGGCCTTGACCTGATCGGCCAAGGAAATCCAGGCCCAATGTTGTTGGCCTGAACCCAGCCTACCCCCCAAGCCTAGGCGGTAGAGGGGCAGCATCCGTTTAAGTGCGCCACCTTTAGGGTGCATAACCATGCCTGTTCGCACCAAGCAAACTCGGGTTTGCTCGCTTTGGGCCTCAAGAGCCGCAGCCTCCCAGGCTTGGCAGAGTTGGGCGGCAAAGTTTTGGCTACAAGCGGTTGTTTCATCGCCTTTTTCTGCAAGGCTGCCGTAAATGCCTGTGGCCGAGCCTGAAATCAGGGTATGGGGCGGCTGGCTGCTCTGCTGGATTTTGGCAACCACTTGGCGGGTTAAATCCACACGGCTGGCAACCAGCTTGGCCTTTTGTTCCTGCGTCCAACGCTTATCAAAAATCGGCTCGCCTGCTAGGTTGATCACCGCATCAAAGCCATTGAAGTCAGGGAACCTTGCAAGATCTTGGCAATATTTGACCCCTTGTTTATCGGCCCTGGGCTTGCGGGTTAAGAGGGTGAGCTGGTGGCCTTGGGCCAAGAGTGCTTCCACCAAGGCTTGGCCGATAAAGCCCGTGCCGCCTGTGATAAATATCTGCATTAGAAAGAGTTCTCAAAAAGTTCGGTAATGGCCCGCAACAAGTCCTGGATGGCGGTTTGGCGGGTGGGCGTGATGAAAATGGTGTCATCGCCTGCAATGGTGCCCAAAATGCCCTCGGCCTTGCCCATGGAGTCTAACATACGAGCAATAAGCTGGGCGGCACCTGGGCTGGTTTTGACCACGATGATCATCTCATTATGATCAATGTCTAGCACCAGGTTTTTTAAGGGGCTGGAGCTGGTTGGAATGCCTTGCTCGGGCGGCAGGTGGTAAACCATTTCCATCTTGGTATTACGGGTTCTAACGGCCCCAAATTTGGTCAGCATACGGGAGACCTTGGACTGGTTGATATTATCAAAGCCCAGCTCTTGCAGGGCTTGGACAATCTCACTTTGCGAGCCAAATTTTTCTTCTCTTAAGAGGGCCTTAAAGGCCTCAGACAGGCTTTCGGTTTTTTCCATATTTTTCTCTCTTATAAATAGTCAGAATTTTTGCCCGTTTATGCAAAAAAAGCAATGTAAACCGACTTTTTTTATTAAAAATTTGCGTTACCTCTCAAATTTGCATTTTGGTGTTTGAATTTTACTTGCCTTTTGCTTAGACTTGCTCTAGTTAATTTTGTACCTAAAGAGGAGTATTCCATGAAAGTAGCATTATTAGGCGCCGCAGGCGGCATCGGCCAAGCCCTCGCCCTATTATTAAAATTACAGTTGCCAGAAGGCACTAAATTGGCCTTATACGACATCGCTCCAGTGACTCCTGGTGTGGCGGTGGACATCAGCCATATCCCAACTGCTGTCAAAGCAGAAGGCTTTTCTGGTGAAGACCCAACTCCAGCCCTTGAGGGTGCGGACTTAGTCATCATCACCGCAGGCGTGGCCCGTAAGCCAGGTATGGATCGTTCAGACCTCTTTAACATCAACGCCGGTATCGTGCGTAACCTGGTGGAAAAAGCCGCTCAAGTTTGCCCGAAAGCCTGTATCGGTATCGTGACCAACCCAGTCAATACCACGGTTGCTATTGCCGCAGAAGTGCTCAAAAAGCCGGCGTGTACGACAAACGTAAATTATTCGGCGTGACCACCTTAGACGTTATCCGCTCTGAAACCTTCGTAGCCGAATTAAAAGGCAAGGATGTCAATAGCGTGACCGTGCCTGTGATCGGCGGCCACTCTGGCGTAACCATCCTCCCGCTTCTTTCCCAAGCCTATGCCGCAGAAGAACGCATTACCTTCAGCGATGAAGAAATTGCCTCACTGACCAAACGCATTCAAAATGCAGGTACAGAAGTGGTTGAAGCCAAGGCCGGCGGCGGATCAGCTACTCTCTCTATGGCCCAAGCCGCAGCCCGCTTTGCCCGTGCCATCTTAAAAGGCCTAACAGGTGAAGAAGTGGTTGAATACACCTACGTTGAAGGCCCAGGCGAATTCGCCCGCTTCTTCGCTCAACCTGTGCGTTTAGGCCGCAACGGTGTGGAAGAGGTCCTTTCCTTCGGCGAAATCAGCCAATTTGAAAAAGACGCAGTACAAGGCATGTTAGCTACCCTGCGTGCAGATATTGAATTGGGTGAGAAGTTTGTTCAATAATCTCTCATAACCAACAAGGCGGGCTGCGGCTCGCCTTGATTTTTTTAGGCAAGCGGTTCCCTTTCTGTTAGAATTTGCAAAAATCTATCAAAATGGAGCCGCTTGTATGGAATATATCGTCCAAGTTACCGAAAACAATTTCCGTGAGGTCTTAGACCAAACGGCCACCCGCCCAGTCGTTTTTCACTTTTCCTCCCCCCGTGATCCTGCCTCGTTGGAGATGGATGCCCTGTTTCGCCGCCTAGCCGATGAATATGCTCATCAATTTATTTTGGCCTTGGTCAATTGTGACGAGCAACCGATGATTGCCGCCCAATTTCGCATTCAGGCTGTGCCAACCTCTTATTTCTTTCTAGAAGGCCAGCCTGTTGATGCCATTTCAGGCCCGCTACCAGAACAGGAATTACGTATTCGCTTGGCCAATATCTTGCCCAAAGAAGACGAGCTAAAATTCAATGAGGCCTTGGAGCATTTGCAAAATGAACAGTACGACAAGGCCCTGCCCTTATTGAAGGCGGCCTGGGAGTTAAGTGATAAGAAGAATAGCGATTTTGCCTTACTTTATGCCGAAACCTATGTGGCCATGAAGCAGATCGAACCTGCCAAGGAGATTTTGGCTCAAATTCCTATTCAGGACAGGGACAGCCGCTGGAAGGGCTTGCAGGCTCAAATTGACTTGTTGGAGCAGGCCAGTGACTCGCCAGAACTCCAGCAGCTACAAAAAGACTATGCCCAGAACCGCAGTCCTGAAATTGCGGTGAAACTGGCCAATCAGCTTCATCAGGCCCATAAGAATGAAGAAGCCTTGACCCTCTTATTTGAATGGCTGCAAGCCGATCTAAACGCAGGTGATGGCGAGGTGAAAAGCCAATTCCTGGCCATTCTAGCGGCCATGGGCAATGCTGACCCGCTGGTGGTCAAGTTTAGACGTCAGCTTTATTCCTTGCTTTATTAGGGCGTGTCCTCAATTTGCCTCGTCAGTGGCGGGGCATTTTTCTTGGCCTGATTTCCCGCTTATTTTCTGATTTCTACTTGAAATCTTGATTTTGTACTAGTATAGTAGTGCAAAACTTCAAGAGGAAGCCCTATGACCACACAACTCAATCCTTATTTTGGCGAATTTGGCGGCATGTATGTGCCCGAAATTCTCGTGCCTGTTTTAAAAGAGCTGGAAGCCGCCTTTGTTGAGGCCCAGCAAGATCCAGATTTCCAACGCCAGTTTACCGACTTGCTAAAAAACTATGCAGGCCGCCCGACTGCTCTGACCCTTTGCCGCAACCTAACCAAAGGGACCAAAACCAAGCTCTACCTCAAGCGGGAAGACTTACTCCATGGCGGCGCCCATAAGACCAATCAAGTCCTAGGCCAGGCTCTCTTGGCCAAACGTATGGGCAAGACCCGGATTATCGCTGAAACGGGTGCCGGCCAGCACGGGGTAGCCACGGCCTTGGCCTGCGCCATGTTGGACTTGCCCTGCCGCATTTATATGGGAGCCAAGGATGTAGAGCGCCAATCGCCTAATGTCTTTCGTATGCGTTTGATGGGAGCTGAAGTCATTGCGGTTGAAAAGGGATCTTGCTCCCTCAAGGATGCCTGTTGTGAGGCCATGCGGGACTGGGCGGCCAACTATGAAACCACTCATTATCTCCTAGGCACAGCAGCCGGCCCTCACCCCTTCCCTACTATTGTGCGTGAGTTCCAAAAAATGATTGGAGAAGAGGCCAAACAGCAAATCTTAGAGCGTGAAGGCCGCCTGCCTGATGCGGTAATTGCGGCTGTGGGTGGTGGCTCTAATGCCATTGGGATCTTTGCTGATTTTATCGAAGAGCGGGGCGTGCGCTTGATTGGCGTAGAGCCAGCCGGCAAGGGGATTGCCACCGGCCAGCACGGGGCACCGCTCAAACATGGCACAGTGGGCATTTATTTCGGCATGAAATCCCCTATTATGCAGACCAAAGACGGCCAAATTGAGGAGTCCTACTCCATTTCAGCCGGCCTAGACTTCCCTTCGGTTGGGCCACAACATGCCTACCTCAATGCCACAGGCCGGGCAGATTATGTTTCCATTACCGACCAAGAGGCCCTAGATGCCTTCCAGGCCCTGGCCAAGCATGAGGGGATTATTCCTGCCCTGGAAAGCTCCCACGCTTTGGCTCATGCACTCAAAATGATTGCGGAAAACCCTGAAAAAGAGCAGCTTCTGGTGGTTAATCTATCAGGCCGGGGCGACAAGGATATTTTCACAGTGGATAAGATTTTAAACGGCAAAGGAGAGGAATAATGAACCGTTTTGACACCCTATTTGCAGATCTCAAGGCCAAAGGCCAAGGTGCCTTTGTTCCCTTTGTCACCCTCTGCGATCCAGATTTTGACCGCAGCCTAGAGATCATCGACACCCTGGTTGCCAATGGTGCTGACGCCCTAGAGCTGGGCTTCCCCTTTTCCGATCCACTCCTAGACGGCCCAGTTATTCAGGCCGCCAATAAGCGGGCCTTGGACGGCGGCTATAGCACCGATGCCTGCTTTGACCTGTTGGCCCAGGTTCGGGCGAAATATCCTCATATCCCTATTGGTCTCTTGCTTTGTGCCAACCTGATTTTTGTGCCGGGGATTGATAACTTCTATGCCCGCTGCCAAGAAGCAGGCGTGGATGCGGTGCTCGTAGCCGATATTCCTGTGGAATATGGAAAGGAATTTACCCAGGCCGCCCAGCGCCACGGCATTGCGCCGGTCTTTATCTGCCCGCCTAATGCTGATGAGCAAACCATTGAGCAAATCGCACAAGAAACCCAGGGCTACACCTACCTGGTTTCCCGGGCAGGCGTAACCAGTGCCGAAAACCAGAGTAGTGCGGAAAATTTAGACAGTTTGGTTCAAGCCCTCAAGCGGGCCAATTCCGCCCCAATCTTGCAAGGCTTTGGGATTGCTGAACCTCAACAGGTGGCTGATGCCCTCAAATTAGGGGCAGATGGTGCTATTTCAGGTTCAGCTATTGTGAAAATCATTGAGCGAAATTTGGATGATCAGGCCAAGTTGCTGACGGAGTTAGGCGACTTTGTCAAAGCCATGAAGGCTGCTTCCTGCTAGGTTCAAGCCCTTGTTTTTCAAAGGCTTGAGGTACGGTCTTTCTATAACAAAAAAGCCTTGCTAATAGCAAGGCTTTTTAATCAGATTAAACTCGAATTAACCTTTGTAGTTATAAACGTGAGCTACAAGGTCTAATACTTTGTTTGAGTAGCCAACTTCGTTGTCGTACCAAGAAACAAGTTTCACGAAAGTATCTGTTAAGGCGATACCTGCGTTGGCATCAAATACTGAGGTTTCAGTGGCACCGTTGAAGTCTGTAGAAACAACAGCATCTTCTGTGTAGCCTAAAACGCCTTTTAATTCACCGTTGAAGGTTTGGCCTTCGGCAGCGGCTTTGATAGCAGCCTTGATTTCTTCATAAGAAGCTGGTTTTTCAAGGTTTACAGTTAAATCAACTACAGACACGTTAGCTGTTGGTACACGGAAGGCCATACCAGTTAATTTGCCGTTTAAGGCTGGTAATACTTTACCTACCGCTTTAGCAGCACCAGTTGATGAAGGGATGATGTTTTGTGAAGCACCACGGCCACCACGCCAGTCTTTAGCAGATGGGCCATCTACGGTTTTTTGAGTGGCTGTTGTTGCGTGAACAGTGGTCATTAAACCATCTTTAATACCAAATGTTTCGTGGATAACACGAGCAAGTGGGGCTAAGCAGTTGGTGGTGCAAGATGCGTTAGACACGATGTCTTGGCCAGCGTAAGCAGAGAAGTTTACGCCTTTAACGAACATTGGGGTAGCATCTTTAGATGGGCCAGTTAAAACCACTTTTTTGGCGCCAGCAGTGATGTGTTTACGGGCTGTCGCATCGTCTAAGAATAAACCTGTTGCTTCAACAGCGATATCAACACCGATTGCACCCCAGTTAAGGTTGGCAGGGTCACGCTCAGAAGTCACACGGATGGTTTTGCCGTTTACCACTAATTGACCATCTTTCACTTCAACCGTACCGTTGAAACGGCCGTGAGTTGAATCGTATTTTAACATGTAAGCCATGTAATCAACGTCGATTAAGTCGTTGATACCGACTACTTCGATGTCATCACGAAGTTGAGCAGCACGGAATACGATACGACCGATACGGCCAAAGCCGTTAATACCAATTTTAATAGCCATAGATTTTTCACCTATATTAAAGTTAAACAAAAGATTTCTTCAAACTCAGAAGACGGGTGGATTATAGCACAATCTTTCACATCTGCTAAGTGTTAAGAACCGTTCGCACTATAGCAGATAAATCTTGTCTGATCTATGTCAAAATTCGTCCTGCTCAGGCCTCCAAATGGGCTTCTACCTTAGCCATGGTTTTTCCAGCAAAAATAGTGTAGGCTAATCCCCATTCTCCACTCTTATGTAAGGAAGATCATGGCCCTTCACATCCGTCCAGCCCAAAGACAAGACTGCGCCCAAATGTGGCGTTTAATGCGTGAACTTGCGATTTTTGAACGCTATATTGATAGCTTTGCCATTACCCCTGACATTGTCGAAGAGAGTGGGTTTAACAAAAATCCGCCCGATTTCTACAGCCTGGTTGCCCTTGATGGCGACAAGTTGATTGGGATTGCGGTCTATTATTTCCTGCCTTTTACCGCCCAAAATCGCCCCGCTATTTATCTCAAGGAGCTTTATGTAGATGCAGCCTACCGTGGCCAAAAGGTAGGCGAGCAGCTTATGCTGGCCTTACAGGCAGAGGCCAAGGCCCATAATTGCCTGCAAATCAAATGGACTGTTGCCCCTTGGAATGAAGCTGGCAAACGCTTTTATGCCCGCCTCGGTGCCAAGCAGGATAATAGCTGGCTCAACTATGAATGGAAGCTAGAAGAACAAGGCCCACAAGCGGGCTAGTTTTGCTTCTTTTTTGCAAATTCCCTAAAACCGCCCATCACCAAGAGGAAATCTATGAAAGCCGAAAAAATGGTTATGTCGATTTTGCTGTCTGTTGCCCTGGCCCATTTATTAAACGACCTGATTCAGGCCGTGGTGTCGGCGGTTTACCCTATGCTGAAGGACAATTACGCTCTCAGTTTTAGCCAAATCGGCCTGCTGGCCTTTGTCTATCAAGTCACAGCTTCCCTCATTCAACCCTGGATTGGCCTTTATACCGACAAACATCCCAAGCCCCTCTTGCTGCCCGCAGGCACACTCTTAACGTTGGCCGGTATTCTCTTGCTGGCCCTTGCGCCCAACTTTGCTTTTTTATTGGTTGCAGTTTGCTTGGTTGGCATGGGGTCAGCCATCTTCCACCCTGAAGCCTCAAGGGTAGCCAGAATGGCTTCGGGCGGTAAATTCGGCACCGCCCAATCCCTCTTTCAGGTGGGTGGCAACAGTGGCTCCGCCCTCGGGCCACTGGTTTGCGCCCTCTTTATTGTGCCTCTGGGCCAATCTGCCATCGTGTCCATTGGCCTGCTTGCCCTGGCCTTGCTCTATGTGCTTTATCGAATTAGCCTCTGGGTGCGTGCCCAGCCACAAACCGTCAATCAAGCCAAACAGGCCGCACAGGCAGGCTTGGCAGGCAAAACCCTGCTGCGGGCCCTTGGGGTGATCATGCTCCTCATGATCGTCAAATTTACCTACATCGCCAGCCTTAGCAACTATTTCACCTTTTATTTGATGGACAAGTTTCAACTGACCTTAGCCTCTGCCCAGCTCTATCTTTTCGCCTTTTTAGGGGCTGTCGCCCTGGGCACCTTCGCAGGTGGGCCGATTGGCGATAAAATCGGCCGCAACAAGGTCATCTGGTTCTCCTTCATTGGCATGGCTCCTTTTGCTCTCTTGCTCCCCAGTGCCAACCTCGCCTTCACCATCGTGTTTGCTATTTTAGCAGGCTTTATCATGTCCTCCGCCTTTTCTGCCATGGTGGTCTATGCCCAAGAAGCCGTACCCGGCCGAGTGGGCATGATTTCAGGGCTTATGTTTGGGGTTATGTTCGGCATCAGTGGCATTGCCGCCGCCCTCCTGGGTTTCTTGGCGGATCAATATGGCATTCAAGCCATCTTTACCTGGTGTGGCTACCTGCCTATCTTGGGGCTTGCGGCCTTGTGGTTGCCCAAGCGGGGATGAGTTGCTACACCTTCCACAAAAATAGGCGTATAATCCCCCGCATCATTATTCATGCCTAGGAAAGCCAATGAAGCCCGCAACTGTTACCATCAATGGCGCTGCCCTGCGCCATAATATTCAACTGATTAAATCCCTCGCACCAAACAGCAAACTTTGTGCCGTGGTCAAGGCCAATGCCTACGGCCAGGGCATTCGCCGTGTGACCAAAAACCTAGAAGGTTTGGTGGATGCCTTTGGGGTGGCACGCATCAAGGAAGCCTTGAGCATTCAGGAAAGCGGCTATGCGGGCAAGATTGTGCTTTTGGAAGGCTTTTTTGACCGTAATGAACTGCTTAAAACCCTGTCCCGCCGTTTTGATACGGTGGTGCATTGCAAGGAGCAATTAGAACTCCTGGAGGCTGTTTCGCAAGAACATGAAAGGGAGGAGGGAAAAAGCTTTTGGAAACGCAAGACCAAGATCTATTTCCCAGTCGATGTTTGGCTTAAAATCGACACGGGTATGCACCGCCTGGGGGTTCAGCCTGAGGAGGTTCAAACCTTTTATGACCGCCTCAAGGCCTGCTCCCTGGTTAATCAAATCAATTTTGTCAGCCACTTTAGCCGAGCTGATGAGCTAGACTGCGGCTATACCGAAAAGCAAATCGCCACCTTTGAGCAGGCCACCCAGGGCTTTGAAGGGGAGCGGAGCATTTCTGCCTCCAGCGGTATTCTTTATTGGCAACAGGCCCACTACGACTGGGTTCGGCCCGGCATTATTATGCATGGCATCTCTCCCCACAATCAGCCCATTACCGATCTAGGCTTTAAGCCTGTTATGACCCTGTCTTCCTCCCTGATTGCAGTTAGGGCACACAAGGCCGGCGAACCCGTTGGCTACGGCGGAGCTTGGGTCAGCGAACGGGACACCAAAATCGGCGTGGTAGCCATTGGCTACGGCGACGGCTACCCCCGCAATTCACCTGAAGGCACGCCTGTGCTGGTCAATGGCCGCATTGTGCCTATTGTCGGCCGGGTTTCTATGGACATGATGACGGTCGATCTTGGCCCTGACAGCCAGGATAAGGTGGGCGATGAGGTTATTTTATGGGGCGAAGATCTCTTGATCGAACAAGTGGCTGAGGCTATCGGGGTGATTAATTATGAATTGATTACCAAATTGACCCCGAGGGTGATTACGGAATATAGGGACTAACAAGCGGCGAGATATTGAGATTATTTTGCAAATGAACAGCGAACAATGGCAGCGGGGCTTTGTGCTCCACCGCCGGGACTATAGCGAAACCAGCCTCTTGGTGGATTTCTTCACCGAATATGAGGGGCGGATTACCCTGCTGGCCAAGGGGGCCAGGCGGGTGCGTTCGCCTCTGAAATCGGTTCTCCAGCCCTTTACTCCCCTCTTGCTTAAATGGACGGGCAAGGGCGATCTTAAAACCCTGACCAAGGCCGAACCCGCCTCCCTGGCACTGCCCATGCAGACTTTAGCCCTCTATAGCGGCTTTTATGTCAATGAAGTCTTGAGCCGAGTGCTGGAGCCGCAAACGGCCTATCCTGAACTCTTTCAGCACTACTTAAGCTGTGTGACCCAGTTAGCTATACAGCCTACGCAGATCGAGCCTACCTTACGCACCTTTGAATTTCAGGTGCTGAAAGCCATGGGCTATGCGGTAGATTTCGCCCACTGTTGTGCCACAGGGGAGGAGATTTCCCCCACCATGACCTATCAATTCCGGGAAGAAGAGGGCTTTATGGCCTCCCTTCTGCAAAATAACAATAGCTTTCTGGGGGAAGATTTACTGGCCTTCGACCGATTGGACTTCAGCCAAAAATCCACCCAGCAGGCAGCCAAGCGTTTTACCCGCATGGCCCTCAAACCCTATTTAGGCTCCCAGCCCCTTAAGAGCCGGGAGCTTTTCCAAGCCATTTTGCCCAACCGCCTAAAAGCTGGTTGATTTGCAAAAAATCAGGCTTTTTTGCCCGCTTGTTACTGGCCAAGTAAGTGATTAACCAACTCAATCACCTGCTTGATTTGGGCTGAAGACAGCTTGCCCTCAGACACAAACTGCACCTTGCCCTGTTTGTCTAGCACGGCGATAAAACTTTCTTTATCCTTAAGGGCCCAAGCCTTTTTAACCTTGCTTTCTTGGTCTAGCACGACTTGAGAATGAGGGTTGGCCAGTTTGCCGTCTTCTGCACTGCTTTTCACAAACATCCCCGTGCCAACAATGGCATCATCGGCATTGATAATGGTGGTGGTTTGGTATTTTGTGCCATCGAACTTGGCCGCCTTGATGGCATCCATCAGGGCCTGGTTTTTCTCTTTGACGCTGCTGCGCCCGGCAATGTGCTGCACCACCCGCACCTTGCCCTTGAGTTGATTGGCAGACCAGCTTTGATAGCTGACCTTGCCAGACTTGACCAGCAATTCGCCGCTGTCAGCCACCGACACGGCAGGTAAGTTGGCATTCACTTGAACATTATGGGCCAGGGCAGAATTTGCAAAAAAAGCGGCCAGCAGGCCCGCTTGCAGGAGATATTTTTTCATCTTTTTTCCTATGATATATTGAAATGAAAGGGGAGGAACACAATATCCCCATTCTAGCCTAAAAGTCAAAGCAAACAGAGCTGATCTGTCCTGGCCTGATTTTTTTCTCGAAAATCAGGCGATTTTATGCTATGGTAGTCCCCAATTTTTCTTGGCGTTTGAAGCCTAATAAGAAAAATTTCATTTTTAATTTAACTCATTGATTTATAAGGAGCTTTTATGCAACAAGGTAGCGGAATGGAAATGATCTTTATTCTGGTGATTTTCGGTTTAATCTTCTATTTTATGATCTATCGTCCACAGGCCAAGCGTCAAAAACAACAACGTGAACTATTGGCCAGCCTTGAAAAGGGCACAGAAGTCCTCATCAGTGGCGGTTTGATTGGCAAAATCACCAAAGTAAAAGCCGACAGCGACAACATCGTGCTTGCTTTAAACGCCAACACAGAAGTGACCATTAAACGTGATTTCGTGGTAGCCGTGCTACCAAAAGGTTCTATCGAAACCCTTTAATTTCAACCCTGATAATGAGCTAGGCGGGCTTCTGCCTGCTCATTTTCGTCTTTAATACAGGTAAACATTGTGTTAAACCGTTTTCCCCTTTGGAAGAACCTGATGGTCATCTTTATTGTTGCCATCGGTGGCCTTTATGCCCTTCCTAACCTTTATGGCGAAGACCCGTCTGTGCAAATTTCAGGCACACGGGGTCAGCAAGCTACCAGTCAAACCCTGACTCAAGTACAGCAGGTACTTGCTTCCATGAACATCACGCCCAAGGCGCTGAATCTTGAGAATGGCTCGATTTTGGTGCGTTTTGAGCAAGACGAACAGCAATTACCAGCCAAGGATAAAATTTCAGAAGTCTTAGGCAACAACTATTCCGTAGCCCTTAACCTGGCACCTGCCACGCCAGACTGGCTGACCAGCATTGGCGGTAGCCCCATGAAGCGGGGCTTGGACTTGCGGGGTGGGGTACGCTTCCTGATGGAAGTGGACATGAACACCGCCCTGTCCAAAATGCAGGATAGCCTACAAGAAAGCCTGCGTAATGAGTTACGCCGTGAGAAGTTGCAGCCTAAGTCCTTCAAAAAACAGGAAAATTTCGTCACAGAAGTCGAATTTGAGGACAGCGACAGCGCTGAAAAAGCTGCTCGTTTTATTCGCCGTCAGCACCAAACCTTAGATGTGCAACTTGCTGCGCCAAATTTATTGGCCCTGAAATTATCTGACACAGGCCTGTCTGAAGCCCGTGCTTCGGCCATTGAGCAGAACCTCTCCATTTTGCGTAAGCGGGTAGAGGAGTTGGGGGTATCTGAGCCAACCATTCAGCGCCAAGGGGCAGAGCGGATCGTAGTGGAATTGCCAGGTGTGCAAGATACTGCCCGAGCTAAAGAGATCTTGGGGGCAACAGCCACGCTTGAGTTCCGTATGGTCAAAGACGATGTTGATCCAGCCCAGTTAGCACGGGGCATTGTGCCTGCCGATTCGGAAATGAAGATGGATCGTAACGGCAACCCAGTTATCTTAAGACGGAAGGTAGTTTTAGGCGGGGAGCATATTATTGATGCTTCATCTGGCAAGGACGACCGTGGCCTCCCGCAGGTTAGCATTACCCTTGATGCTGAGGGCGGCAGCATTATGTCGGAAGAAACCAAGCGCTCTATCCACAAGCCCATGGCCACCCTTTACCGTGAGTATAAGGATTCAGGCCGTAAGGACGAAAATGGCAAGGTTATCCTAGACAAGCATGAAGAAGTCATTAACGTGGCCACCATCCAAGGCCGTTTTGGCAGCCACTTCCAAATCACAGGTGTGGACTCTGCCGCTGAAGCCCAAAACTTAGCTGTGCTTCTTCGTTCAGGTGCCTTGATTGCGCCGATTGTGATCGTGGAAGAACGCACCATCGGGGCCTCCTTGGGGGCAGATAACATCAAGCAAGGGATGGAGGCCAGCTACTTGGGCTTGGGCTTAACCATTCTCTTTTGTTTGGTTTACTATAAGGTCTTCGGCATTTTTGCCTCGGTTGCGCTTTTAGCCAATATGATCCTCGCCGTAGGTGCAATGTCCATCATTGGTGCCACCTTAACCATGCCAGGGATCGCAGGTTTGGTTTTATCGGTCGGGATGTCCATTGATGCCAACGTACTAATTTATGAACGGATCAAGGAAGAACTGCGTAATGGCCGCTCCATACAGCAGGCTATTCAAGAGGGCTATAATGGTGCTTTCAGCAGTATCTTTGACTCCAACCTCACTACCATCTTAACCGCTCTTGTGCTTTATGGTGTGGGAACTGGCCCAATCAAGGGCTTTGCCATCACCCTCTCGCTTGGGGTCTTGATCTCCATGTTCACCGCCATTACGGGCACCCGTATGTTGGTAAACTGGGTCTATGGTGGCAAACGTGTCAAAAAACTTTGGATTTAAGGGGGCTTAGCTTATGGCAACTCAACCGATTGAAGTGAATGCGTCAGAAGTCAAACTTCCTTATAAACTCATTCCTTTTATGAAATACCGCTATGTCGGTTTTATCTTTTCAACCCTGGTGACGATTTTCTGTATCTTGACCATTGCTACCAAGGGCTTTAACTGGGGCTTGGATTTTACCGGTGGCACGGTAATTGAAACCAACTTCTCCCAGCCAGCCGACCTAGGCAAGGTGCGTGATGTGCTAGATGCTAACGGCTATTCCAGTGCTCTGGTGCAAACCTTTGGTTCGACCAAGGATGTGATGATCCGCCTGCCTGCCTCGGTGGCAGAACCAGGCCTGGGCGATAAGGTCATGGGCATTATCCACCAAAGCCTAGACGCTGATGCCAAAATTCAAGGCATTGAATTTGTCGGCCCAAACGTGGGTAAGGAGCTAACTGAGGGCGCTATTTACGGCACGCTTGCCACGCTTGCCATGCTCCTGCTTTATGTGGGCATGCGCTTTGAAAAACGCCTGGCCTTGGGCGGGGTTATGGCCCTCTTCCACGATGTATTGGTGACCCTTTGGGTCTTCTCCTTCTTCCAAATTGAAGTGGACCTGACCTTCGTGGCGGCCATTCTTTCGGTGGTGGGTTATTCCCTCAACGACAGTATCGTGGTTTTCGACCGTGTGCGGGAAAACTTCAGTAGGATCCGCCGGGTCAGCGCCCAGGAAGTGATTGACATCTCCTTGAGCCAAACCCTCTCAAGAACCTTGATGACCTCGGTCACCACGCTTTTCGTGGTCTTGGCCTTGCTCTGGTTGGGCGGCCCGACCCTGCATAGCTTCTCTTTGGCCCTCTTGATTGGTATTGTCTTCGGGACCTATTCTTCCATTTATGTTGCAGTCGGCCTGGCCCTGCAATTTGGCTTGAAGCGTGAGCATATGGTTCAGCCTGTGGTGGAAAAAGAAGGAGCAGATTCAACCTCCTTTATTGATTATTAGGCGCAAGCGGTTGAAATTTGTAGATTTTCTGCAAATCTCGACCGCTTGTTTTCTCTTTTATCTCGGTTTTTATTGTAAGGAAAATTATGGCAGCAGAAGGCGCACACGAACTGGTGAAGGTCGTTACCCTCCTTGGGGCAGCAGTGATTGCCGTCCCCCTCTTTAAACGCTTAGGGCTTGGCTCGGTTTTAGGCTATTTGGCCGCAGGCCTGGTTATCGGCCCCTTTGGTTTAGGGCTTTTCCAAGACCCGCAAACCATTATCCACACCGCAGAACTGGGTGTGGTTATGTTCCTCTTTATTATCGGCCTAGAAATGAAGCCTGCCCACCTTTGGGAATTACGGGGGCAGATTTTCGGGCTGGGCACCATGCAGGTGATCACAGCAGCCGTGATCTTAACCCTGATCGGCATTATGGCCGGCTTCCCTTGGCAGATCGCCTTTGTGGCTGCTTCAGGCTTTGTTTTGACTTCAACAGCCATTGTGATGCAGGTCTTGAGCGAACGGGGCGAAATGTCAGCCCCTCGTGGTCAGAAGATGGTGTCCATTCTTCTCTTTGAAGACCTCCTTATTGTGCCTCTCTTGGCGGTGGTCACCTTTATTGCCCCAACCGATCCTAATGTGCCAGCCAAGACCACAGCTGAGATCTTAACGGAAATCGGCATTGCAGGTGGTTCCTTGGTAGCCTTGTTGGTGATTGGTCACTACCTCATCAACCCCTTCTTTAAGATGCTGGCCAAGTCCAAGGCCCGTGAAGTGATGACGGCTGCCGCCCTCCTAGTGGTCTTAGGCTCAGCCCTTTTAATGGAAGTGGGCGGCCTGTCGATGGCCATGGGGGCCTTTGTGGCTGGCGTGCTTTTATCTGAATCCAGCTTCCGCCACCAGTTGGAAGTGGATATTGAGCCCTTCCGTGGCTTGCTTTTAGGCCTCTTCTTCTTGGGCGTGGGCATGGCTTTGGATCTGCATGTCGTGGCCGAGAACTGGGTCTTAATTGCCTCCACCCTCTTTGCCTTTATGACGGCTAAATTTATCTGTATCTACGTTATTGCCCGCCTGCTCAAGGCCTGCCACACCGAAGCCCTAGACCGTGCGGTCTTGATGGCCCAAGGGGGTGAATTTGCCTTTGTTCTCTTTGCAGCGGCAGCCAAAAGTGGTGTGATCGACAGCACGGTCAATGCCAATATGACGGCCGTTGTGGTGCTTTCCATGGCCTTGACCCCTGTGATGATCATCCTACTCAAACGCTTCGGCAGCAAGGTGGGCTTCGATCTAGATGGGGTAGAGCATATTGAAGATGCCGAAGAATTGCGGGGTAATGTCTTGATTGTGGGCTTTGGCCGAGTGGGTCAAATTGCCAGCCAGGCGCCGATTGCTTATGGTTCTGAAATCACCATCATCGACAATAACCCAGATGTTATCCGTGGTGCCAAGCAATATGGCTTTAAGGTCTATTATGGCGATGGCACCCGCTTGGATGTGCTACGCAATGCGGGCGTAACCAATGTGGACTGCGTGATTGTCTGTGTTAATGACCCGAAAGCCGCGGTGCAGATTGTGGACAACTGCCGCCACCTCTGCCAGAAGGTCAAGATTGTGGCCCGTGCCTATGATCGCAAAAACGAACTGGAATTGGTTAAGGCCGATGCTGACTTCACCCTGCGTGAAACCTTTGATGCTTCTATTCGCCTAGGCAACAAGGCCCTTAAGGCCTTGGGCGTAGATGAAGAAGAAATCACCGTGATTGAGGAGCAGGTTCGCCAGCGTGATGCCGAGCGTTTTGCCCTTGAGCAAGCAGGCGATGAATTTGAAGGTCGCGCGCTTTTATTTGGTAACATCAAGCAGCATTAAAAGTAAATAGTAACAATTCCTATTGACAATGTTGTCAATTTTTGTACAATCTCTTTAATCTCTCTTTACATTAAAAGGTAGGGAGAGATTATTTTTATGTATAAAAAGGAGACCCCAATGAAAAAAGCCCTATCCGCTTTAACCCTGGCCCTATGTGCAAGCTCTGCCCTTGCAGCCAATGAAGTCAATGTCTATTCCTACCGCCAACCCTACTTAATTGAGCCAATGCTCAAGAACTTTGAGAAGGACACCGGCATCAAGGTAAACGTCATCTTTGCCGACAAGGGTTTGGTTGATCGTGTCAAAAACGAGGGCGAACTCAGCCCAGCAGATGTGCTCTTAACCGTGGACATCAGCCGTGTGATGGAAATCGTTAATGCTGGTCTGGCCCAAAAAATCGATTCCAAGGTGCTTGAGAAAAACATCCCAGCTGCCTTCCGTGATTCCAAGGGCGAATGGTTCGGCTTAACCAAACGAGCCCGTGTGATTTATTCATCTAAAGATCGTGTTGGTGCCTTGCCAGCCGGTTTTGACTACTTAGACCTCGCCAAACCAGAATACAAGGGCAAGGTTTGCGTGCGTTCAGGTAAAAATGCCTACAACGTCTCCCTCTTTGCCTCTATGATCGAACACTACGGCGAAGCCAATACCAAGGCTTACTTAGAAGGCCTTAAAGCCAACCTGGCCCAAAAACCACAGGGCGGCGACCGTGACCAAGTCAAAGCCATCAAAGAGGGCGTTTGTGACTATTCTTTAGGCAATAGCTACTATTACGGCAAAATGTTAGACGATGAAAAACAAAAGGCTTGGGCGGAATCTGCGGTTATCAACTTCCCATCAGGCAACTTCGGCACCCATGTAAACATCAGTGCCGTGGCCGTGGCCAAGCACGCCCCTAACAAGGCCAATGCGGTGAAATTGATTGAGTATCTCAGTGGCGATAAAGCTCAACACCTTTACGCAGAACTCAACCACGAATACCCAGTAAAAGAGGGCGTGGAACCATCTGCCTTAGTAAAAGGCTGGGGTAGCTTCTCACCAGATGCCATCAAACTCGAAACCATCGCTTCCCACTATGAAAAAGCCCTTAAATTAGTGGATGAAGTCAAGTTTGATGATGTGAAGTAACATTTAACTTCCTTAATGAGCAACCCTCTCCCCCACAAGCTAGGGTTGCCAAGTTCTATAGTAGGGACGCATTGCATGCGTCCATTACGATATATCATAACCGAAAAAGTGTATTTATTTCGTTTGCGGACGCATGCAATGCGTCCCTACCAATCACACTGAATTGATTTTTTAGAACTTGACAATCCTCCCCCGCAGGCGGGGGAGGGGATCTTTAATCAGCATAATAATAAATAGAATGAAACCATCCCTCTCCTGGCAACTTTCTTCCTTTTCCATCTGCCTGCTTGTCGCCTTGCCGCTTTTGGCCATTCTGTTTCATAGCTTTGGCGGCCAGTGGGAGAACCTGCAACATCTCTGGCAGACCATGTTGCCCCGCTACTTGTCTAATTCCTTTCTCCTGGTGCTAGGAACGGTTGCTCTTTCCCTGATTTTTGCCCTGCCCAGTGCCTGGATTGTGGCTCATTACCGTTTCCCAGGCCAGAAGATCCTCCAATGGCTGCTTTGCCTGCCCCTGGCTATGCCGGCCTATTTGATCGCCTATTTATACACCGACCTACTGGACTATTCCGGGGCCTTTCAAGAAAGCCTACGGGCCATTTTCGGCTGGCAAAGGCCGCAGGACTACTGGTTTCCCCAAATCCGCACCCTCTATGGTGCCTGCTTTGTGCTGGCCCTGGTGCTCTATCCCTACATCTTTTTACTAGCCCGGGTTGCCCTTTTAGAACAATCAGAAAACCTGGTGCAATCGGCCCGCCTATTAGGATCCAGCCGCTGGCAGGTCTTTTCTCGTATTACCTTTCCCCTGATTCGCCCGGCAGTCGCCATCGGTATGGCCCTGGTGGCCATGGAAACCCTGGGGATTTCGGCACGGTGGCCTATTTCGCCGTGCCCACCCTGACCACGGCCATCTACGACACCTGGCTGGGCTTTCACGACCTGGGCACGGCCAGCCAAATCTCCCTCTTTATGCTAGGCCTCATCTTCTTCCTGATTAGCCTGGAGCAGTACAGCCGCCGCAAGCAGAAAACCTACCAGCGGGGCTATGAAAAAAAGGCCAGCCTGCAAGTGCTGACCGGCTGGAAGTTCTGGCTGGCCCAGCTTTGGTGCTGGGGCCTGGTTTCCTTGGCCTTCCTCCTGCCCCTGGCCCGCTTGCTCTATTGGGCCTATGATTATTTTGAACAGTCTTGGAATGCGGATTTTGTTGAGTACGCCCAAAACAGCCTGCTGGTGTCGGTGCTGGCCTCGATGATTACTGTAGGGCTTGCTCTTATCCTGCATTTTGCCCAGCGACTAAAATCCGATACTTGCAAATTTTCGGCCAAATTCAACCGCTTGCCCCTGCAAATTTCCTCCCTGGGCTATGCCATTCCCGGCACGGTGCTGGCCATCGGCCTGCTCTCGCCCCTGACTTTGGCTGATCACAAGCTCCACGCTCTGCTTAAAAGCCTGGAGCTGCCCACAGTCGGGCTGATTTTTTCAGGCTCGCTTTTTGCTTTGGTGGTGGCCTACTGTATCCGCTTCCTGGCCATGGCCATTGGCAGCCTGGAAAGTTCTCTAGGCAAAATTTCCCCTTCCCTGGATATGGCCAGCCAGACCCTGGGCAAGAACGGTTGGAAAATGTTGAGTAGTGTGCATATCCCCCTGATTTACAAGGGAATTTTAACCGCTGGCCTGATGGTTTTTATTGAGAGCATGAAGGAGCTCAATGCCTCCCTCCTGCTTCGCCCCTTCAATTTCGATACCCTGGCCACCCATGTGTTTACCTTTACCTCGGATGAACAGCTAGAGCGGGCTGCCCTGCCAGCCATCGTGCTAGTTTTAGTGGGGCTTATCCCGTGATGTGGCTGACCAAGTCGCTTCTCTCCCAGTCAGACAAGGAAAGATAGGATGAAAATTTTAGATATTCAAAACCTCAGCTGTCAGTTTGGCCAAGAGGCCGTGCTCAAATCGCTGGACTTAGCCGTTTATGATAAGGAAATTGTCTGCCTTTTGGGGGCCAGTGGCTGTGGCAAAACCACCTTGCTCAAGGCCATTGCCGGCCTGATCCCGCTTACAAGCGGGTCAATTTCGCTTAAAAATTGCAACCTGCTCCAAACCCCGATTGAGGCCCGCAAGATTGGCTTTATCTTCCAAGACTACGCCCTCTTTCCCCATTTGAACGTGGCCCAGAATATCCAGTTTGGCATCGGCCACCTAAGCCGAGCCGAGCAGGAAAAAACCACCCAAGACCTCTTGGCCTTGACCCACCTAACAGGCTTGGAACAACGCTATCCCCATGAGCTTTCAGGCGGGCAGCAACAGCGGGTGGCCATTGCCCGGGCCTTGGCCTGTCAGCCTGATCTGCTCCTTTTGGATGAACCCTTCTCCAATATCGACAGCCAAACCCGCTATGCCATGATTCAGGAGATTCGCCTTATCCTCAAAACCCAGGGCGTGCCAGCCATTTTCGTCACCCACAGCAAGGAAGAGGCCTTTGCCTTTGCTGATAAGATTGCGGTTATGGAGGGCGGCCAGATCGTCCAATTTGGCCTGCCAGAAGCACTTTATCACCAACCCATCAGCAAATTTGTGGCCGAATTTTTAGGCGGAACCAACTACCTGCCTTGCACCTGTCTTAGCCCGAACCAGCTAGAAAGTGCCTTGGGCCTCATTCAGTTTGAGGCGCCTTTGCAAAAAACTGACCAAACTCCACCGCTTGTAGGCCAAGGCTACACCTGGCTCATTCGCCCGGAAGCACTCTGCTTAAAGCCCAATCCAAATGGCCCTGCCACTATTCAAAACCGCCTTTTCTTGGGCCAGTATTTCCGCTATGAAGTGGACTTGGCAGGTTTTGTCTTGACCGTGTTTGATAGCACCAGGTTGGAAAAAGGGCAGCGAGTGGAGCTTGGTTTTGTGGGGCAGAGGGCTGTGCTTTTAGATAGCTAGGCTTGGGCCTTTAGGCTGGTTTACCCATAGGAAAAGATAAGCGGTGGGGCTTTTATTGATAGCGAATTTTAGATTTTTAAGGTAAAATTCCGCCTAATTTTTTCCTAAAACCAACCAAGAAGGTCATAAAGATGGAGAACCTTTCCTTAGGGCAGCAGCTTAAACAAGCCCGAGAAGCCCTAAACCTAACGATTGAAGAGGTGGCCAAGCAAACCCAGCTCAAACAGGCTCATATTGATTCCCTTGAAAATGATATTTTCATCCTGCCCAATGTTGCCCCAGCCTTTGTGCGTGGCTATGTGCGTAATTATGTGCGTTTCTTACGCTTGCCTGAAGAATTGATTGGTTCGGTCAATTATGGCGAGGTGAAAATCCCACCTGTGGCTAAAAAGCCTATGATCAATCACCATTCCCGCTCCCATGGCAAGGTGCTTAAAACCCTCACGGTCTTAGTCCTCTTGGCTGCCTTTGGTATGACCGGCCTTTGGTGGTGGCAGGAACATCAAAAAGATCAGCAAAACCGTGAGCAACTTGTGGCCCAAACCACGAGCTCAAGCACACAAGCTACAGCAGACAACAGTGTGGCCATCAATTTGCCAACTGCTACAGAAACCACACCAAGCGAGAGCCAAACCAATGCCATCGCAGCAGTGCAGACTAACCCTGAAGTGGCTCCTGTCGCCCCTGTTGAAGCCGAGCTGGCTGTCCAACAAGCGGTAGAAAATTCGTCAGAACCTGCAAATTCGGAAGTTAAAACAGAGCAGCCACAGCTACCCGTAGCAAATGAGGCGGTAAATGTCTTAATGCAAAACCAGCCGACTGAAATTGCCGTGCCTCTTGAAGGTGCAAATGAAACGGCGGCAGAATCAGCTCCTGCTCCTGCGGTAATTGAAGATGAGTTACGCATTGAAGTGACCCAAGCAACCAGCTGGCTAACCGTGCGGGGGGCCAAGGGCAAGCGCTTGGCAGAAAAAACCTACAATGCGGGCGAGGTGCTGAATTTTAACGGCAACGAGCAATACCGCCTGACCATTGGCGCACCGGCCAATGTGAAACTTTATTACAAGGGCAAGGAAATTCCTTTGAAGGTAGATGGCCGTGTGGTTCGTTTACGCCTGCCTTTAGCACAATAATTTGATTTGAAGAATATGCTACAAGAATCACCTATTAAACGTCGTCAATCGACCAAAATTTATGTTGGCAAGGTGCCTGTGGGGGGCGATGCACCGATTGCGGTGCAATCCATGACCAACACCCGAACCACCGATGTGGAAGCAACCGTGGCCCAGATTAAGGCCCTGGAAAGAGTGGGAGCCGATATTGTACGGGTTTCCGTCCCGACCATGGACGCGGCTGAGGCCTTTAAGCTCATTAAGCAACAGGTCAATGTGCCTCTGGTAGCCGATATTCACTTTGACTACCGCATTGCCCTGAAAGTGGCTGAATACGGCGTGGACTGCCTGCGGATCAACCCAGGCAATATCGGCAATGAAGAGCGGATCCGCTCGGTGGTGGACTGTGCCAAGGATAAGAATATTCCTATCCGCATTGGCGTAAATGCCGGCTCACTGGAGCGGGATATCCAGGAAAAATTTGGTGAGCCAACTCCAGAAGCTCTTTTGGAATCTGCCCTGCGTCATGTGGAAATTTTAGATCGCTTTAACTTCGACCAATTTAAGGTCAGCGTGAAGGCCTCAGATGTTTTTTTGGCGGTGGAATCCTACCGCTTGTTAGCCAAGGCCATTAAGCAGCCTATCCACCTAGGGATTACCGAAGCAGGTGGTGCCAGAGCCGGAGCCGTTAAATCAGCCATTGGTTTAGGCTTACTGCTTTCAGAAGGCATTGGCGACACCTTGCGGGTTTCGCTTGCGGCCGATCCAGTGGAAGAAATCAAGGTGGGCTTTGATATTCTTAAGTCGCTCCGTATTCGTTCCCGTGGCATCAACTTTATCGCCTGCCCAACCTGTTCTCGTCAAGAGTTTGATGTGATTGGCACGGTCAATGCCCTGGAGCAGCGTTTGGAAGATATTATCACCCCGATGGATGTCTCCATTATCGGTTGCGTGGTCAATGGCCCAGGCGAAGCCCTGGTGTCAGACTTAGGCGTAACTGGAGCCAATAAGATGAGCGGCTACTACCTTGACGGCGTACGCCAGAAAGAGCGTTTCGACAACGAAAAATTGATCGACCAGTTAGAGGCTAAGATCCGAGCCAAGGTGGCCATGCAGAGCGAGGCTAATCGGATTCCGGTGGAGCAGTTATAACAAAATTTTCTCTGATGGCGCCAGCGTCCTCGCTGGTGCCAAAGTTTTCTTGATAAATCAGAGGAAAGTAGCACCAGCGAGGACGCTGGCGCTATCAAAAGGTTTTAGAGGGGCAAAGCCCCTCACTTATTCGTAACCACGTACGGCTTGCCGTGCGTGGGTAACATAGAGAAGATAAAGGACAAACAGTGGCAAAAACCATTCAAGCAATTCGGGGCATGAACGATCTGGCCCCGACCGAAAGCCCACTCTGGCAGTGGGTGGAAGGGCAGATTCGTGACACCCTGGCCAGTTATGGTTACAGCGAAATGCGTAGCCCTATTTTAGAGGCAACCAACCTCTTTGCCCGTGGTGTGGGCGAGGCAACCGACATCGTGGAAAAAGAGATGTTCACCTTCAAAGACCGAGATGATGAAAGCCTGACCCTTCGCCCTGAAGGCACGGCCGGTTGTGTGCGGGCAGCCATTGAACACGGCTGGATCTACAACAACGAACAACGTATGTGGTATATGGGGCCTATGTTCCGTTATGAACGTCCACAAAAGGGCCGCTACCGCCAGTTCCACCAATGTGGTGTGGAAGTCTTTGGCATTGCCAACCCTGAAGCCGATGCCGAACTTATTCTTCTCACCGCTCGCCTCTGGGAAAAACTGGGCATTCGCCAACACGTTAGCCTACAGCTTAACTCAATTGGTGGTTTGGAAACTCGAATCAAGTACCGTGAAGCCTTGGTCGCTTTCTTGCAAGATCATTTAGATATTTTAGATGAAGACTGCAAACGCCGCCTAGACACTAACCCCATGCGGATCTTGGACACCAAGAACGAAAAAATCCAAGAAGTCCTTAATCATGCGCCAAAACTGCACGACTTCCTAGATGAAGAAGCCAAGGCCCACTTTGAGCAGCTTTGCCATATTCTTGATCAAATGGGCATTGCCTATGAGGTCAATCAGAAGTTAGTGCGAGGCCTGGATTACTATAATAAGACCGTCTTTGAATGGGTCACCACAGCCCTGGGCTCCCAAGGGACGGTTTGTGGTGGTGGCCGCTACGATGGCTTGGTTGCTCAACTCGGCGGACACGCCAGCCCAGGTGTGGGCTTTGCCATGGGGATTGAGCGCTTGGTGCTTTTAGTTCAGGAAGTGAACCAGAGCCTAAGCCTGCCAAATCCTGTCGATATTTATGTGGTTTATGCGGGAGAGGGAACCAACATTGCCGCTTTTGGCTTGGCAGAAAAACTGCGTTCCGCCCTGCCAAACCTGCGTACCATGCTCCACTGTTCAGGTGGCAACTTCAAGAAGCAATTTAAGCGGGCCGACAAGTCTGGGGCCAAGATCGCTCTAGTTTTAGGCGAGAGTGAAGTGGCCGATCAGACTGTGGTGGTCAAGGATCTGTTTGGAGAGACGGAGCAAGTCACTGTCAAACAGGCTGATCTGATCAATGAATTAACCCAACGTTTTGCCTAAGAGGATCAAGATGGATTATTTTAACAAGACCGAAGAACAAGAATTTAACGACGTTAAAGAGTGGTTTAAGAAAAACGGCACGGCCATTTTGTTGGTCTTGGTCGTGATTTCAGGCAGTGTTTTTGGCTGGAATTTTTGGAAAAATCACCAGCTCCAATCTGCCCAAGAAACCTCGGCCACTTACCAACAGGTGTTTGAAAGCTATTTGCAAGATCCTGCCAAAAATGCCCCGCTTGTTGAGAAGTTTATTGCAGAAAACCAAGGCTCGGCCTATGCCACCTTTGCCCAATTAGGACTGGCCAAAGAGCAGGTTGTGGCAGGCGATTTCGCCAAGGCCAAGGCGGCTCTGCAAACGGCACTGGCTAACACTAGCGATGCCACCTTGCAGAATCTGATCCGTATGCGCCTGGCTGCGGTAGATTTCCAGCTTCAGAACTTTGATGAGGCGCTGACCACCTTGGGACAAGTTAAGGACAAGGCCTGGGAGCTGCGTAAGCAGGTGCTAACGGGGGATATTTTGGTGGCCAAGGGAGATAAGGCTGCGGCTAAAAGTGCCTATGAGCAGGCCAAGGCTAATGCAGAGGCTGAGCAAGATAAGGCACAAATTGAGGCTCGCTTGAATAATCTATAAGTATGAAAAGAGGCTGTCACGGACAGCCTCTTTTTTTGTGATAAAGCTCACAAAAATGGTATTTATACTTGACATTTTTACCCAAAAAGGCGTTAAATAGCCTCCGTTTTAGATCACATTAAATGAGGTATGTATATGAATCAACAAAACTGGGTTGCGCAACTCAAACAGGAATTTTTTGGAGGCTGGAAACCCTTTGAAGTCTTTTGGTTGGCGCTCTTTGTCTTGGCCCAAATTGGGGTCTATATCCAATCGCCAGATTCCCTTCTGGGGATGATTGCGGGTATTTCAGGCATTATCTGCGTGGTTTTCGTGGGTAAGGGCAAGGTGAGTAACTACTTCTTCGGTCTGATTTTTGCCTATAGCTATTTCTATGTGGCCTGGGGGGCTAATTACCTGGGCGAGATGAACACCGTGCTTTATGTTTATATTCCTGCCCAATTTATTGGCTACTTCTTATGGAAGGCCAATATGCAAAAAGACCAGGGGGGCGAAACGGTTATTGCCAAATCCCTTAGCCTCAAGGGCTGGATTATCTTACTTGCAGCTATTAGCTTGGGTACCTTACTCTTTATTCAAGCCCTCCAAGCAGCGGGCGGCAGCTCAACCGGCCTAGATGGTTTGACGACAATTGTGGTGGTGGCAGCACAGTTGCTTATGATCTTACGCTACCGTGAGCAGTGGATCTTGTGGATTGGCTTGAATGTCTTGTCCATTGTCCTTTGGTCCCAGGCTGAAGAGGGATCGGCTGCCATGATGGTTATGTACATTGCCTACCTGCTTAACTCAGTTTATGGCTTCTATAACTGGACAAAATTGCAGAAGCCTCAGGCTAGTTAGGTAATAAGTTTACTGATCATTGCTTTTTCTTGTGGTAAAATTAGGTAGTTCAATTTTACCACTTTTTTATTTTTATATGGCTTTATTCGATACTAGAAATCACACTCTTCCTTCTCCCCCCCCCCCCCCCCCGCTCAATCTCTCCAAGAACAAAAAAGCCTCATACTAAAGGGTTTTTACCAATGTAAGCGGGATAATGATCTGAAAACTGCCTTAATGTTAATTAAACATGCTCACCAAATCGATCCGCAAGACATTGATGTGTTAAATGATATGGCAGTTTTATTTGTTCGTTTAGAAAAATGGGATGAGGCCATTGAAACAGCTAAAAAAGCCTTTCATATTGATGCCTTGCATATCAATATATTGGATGCACTAAGTCACGCCTATGGTGCTAAACATGATTGGCAGCAGTGCTCGATTTATGGTAGTTTGGCTCTCCAGCTACGAGACAGAGAGATTGCCAGAGACTGCCCAACCCCTCCTGTTTTATTGCCAATGTCGCCTAATCAGGGGCAAAATATCCTATCTTTTTCTCTCTATGGAGATAAGCCTGCTTATCTTGAGCCGGCCGTTTTAAATGCGGAACTAGTAAATAAAATTTATCCTGGTTGGATAGCTTATTTCTATGTGGATGACAGTGTGCCTGAAGAGGCTATACAACGCTTGAAAAATCCCTATACCAAGATTATTAAGGTAACTGATGAACAGGCAAAATTACCTGGCACTATGTGGCGTTTCTTGGCTATGAATGAAGTTGGTGCTAATTATGTGCTTTTTCGTGATGCGGATTCTGTAATTTCTCGGCGTGAAGCCCATGCCGTGGCGGAGTGGATCCAAAGCGGACAGCGTTTTCATACCATTCGGGATTCAGGCTCCCATACTGCGCTTATTTTAGCAGGGCTATGGGGGGCTAAGGCTCAGAGCGTACCAGATATGTGGGGTAAGATGCTAGCCTATATGCAGGAAAATCCAGTGCATCACCGTTTTAGTGATCAATTTTTCTTAGGGGATAAAATCTGGCCCTATGCCCGACAAGACGTTTATGCTAGTGATCGTATCTTCCATTTTATGAATGCACATCCTATACCTGACCAAGCATTTTTTAATTATAGCATTACCCATATAGGCTGTGCTGAAGGAGGAACCACATTTAACCTTCGTTCAAAAAATCCTGAAGAATTGCCTATGGGTTGCCGAGTACGTTGGCAATTATATAGTAAAATTGATCCCTTCCTTAATCCAGATCTGTCGCATAATTTGAGGGAAGAGCGCTTAATTTGTGAATATAGCGCCCTAGTGACGAAGCAAGGAGAATTTTCGGGCAATATACTGAGGGTTTATGCTCGTGGTTTTGACGATAAAACCTCAAGAATTAGCTTTCGTAAAATAGAAGACTAAAGTCCTTTTATCTTCTCTTCAAGCTGGATTAGTCGCTGATTAAGCGCCTCTACCTCATCATAAAAATGGAGGAGCTGGAGGCGGTGAACCAAGACAGGCCGCTCTTGCAAAAGGTTTTCCACCAGATGGGCTTGATTGGTTTGAGCTTGTTTTTTGGCCTTTTGGAAGAGCTTACTGGCCAAGTCTGTGCTAGCCTGGGCGGCCACATCACCCAAAAGAGGGGAGAGCAGTTCCGCAGGGTCTTTTTCAAGCCCTTCCAAGAGGCTGGCAAAGTGCTGCAAAACCTCAATATCGCCCTTTAAAATCAAGGATTGATTGTTGATCAATTCGGTCAGCTCCCGTTTCTTGGCCAGCTTGGGCAGGGTTTGCAGGCTTAAACTGACCGCACAATCGGCTTCACCCTCATAAACCGAAAGCCAGTCGCTTTGTTTTTCACTAAAAAGCAGAAAAAGGTTTAATTGGGGCGAGTTCAGCTCAATGTGTAGCACCTTGCCTGCCAGCTTGCGTAGTTGAGCTGCCGTATGGGGCGAACGGTTTAAGAGTTGGTTAAAGAGGGTTTCTATGCCGCCCAAGAGCAGTTGGGGTAGCATGAGGTTTTGTTTGAGTTGGGATAACACAGTCTTGTCCAGTGGTAAATCAAGGTGCAAGCGGGCTAAATTAGGCTAATTTTTGCAAACCGCTTGCTGCTTTTTTAGAATTTATAGCCTCGGTGTAGGGCCACAATGCCCGCACTTAAATTGTAATAGCTGACACTGTCAAAGCCAGCAGCTTCCATCATGGCCTTGAGTTCGTCCTGTTTAGGGTGCATACGAATGGACTCAGCCAAGTAGCGATAGCTCTCCCCATCATTGACCACCACTTCACCCACCTTAGGCAGAATATTAAAGGAATAGAAGTTATAGAGCTGGCTAATGGGGTCAATCACAGGCTTGGAAAATTCCAACACCAAGAGGCGGCCACCTGGTTTCAACACCCGATACATGGAACGCAGGGCCTTGTCCTTATCCGTCACGTTGCGCAGGCCAAAGCTAATCACAATGCAATCAAAGGTGTTGTCCGCAAAGGGCAGGCATTCGGCATTGGCCTGCACATAGCTCACATTATTGACAATGCCTAAGTTACGCAGTTTTTCCCGGCCCACTTCCAACATAGAACTGTTGATATCAGCTAAGACTACCTGGCCACTTTCGCCTACAATGCGGGAAAACTTGGCGGTGAAATCGCCTGTGCCGCCGGCCAAATCCAAGACCTTCTGCCCCTTACGCACCCCACTGCAATCAATGGTAAAACGCTTCCAGACACGGTGAATGCCGAAGGAAAGTAAATCATTCATCAGATCGTACTTGCCCGCCACGCTATGGAAAACTTGGGCAACCAGTTGTTGCTTTTCTTCCTTGGCAACGGTTTTAAATCCGAAATGGGTGGTTTCGTTTGGGGTTGGCTTGGTTTCGCTCATACTGATTTTTCTATGCAAAAAAGATAGGCGTTACCTTACCAAAAAAGCGGTAAGATTTCCTCAAGATTTTGCAAATTTTTTGAAGAGGCCGACAAAAATAAGGAGGGGCTAAAAAAGAAAAAAACCTTGAAATAGACTATTTCAAGGTTTGGTTTTTGGTGGAGATAAGCGGGATCGAACCGCTGACCTCTTGCATGCCATGCAAGCGCTCTCCCAGCTGAGCTATACCCCCAAAAGGTTTGTTTTATTATGCAGGCCTTAGCTGATTAACCTACATATGACTTCGTTTTACAACAAAGATTTGAAAATTGGTGGAGATAAGCGGGATCGAACCGCTGACCTCTTGCATGCCATGCAAGCGCTCTCCCAGCTGAGCTATACCCCCAAGAAGTGGGAGGCATTATAGGTAAGACTGGCTAAGCCGTCAAACAGAAAAATGCCCAACCCCACTTAAATGCCTAAAAATTAGCTATTTTGTTCGTTAATAAAACGAATAGCCTTTTCTAGGCGGGCTAAAGTACGATCCTTACCCACTAATTTGGCCGTAATATCCATAGATGGCGATTGGCTAGAACCCGTTACGGCCAAACGGAAAGGCATACCCACCTTGCCCATACCAATTTCAAGCTCGGCAGCCGTTTGGTTCATGGCCTCGTGGATGGCTTCAACCGTCCAATCATTACAAGCGGTCAATTTTTCCAAGAGTTTTGCAAGTGGAGCTACTGCTTCTGGTTTGAAGTTCTTGGCTGCTGCTTTTTCATCGTAGGCTTCAAATTCTTCATAGAAGTAACGGCTGCTGGCCGCTAATTCTTTAAGGGTTTTGGCTCGTTCGCTAAGTACAGGAATAATATCGGCGAGCGCTGGGCCATTTGCAGTGTCAATGCCTTGATTGTCCATATGCCATTGGAGGTAACCAGCAACGTGGTCGGCTGGCAGGCTACGCATATAGTGCTGGTTGAGCCATTGGAGTTTCTCGGTGTTAAAGGCACTGGCCGACTTGCTGACTGAATGGAGATCAAAGAGCTCAATCATCTCTTCACGGGAGAAAATTTCCTGATCGCCGTGTCCCCAGCCCAAACGCACGAGGTAGTTTACCAGGGCTTCTGGCAGGTAGCCGTCATCACGGTACTGCATTACGCCTACCGCGCCGTGGCGTTTGGAGAGTTTTTGTCCGTCATCGCCGTTGATCATAGAAACGTGGGCGTAGGTCGGAATCGGCGCACCCAGGGCAGCCAAAATGTTGATTTGACGTGGTGTATTGTTGATATGGTCTTCGCCCCGTACAACGTGGGTGATGCCCATATCCCAGTCGTCCACCACTACGCAGAAGTTGTAGGTTGGCGAGCCATCGGTACGGCGGATGATTAAGTCGTCCAATTCGCTGTTGCTAATTTCAATCCACCCGCGCACTGCATCCTCAAAGACCACCGAGCCTTCTTGTGGGTTTTTAAAACGCACAACGTGTGGTTCGTCAGCAGAATGGCTGTGATCGCCTAAACAGTGGCGGTCATAACGTGGTTTTTCCTTATTGGCTTCCTGTTCAGCCCGCAAGCCTTCCAAACGCTCTTTTGAGCAATAGCAACGGTAGGCCAGGCCTTCTTCGATCATCTGGTCGATAACCTGGTTATAACGATCAAAACGTTGAGTTTGATAGTAAGGGCCGTGTTCCCAGGCTAAATTAAGCCATTCCATGCCTTCTAAAATGGCAGCTGTGGCTTCAGGAGTGGAGCGTTCAAGGTCAGTATCTTCAATGCGTAAAACAAACTCGCCCTGGTTGTGTTTGGCATATAACCAAGAATAAAGGGCGGTTCTGGCCCCGCCTACGTGTAAGTAGCCGGTTGGGCTGGGTGCAAAACGGGTGCGTACCTTAACAGACGGGTCAAGGGGAAATAGGGTTTCAATTTTCATGTTCTCTCGCCTAGATTTTTAAAACAAATAGATTTCGGTATTTTACTACTATAATCGCTGAAGAATAGCAAAAAATTAGGCCTTTTGGCGATTTTTAAAACGAATGGCCCAAAATTCTGTAAAAAGCGATTGACGAGAAAAATCAAAGCTCTATAATGCCACCCCACAACAGCGGGCGATTAGCTCAGTTGGGAGAGCACCTCCCTTACAAGGAGGGGGTCACTGGTTCGAGACCGGTATCGCCCACCACTTTTTTGTGGCTGCGCTGTTGAGAGTTTGAAAAGGGCGATTAGCTCAGTTGGGAGAGCACCTCCCTTACAAGGAGGGGGTCACTGGTTCGAGACCGGTATCGCCCACCACTTCTTTTTAAGAAACCAACCTTTCAAACTTCACCCAAGATAGTTTAAGTCTCTTAAGTGGGCGATTAGCTCAGTTGGGAGAGCACCTCCCTTACAAGGAGGGGGTCACTGGTTCGAGACCGGTATCGCCCACCACTTAAGCCTTAAACTGTTACCGCACTGCGGGCGATTAGCTCAGTTGGGAGAGCACCTCCCTTACAAGGAGGGGGTCACTGGTTCGAGACCGGTATCGCCCACCACTTCTTTGCTCCAATTTTAATTTTCTTACTCTGTGGTAAATAACCTTTTTAATGAAATAGGTATATATTTGCACTTTAAATCCTCTACATAGGGAAACTCAATGAAATACTGTTGGTCAATTTTAAGGCCATAAAAAAATGCTATCCTTATATCATAAGGTTCATAGTAACAAGTTCCAATATTAGGGTGATCGTTGCGTGTATGAGTATAAAATCTAAGGGCTGCTAGGCGATCATAAAAATCAAAGTAAATAGCTTCTATTTGTGTATCTATTCCATACTCACTTAAGATATCTTTGGATATAGAGGGCGAGATTTCCCACTGCCATTTTATTTTGCCATATTTAGTATTAGGTAGATCTTGGTAACTACTTTTATTATTTAACAGAGAGTGATGCCTTAATTTAATATTATAAGAGTTTCTTATTTCAGGTAATGTAGTAACAAAATTAAGTGAGTTATTTGGAATTAAATTACACTCTACAAGTCTAGTGTTGTATTCTGACCAATCTTGATTGTTGGTTAAAAACTCAAAGTAAATTTCCTTATCCTTGTCACATATTCTATTATTGATAATAAAATGTTCTCGCATCTTTACCTCAAGGTAGCCACTCTGAAGGTTATTTAGATCTGAATATTTTTGAAGGTGTTTGTTTTCTATTTGTAACTGTAAAGATTGTACCGGTGATTTATTCCAGATAAGTGCAGGAAGATTATCAGGAATTTCAATTTTAACAACTCTACCATTCATAAGGGAAGATATAAATGTTCCTTTGGATAGGTTGAGTTGATTAAGCTGCTTATCTTCTGAAAGATACTTTGAATAAACTCTCTCTAAGTGGTAATCTTGAATAATTAAGAGCGAGTATAGAGAGGAAATAATAGGAATGGTGATAATACATGTAAAACTAGCTGTTAAGAATAGATTAAATTCGGGTTTTTTATACTTCTCTATGATTTCAAGAAAAGAAATGATTAGGTATATGGGGCATATAATAAATATTAGAATGGTTATTGCGATTGCCTCTCCTAATACACTTGGTCCAGATTGAATATTAGCGTAGTTTTCTATAGTTATATATGGGACATAGAGATTGGTAAAGGTGATAGTTATAGGTGTAAAAATAAGAATGGCTATGTAAGCAGATTTGTGCTTTTTTAGATTTTTAGGATTAAAAAATAACAGGCAAATAATGGAGTTTATGAATATCCATGCTAGAAATGATGAAAAATAGAATTTTTCTAGATGGGTGGTTCTATATGTGTCAATAAATATATTGATGGCAATGATTAAATTAAAAAACCCGAGGTGAATAAAATTTCTTTTCTTTAAATATAAAATTATAGTTAGCATAAAGGCTAGCATAACTAAGATGAATGAGCGGTTAAGTGAAGGAGAGTCAAATAAAATAAACATGCCATGCATATCTCAAATCCATCTTCTCACTTTCGCTTTATACTCAAGATAATCTTGTCCAAATTTCGCTTCCAAGATAGCTTCTTCAGGCTCAATCTGTAACTTATTGATTAACAAGATAAAAACAGCTACCCAAAGAAAAGCCAAGGCATTGCCTAGCACCAGGGCCAAGCTAAGTAAATATAGGCTCAAACTCAAATACATAGGGTTGCGGCTCAAGCGATAAAGGCCTGTGGTGATTAAAGCCGTTGTTTGCTTGGGATTGAGTGGGTTAATGGTGGTTTTGGCCTTGAAAAAATGCCAAAGGCTCAGCATATCTAGGCCTATGGCAGCAATGATCAAGAAACTAGCTACAAGAAAAGGCGCTTCAAAGGTGCCGACAACTGGGCTGAAATAGATTAAAATCGCTGTGATCACAAACACCGCTGGCGGTGGAATTTTTAGCTTCATAGAACCTCTTATGCCTGAATTTTTACTCTCTTTTCCTGCCCTTTTTGCCTCGCAAGCGGGTCAATTATTGATGATGTTTGCAAGCAGCTTTTTAAGTGCTACCCTTATTCCTGCTAATTCTGAAATCATTTTTAGCACTCTGGCCAGCCCGCATTTGTTGCAAAAAAATTGGCAGGATCTAGCCTGGCTCTGGCTGGTGGCCTCCTTAGGCAATACCCTGGGCGGGATGACCACCTATTATGTGGGCCGGTTTTTCCCCAGCCCTCAAATAACCACACAAACCAAGCCTACTGTGCGCTGGAGTCTCAAGACCTTAAATCGCTACGGCAACTTGGCTCTCTTATTGAGCTGGGTGCCGCTGGTTGGCGATCTCTTATGCGGCCTAGCCGGCTGGCTGCGGCTCGATGCCAAAGCTGCCTTGGTGGCCATGTTTCTGGGCAAGGCAGGCCGTTATGCGGTTTTAGCCTATTCCCTGTCACTCTTTCTATAAGAAAAAATGCACCCGAAACCGAGTGCATTTGTGTTTATTGAGTAACTTTTTGGAGCTTATAATTGAGTGTGCTCTTGGCCACATTGCCGTTGGCATCGCAAACTTCGACATAGGTATCATTAACTTGAAGTTTGAGATTGCCTGCATTTTCATCAAGTGAAATCACATTTTCCTTGTTCTTGTCCCAGCTAAAGGAGCCTGTGTCGGTAAAGGGTTCTTGTTTTTTATTTTTAAAATAAACCGTGTTGTAAACATAGGTATTGTCTGGGTTTAAAATCAATTCCGCCTGAATTTTTTCACAATCAGCACAAGGCAAGACGCCCTTGAAGGTGCCTGAAACGGTTTTTTGCGGAGCGAGCGAAGAACAGGCGCCAAGCAGGGCGGCGAGCGCGATCAATGCGATTTTTTTCATATCATCTTCCTCTTGTTAGTGATGAAAAACTGGGATTAACCTTAAACACAAGGGCGTGAATATGCGGAAAATCCTGCGAAATCAGGTTGAGTAAAACCTGTTCTTGTAAGAGAAATCCTTGCTTAACGGTGCCATTTTGCACCTCAAAGACCAGTTGATTATCAACTAAATTTGCAATGCGGTAAAGCCCACGATAGTTTTGGGGCAGGTTTTGTGCGATTTTTTGAGCAATTTCATTGAGTTGATTAGCTTTTTCGACCACACGGGACAGGCTTGAGTTCTGTAAAACCTCTACAATATTTTGTGTTTGTCGATTTTTCATAAGGCCCTCTTGAATTTCCTGGTTTTGCCCACATAATTTCGCAATTCTAACCAATTTAACGTATAATCGACACAGATTTCTTTTCACTGACTATTATGAGCCTATTCCGTCACTTACACAAATCTGCTTTTTGGTCGCAATTCGTCCTAGGGATGGTTGCGATTTTTGCCTTGCCTCAAGCGCTGGCAACGGCAGAGCGGGAGCAGACGGTTATTAATCAGTCGGTGGAATGCCAGCAAGAAGCTGTTCAGTTTAACGAAATTGAACAGCAACTTTTCCTCAGTCAGCAGCAAGAGATTGCGGTTGATGTTCTTCCTCAAGCGGTTGAATTTTGCAAATTTTCTGCAAATTTGCCCCGCTTGTATCGTTTTGTAAGTCACCCCATTCGGGCTGGGCCAGTGGTTTAATTGTATCTATGATGGCGCCAGCGTCTTCGCTGGTGCCTTGGTATCAGCACCAGCCTGGAGGCTGGCGCTATCAATCATTCATTCAATAACCTAAATTACTGGAATAATAAAAATTATGCTTACAAAAATCATCACTGCCATTTTCGGCTCAAGCAACGACCGCACCCTGAAAGTGTTAAGAAAGCAGGTCGCCAAGATCAATAAATTAGAACCTGAATTTGAAGCCTTATCAGACCAGCAGCTCCAGGCCAAAACGGCCGAATTTAAACAGCGTTTGGCCGATGGTGCGACCTTAGACAGCCTCCTACCAGAAGCTTTTGCCACCGTGCGTGAGGCCAGCAAGCGTGTGCTGGGTATGCGTCCTTTTGATGTTCAGCTTATCGGCGGTATGGTGCTGACCAACCGCAACATTGCTGAGATGAGAACGGGTGAGGGTAAAACCCTCACTGCAACCCTGCCTTGCTACCTCAACGCCCTAACTGGCAAGGGGGTACATGTGGTTACCGTCAATGACTATCTGGCCCGCCGAGATGCCGAAACCAACCGCCCACTGTTTGAGTTCTTAGGGCTCAGCGTGGCTGTCAATGTGCCAGGCCTGCCGCCTGAGGTTAAACGTGCTGCCTATGCCGCCGACATTACCTACGCCACCAACAGCGAACTAGGCTTTGACTACCTGCGTGATAACCTAGCTCACAGCAAGGAAGAACGCTTCCAACGCCCGCTCCACTATGCCTTGGTCGATGAGGTGGACTCTATCTTAATTGACGAAGCCCGTACTCCACTGATTATTTCAGGCCCAGCCGAAGATGCCACTCAAATCTATCAGGCCATTGATCAGGTTATTCCACACCTTGTTTTCCAAGAAAAAGAGGACACCGAGGAATACACGGGTGAGGGCGACTTTACGCTTGATCTGAAAAACAAACAGGCCCACTTAACCGAGCGTGGCCAGGTCAAGGTGGAAGATCTGCTCACCCAGATGGGCCTAATGCAGGAACATGAAAGCCTCTATTCGCCAGCCCGTATTGGTCTTTTACACCACGTTTATGCCGCCCTGCGTGCCCATAAGCTCTTTGAGAAGGACGTGGACTACATCGTTAAAGATGGCGAAGTAGTGATTATTGACGAACACACTGGCCGTACCATGGCGGGCCGCCGCTGGTCAGACGGCCTGCACCAGGCCATTGAAGCCAAGGAGCGGGTCAATATTCAGGGCGAAAACCAAACGGTAGCGTCTATTACCTACCAAAACTACTTCCGCCTCTATGAAAAATTGGCGGGAATGACCGGGACGGCCGACACCGAAGCCTTTGAGTTCCAACAAATTTATGGCCTCAATACCGTCGTTATCCCAACCAACCGCCCGATGATCCGTGACGACCGCACCGACCTCATGTTCAAGAGTGAGCCTGAAAAGTTTCAGGCCATTATCAAGGACATTCAGGAGGCCGTGGGCCGCAATCAGCCGGTCTTGGTCGGTACCATTTCGGTGGAAAAATCGGAAATGTTGTCTGAAGCCCTCAACAAGGCAGGGATTAAACACAACGTCCTCAATGCTAAATTCCACGCCCAAGAGGCCGAAATTGTGGCCAATGCCGGCTACCCGGGTGCGGTTACCGTGGCTACCAATATGGCCGGCCGGGGAACCGATATTGTTTTAGGTGGTAACTGGAAGGCGGAAGTAGCCAAGCTGGAAAATCCAACCGAAGAGCAAATCGAAGCCATCAAGGCCGAATGGCAAAAACGCCACGACATCGTGATGGAGGCTGGCGGCTTACATATTATCGGTACCGAACGCCACGAATCCCGTCGGATCGACAACCAGCTCCGTGGCCGTTCAGGCCGTCAGGGCGACCCAGGTTCGTCCCGCTTCTACCTCTCCTTAGACGATGGGCTTATGCGGATCTACCTCAACGAGGGCAAGCTCAATATGATGCGTAAGGCCTTTACCGAGGAAGGCGAGGCCATGGAGTCCAAGATGTTGGCCAAGGTCATTGCCTCTGCCCAAGCCAAGGTGGAAGCCCACAACTTTGACGGCCGTAAGCAGTTGCTCCAATACGATGACGTAGCCAATGAACAACGTAAGGCCATTTACGAGCAGCGTAACTACTTATTGGAAACCGATGATATTTCCACCATGATCGAAACCATCCGTGAGGATGTCTTCAACAACGTTATCAGCCAGTACATTCCGCCACAATCCATCGAAGAAATGTGGGATGTGCCAGGCCTTGAGGCCCGCCTCAAACAAGATTTCGCCATGGACTTGCCGATTGTTCACTGGTTGGAAGAAGAAAAAGATCTGCACGAAGAAAGCCTGCGTGAGCGTATCCTCAACATTGCCAGAACCGCTTACGCTGAAAAAGAAGCCGTTGTGGGCAGCGAGATGATGCGTAACTTTGAAAAAGGCATGATGTTGCAGAATCTAGACGAGCTTTGGAAAGAGCATTTATCTTCCATGGATTACCTGCGTAAGGGCATCCACCTGCGGGGCTATGCCCAAAAGGATCCGAAGCAGGAGTACAAGAAAGAGTCTTTCGAGATGTTCACCGCCATGCTGGATGAGCTTAAATCTCGAGTTATCAGCATTCTCAGCCGCATTCAAGTTCGCAGCCAAGAAGAAGTGGAGCAGGCCGAACGTGAACGCCAGGCCGCCGCTGAGCAAGAAGCGACAGGCTATGAAAATGTGGATGAAAATGTCCAAAAGGCCGATGAGGACTTTGCCAATGCGAAGGTCTCCCGCAACGACCCTTGCCCATGTGGATCAGGCAAGAAGTTTAAGCACTGCCATGGTAATAAGGCCAGATATTCATAGCCAACAAGCGGGCGGAATTTGCAAGTTTTTTGCAAAAATCCACCGCTTGTATCTTCATTGATAGCGCCAGCCTCCAGGCTGGTGCTGATTACTCGAATATAAAAGCACCAGCCTGGAGGCTGGCGCTATCATTTTTAGATGTAAAAAATTTTGATATTGAGAAAAAGATGATTTCACCAACCTACAACCAACACTTCCCCCCGCTCAGCCCAGAAGAACTGGCGGCAAACGCCCAGAAAAAGGTTATCTGCGGTATGTCTGGCGGGGTGGATTCCTCCGTGTCGGCTTTTATCCTCCAACAACAGGGCTACCAAGTTGAAGGCCTCTTTATGAAAAACTGGGAAGAAGATGACGACACCGACTACTGCACAGCAGCCGCCGACCTGGCTGATGCCCAAGCGGTCTGTGACAAGCTAGGCATTAAGCTACATAAGATCAACTTTGCGGCTGAATACTGGGACAATGTCTTTGAGCATTTTCTAAGCGAATACAAGGCAGGCCGCACACCAAATCCTGATATTCTTTGTAATAAGGAAATCAAGTTTAAGGCCTTTTTGGAATATGCCGCTGAAGATTTAGGGGCAGATTATATCGCCACAGGCCACTATGTTCGCCGCTCGGGTGACGATCAAAATGCCCAGCTCCTAAGGGGCTTGGACAGCAATAAGGATCAGAGCTACTTCCTCTATACCCTCAGCCACAAGCAGGTGGGCCAAAGCCTCTTCCCAGTAGGCGGAATTGAAAAGCCTATTGTACGAGCCATTGCCGATGATTTGGGGCTAGCGACCGCCAAGAAAAAGGATTCGACTGGCATTTGCTTTATTGGCGAACGCAAGTTTAAGGACTTCCTGGCCCGCTTCTTGCCAGCTCAGCCAGGCGATATTCGCACCGTAGAGGGCGAGGTGATTGGCCGCCATGATGGCCTTATGTACCACACCCTGGGCCAACGCAAGGGCCTGGGTATTGGCGGTGTCAAAGGCATGGGCGAAAACGCCTGGTATGTGGTGGAAAAGGATTTAGTCAAAAATGAGCTGATCGTCGCCCAGGGCCACGACCACACAGCCTTGCTCTCCACAGGCTTAATCGCCAAACAGTTGCACTGGGTGAACAGGCAGCCCATTCGTGAAAACCTCCGCTGCACGGTCAAAACCCGCTACCGCCAAACCGATGTGGCCTGTGAGGTTCAGCCTATCGATGATGAAACCATTAAGGTGGTGTTTGATGAGCCACAAATTGCGGTAACGCCTGGCCAGTCTGCTGTTTTCTATTTAGGTGAAGTTTGCTTAGGCGGTGGGGTGATTGAGGAGCAGCTTAAGTAAAGAAATGCTAGCGCCAGCCTCCAGGCTGGTGCTGATAAGGCCTTGATAGATAAGGCACCAGCCTGGAGGCTGGCGCCATCACGATTTGCAAAAAATGGCCTTTTTTAACCCGCTTGCAGCGGGAGAACTTCATCCCCCACCCGAATTATCCCGCTATTTTCTGGCACCAAATGAATACCAAACACGGGCTTGCCCTTCTCATTACTATGCTCCTCTTTAAGGGTGCGGAAGGGTTCAGCTTTAGGGTCTAGCTCAAAGGTTTCAAGGCTGCGGGTAATCATAATGCAGCGGGTACAGAGCTGGCTGACGGTGAAATCCACCTGGCCAATCCGCACACGTTGCCAGCCTTCTTCTTCAAAGGCCTGCTGGCCATCCATCACCACATTGGCCCGAAATTGGCCCATTTCAACTGGCACAGGCGACCAGGCCTGGACTTGTTTAAGCGAGGCTTCAGAGACTAACAAGAGCGGGTTGCTGTCGGCAAAGCTCATAGGGTGGGGCTCGAAATGGGTGACCACACGCTGGCTCTTTTGGCCCAGCCAACGCAGCTGCACTTCTCGCTTAAAAATCCCGCTTAACCATTGATTAACGGCCTCATGGGCAACCAATGAATCAAAATGCGTCCCCCAAACCTCCGAATCTTGGCTTTGGCTGAAGTCTTGATAAAGGGCTACACAACGCTCGCCCTCATCGTGTTGAATGACCAGGCCGGTGGAAATCGGAAGGGCGGAAAGGCGGTAGAGTTCCATGTCCTTACGGGCGCTGATGAATTTGCCATCGGGTTCGGTGATCATAAATTCACGGTCGAAGTTGAGGCCTTGGGGCTGAACAAAGGCTTGTTGCACCTCATAGGCACGAGTGGATTTGATAGGAAAAAGGTTGAGTTGGGTTACTTGCATAGGGCCTCCAAAGAAATTTGGCTCAAGATACCTGAAAAGATCCACATTTGCAAAATTCTCAAGTAAAATGACCGCTTGTTTAACCCAAGAGGCGAAGAGCATGGCCAAGAAACCCACACCTGATTTTGAGACAACCCTAAAAGAATTAGAAAGCATTGTCACCCACCTTGAGGCTGGCGATCTGCCTCTGGAGGAGGCCTTGAGCGAGTTTGAAGCAGCCATCAAGCTGGTTCAACAGGGCCAAGAACGCCTGCAAAAGGCCGAGCAGCGTATTCAAATTCTCTTGGCCAAGAACCAACAAGCAGAACTGGTGGACTACGAATAATGCAATACACACTTTCAAGCGATTTGGCTGCCCTGCAAACACGGGTCAATGACTTCTTAGCCCAAAAATTGGAGGGCTATGTCCATCACGGTTCGCCCCTGATTGAGGCCATGTCCTATGCTGTGCTTTTAGGCGGCAAACGGGTTCGGCCCTTTTTGATTTATGCCACCGGCCGAATGTTAGGCGTGGACTTGGCACATTTGGATCACAGCGCCGCCGCCATGGAGGCCATTCATGCCTATTCCCTTGTGCATGACGACCTGCCGGCCATGGACGATGACAAGCTCCGCCGTGGCCAGCCAACCTGCCACATAGCCTTTGATGAAGCCACGGCCATTTTAGCGGGCGACAGCCTCCAGAGCTTTGCCTTTGAACTTTTGGCCAGCGATCCACATTTAAGTGACCAACAAAAGGTCACCCAAGTCGGCCTCTTGGCTAAGGCCGCAGGGGCAAGGGGCATGTGTATCGGCCAAAGTTTGGATCTTCTTGCTGAAGACAAGGCCGTTTCTTTGGCAGAGCTGGAGCTAATTCACCGCAACAAAACAGGCGCCTTGATTGAGGCTTCCATCCTCATGGGCTTTAATCTGTCTGCCCACGCCAAGAGCGAACAAATCCAAGAGGCCCTAAGCCAATATGCCCGAGCCATTGGTCTGGCCTTCCAGGTGCAGGACGATATTTTAGATGTGGTGGGCGAAAGCGAGAAAATCGGCAAAACCGTGGGGGCGGACGAAGCCCTGCATAAGAGCACCTATCCTAAATTATTAGGCCTAGAGGGTGCCAAACAAAAGGCAGAAGACCTCTATCAAACTGCCCTAAAAGCCTTAGACAGCCTGCCTTTTGAGACACTTGCTCTAAGAGAGCTGGCCAAGTTTATTGTCAGTCGTGAAAGTTAGCGTATCTTAGTCAAGCAAAAGGGGAAAGACCAAGTGGTTCTTTCCCCTTTGTTTTTGCAAAAAAGCGCTCAAATTAGAGGGCTTGTTGCACGAAAGCCGCCAGTTGGGCTTTTGGCAGGGCGCCAACTTGTTGGGCAACCACTTCGCCGTTTTTGAAAAGCAGTAAGAATGGAATGCTACGCACGCCAAATTGCATTGGGGCTTGTTGGTTTTCATCCACATTCATTTTGACGATTTTAACCTTGTCGCCAAACTCGGCTGCCAATTCATCCAATACTGGGCCGATGGCACGGCAAGGGCCACACCATGGTGCCCAAAAGTCTAATAAAACGGGTACATCTGATTTTAAAACATCTTGCTCAAATGTTGCATCTGTTGTGTGAACGACGTTGCTCATATAAGGTCCTTATTGAAATAAAAAAGAAAACGCCAGTGGCGTCGCTTGGGCATCAATATAGGGATTCTCCACAAAAATTCAAGTGTTTTTGCCAATTACAGTAATCACTCCCCGTTTGCGCCTCACTAAAATTTGCAAAAAATTGCCAAAATCAGACCACTTGTTGGCCCAAGCGGGGAGCAGCTATGGTATCATACAGCCCAATTTTAACTTGAAATAGCGAAAGATGATTAAGTTTACCAATGTGAATAAGGCCTATATGGGGGGGAAACCCGCCTTGCAGGGCATCAGCTTCCATTTACCCGTGGGCAGCATGGCCTACCTGACAGGCCATTCAGGGGCAGGCAAAAGCACCTTGTTAAAACTGATTATGGGCATTGAACGGGCCAATGGCGGCGAGATCCTCTTTAATGGGCATAACATCACCCGCCTGTCAGAACGGGAGTTGCCCTTCCTGCGCCGCCAAATTGGCATGGTTCACCAGGATTACCGCCTCCTAAATGACCGCACGGTCTTGGACAATGTGGCCCTGCCTCTCATCATTATGGGCGTGAGCCAGCACATTGTCGAGCGGGAAGCCCGCCTGGCCCTTGAACGAGTCGGCCTGCAACATAAGGCCAATTATCATCCGCTGCATCTTTCAGGCGGGGAGCAGCAAAGGGTGGATATTGCCCGAGCCATTGTGCATCGCCCCCAACTCCTTTTGGCTGACGAACCAACTGGCAACCTGGATGACAAGCTTTCTTTTGAAATTTTCCGCCTCTTTGAAGAATTTAATCAGGCTGGCACCACCGTGCTGATTGCCACCCACGACACCAATATTATTGCCCAGCGACCAAAACCTTGTTTGGTGCTAGAAGAAGGGCATTTAAAGCACTAAGGAACTGCAATGAGTCGTCGTTTTAATACCCAATTTGGTGCCCAAACCCGCTATATTTTGCGTTCGGTTTGGCAAGATCTTTGGTTGCGTAAATTCGCCACCCTTATGACGGTTTTAGTGATTGCCGTGTCCTTGGCCATTCCAACCGTCAGCTATCTCTTATGGAAAAACACCAGCAAGGCGGCTTCCGAGTTCTATCCAGAACCTGAATTAACTGTCTATCTGCATAAGAACCTGTCTGAAAAAGAAGCCGATCTTTTGGTGGAGAAAATTCGTCAGTTTGAGCCTGAAAAATTGGAGCTGAAAAACTACATTTCCCGCCAGCAAAGCCTGGATGAGTTTAAAACCTGGGCGGGTTTTGGCGAGGCCTTGGACATTTTAGAGGACAACCCCCTGCCAGCCGTGGCAGTCCTTCGGCCTAAAAAGGGCTTTACGGGCAATGAAACCATCTTGAGCCTGCGTAATGGCTTACAGGCCATTAAGGGAGTGCAAGAGGTCCGTTTGGACAATGGCTGGATTGAAAAACTCTCAGCTCTCACTCAACTCATCGGCCGCATTGCCTTGATTTGTACCCTCTTGATGTTTATTGCGGTCTTTTTAGTGATTGGCAACAGCGTGCGTTCGGATGTGTCCAACCGCAAGGCTTCCATTGAGGTTATGCAACTTTTGGGGGCAACCGATCACTTTATCGCCCGCCCTTTCCTTTATACGGGTATGGTTTACGGCTTCCTAGGTAGCCTGATAGCCATCTTGCTCAGTGCCTTGGTGATGGGCTATTTTTCCAATGTGCTTAAATATGTGACTGATATGTTTGTGGTCCAGTTTGAGTTTAATGGCCTAGGGGTAAGTGAAATCTTATTGCTCTGTGTGATTTGTATTTTTATTGGCTGGCTCTCGGCTAAGATTGCAACCAATCGTTATATTCAGAAGATTGGGTCTAAGTATTAAGTCGAAAAAAAACCTCATACACAGTATGAGGTTTTTTTGTTGGCTTATTCGCCTGTGAAAGGTTCATCAAAGCGTTCGATTCGGGCGCCAATCTTGCGTAGTTTTTCTTCAATGTGTTCATAGCCACGGTCGATGTGGTAGATTCTGTCCACAATGGTTTCGCCGTTGGCGATACAGCCTGCAAGCACTAGGCTGATAGAAGCACGCAGGTCGGTTGCCATCACTTCTGCACCTGAAAGACGCTCAACACCCTGACAGATGGCTGTGTTGCCTTCGATTTCGGCTTTTGCTCCCATGCGGATAAGCTCTGGAATGTGCATAAAGCGATTTTCAAAGATGGTTTCGGTGATTTTGCTAGTCCCTTCTGCTACGGCATTAAGCAGAGTAAACTGGGCCTGCATATCGGTTGGGAAACCTGGGTGTGGCATGGTGCGGATATTAACCGCTCTTGGACGGAAGCCGAAAGAGTCAAGCGTGATAGAGTCTTCGCTCACATCCACCTGCATTCCTGATTCACGCAGTTTTTCAATCACCGCATCAAGGGTATCGGCCTTGGTGCCACGGCAGGTAATGCGTCCGCCTGAAATGGCCGCAGCAACGAGGAAAGTCCCTGTTTCAATACGATCTGGAACGATATGGTGCTGGCAGCCGCCTAAACGCTCAACGCCTTCAATGGTAATGGTATCTGAGCCAGCTCCGTGGATTTGAGCGCCTAATTTGTTGAGGAAGAGGGCGGTATCGACCACTTCTGGTTCACGGGCTGCGTTTTCAATGACGGTTGTGCCCTTGGCAAGCGTTGCAGCCATCATTACTGATAGGGTTGCGCCTACGCTGACCTTATCCATCAGAATACGTGCACCCTTGAGGCGGTTGCTGACTTCTGCTTTTACATAGCCTTCATCAAGGGTGATGTGAGCACCCATTTTTTCCAGGCCTGCAATGTGCATATCCACAGGGCGGGCGCCGATGGTGCAGCCACCTGGCAGGGAAACTTGGCCTTGTTTGAAGCGGGCTAAGAGTGGTGCTAAGGCCCAAATGGAAGCCCGCATGGTTTTAACCAGTTCATAAGGGGCAACATAGTGATCAATGCCGCTGGCATCTAAATGCACCACGCTGTCTGCATCACGCTCAACCACCACACCTAATTGACGCAGGATCTTAAAGGTCGTATCCACATCTTTAAGGGCAGGTACATTGGTTAAGGTGACAGGCTCGGTGGCAAGAATGGCTGCAAAAAGAATCGGCAGGGCGGCGTTTTTTGCCCCTGAAATTTGAACTTCACCGCTTAATCTGAAAGGTCCGTGAACACGAAATTTTTCCATTGTAATTCCTTAGAAGGCTTGATTATTCAGAAATTGGGCGAAAGGTTTCGCCCTTAAAAATAGGATTAACCTGCCATATTGAGCAAACGCTCTCTTTTCCACTGCTCCTTGGTAAAGGTCTTAATGGTGAGCGCATGAATAGCATTAGTTGAAAAGAGTTCGGTTAAGGGGGCATAGATCATTTGCTGCTGTTTAACCTTGGACAGGCTGGCAAAGCTATCGCTGACGGCGATGACGCCATAGTGTGAGCCTTCGCCCTGTACATGCACTTCATCAAGGGCTAAATCGCTGTTGAGCAAGAGTTGTTCGATGGTGTCTTTCATACCTTGTAATGTTTCTCACAAATTAAAAATTGATGAAACCAGTCTTCCAAATCAAAGAGCTGTGCCAGGGATTTGACCGTGGCAGGCGTATTGATCAGGCAGTTCTGGGAGGTTTTTTGGTAATGGTTCAGTAGTTCAGCCAAGAGGGTAAAGCCTGCGGAATCGACCCGTTCAAGCTGGCGCAGATCCCAGTAGATATGCTGCTGGGCCTTGGGCGATAAAAAAGAAGCACGCTGCTTCCAAAGCGGAAGCAACGTGTCACGAGTCAGCTCGCCTGATAACTGAACCATTAGGCTTTCATTGTTTTGCACAATGGCCCATTGTAATGGTTTTTGGCTTTGCATAAAACGTTTTTTATTTTAGGGTAATAGGCTGTTTGGCAGATTGAGCAACTTGGGCCGTTAGGGCATCAATGCCTTTTTGGCGTAGGGTGCCGCTCCATTCATTTTGCTTGGTTGCTACCATGCTTACGCCTTCAGCCGCCATATCATAGGCCTGCCATTCGCCTGTACGGCTGTTTTTACGCCATTTGAAATCTAATTTAATCGGTTGAGCATTGCCGTTTTGCAGCACGTTTACACGAATGCTGACGATAGACTTGCCTTCAACAGATTTTTCATTTTCAATCTGCACTTTTTGGTCTGTATATTGGGTTAAGACCTGAGCATAAGATTGCTCAATAAATTGGCCGAAAGCATCGAAGAATTTTTCGCGCTGGGCTTCAGTCGCAGAGGCAAGGTTTTTACCTAAAACTAACTGGCCAGCATATTTTACATGCACATGTGGCATGAGATCGTTACGCACGATGGTGCGCAAGTAGTTTGGATCTGCCTTGATCTTGCTTTGATTTGCTCGAATATCACCAAATAATTTGTCCGCTGTTTTTTGCATTAAGACATAAGGGTTGGTTTCTGCAAAAGCATTGCTTGAAAATAAAGCGGAAACTGCAACTAAGCCTGCCACAAAAAGATTTTTAAGGTTTTTTAACATTGGTTACTCCAATTAGTAAAACTATTCAGTTTTGGGTTCAGAAGCGGGTGCTTCTGTGTTTTCGGTTTTCTTATCACCATATAAGAATTGACCGATTAAATCTTCCAACACCATTGCTGAGTTTGTATCAACAAAGCTGTCGCCTTCTTTCAACATTTGCGTTTCGCCTTCCATTACGAAGCCCACATTTAACGCAATATATTGTTCGCCAAGTAGTCCTGACGTTTTAATAGACAGGGAACTGGAATCTGGAATCTTGTCAAATTCTTGGTTCACTGCCAAGGTCACTTTTGGGGTGTAGGTTTGGGCATCAAGTTGAATGTCTGCCACACGGCCTATCACCACGCCACCGACCTTAATCGGCGCGCGTACTCTTAGTCCGCCGATATTATCGAAAGTTGCGTAAAGAGTGTAAGTTTTTTCCGAGGAAAAACCCTGTACATTCGCTACACGCAAGCCTAGGAAGACCAAGGCTCCCAATCCGAGTAGCACAAACAAGCCCACCCAGAATTCATATTTAATTGATTGACGCATTTTTCTTTCCTATGCTAAATCCGCTCTGCCCAAGGCAGAAAGCGTATTGTATTACAAGCGGGGCAAAAAGTCTGATTTTTTGCATTTGCAGAAAAAAGGCCTTTTTGCCCCGCTTGTTGAGAACTAACCGCCGAACATAATGGCCGTTAGCACAAAATCTAAGCCCAAGACCAAGAGGGAGGCATGCACCACCGTGCGGGTGGTGGCCTGGCTGATGCCTTCTGAAGTTGGGGTGGCATCATAACCGTTAAAGAGGGCTACCCAAACCACGGCAAAGGCAAAGACTGCACTTTTGACAAAGCCATTCCATAAGTCGCTCACCGTGACGCTATTTTGCATGACCGACCAGAAGCTGCCTGAATCCACGCCCTTCCAGTCCACGCCGACTAACGATCCGCCCCAAATGCCAATGGCGGTAAAGATAATGGCCAGAATTGGCATGGCGATGATACCTGCCCAGAAGCGGGGGGCAATGACCCGTCTAAGGGGATCAACGGCCATCATCTCAAGGCTGGAAAGCTGTTCGGTGGCCTTCATCAAGCCAATTTCAGCGGTGAGGGCGGAACCTGCACGACCGGCAAACAAGAGGGCGGTGACCACAGGGCCAAGCTCTCGTAAAAGGGAAAGGGAGACCAGTTGGCCCAGGCTGGTTTCGGCAGAAAAGTCCACCAAGACCACATAGCCTTGCAGGCCAAGCACCATGCCGATAAAAAGCCCAGAGAGCATAATAATCAAGAGGGATTGCACGCCCAAAACATGAAGCTGCTTGATCAAGAGCGGGCTGTGCTTACGAAATTGTGGCTTGCCGATGAGGGCGCCCCACAACATAAAACTGGCTCGGCCAAAGGTGCGGATAAGATTAATCACACTGGCGCCAAGGTTGGAAATAAAGCCCATCATTGAAAGAGCTCCTCTGTATAGTTTTGGGCAGGATAGTGGAAGCGGACAGGGCCGTCCGATTTTCCTGCTAAGAATTGTACCACCTGCGGATCTTGGCTGGCCAAGAGTTGCTCTGATGTGCCTTCGGCAATAATACGCTTGTCGGCCACAATATAGGCATAATCAGCAATGCTGAGCACTTCGGTGACATCGTGGGAAACCACAATGGAGGTTAAATTTAGGGCCTGGTTAAGGCGTTTGATCAGTTCCACAATCACGCCCATACTGATAGGGTCTTGGCCGGTGAAGGGTTCATCATACATGATCAAGTCAGGGTCAAGGGCAATGGCACGGGCCAGGGCGGCACGGCGGGCCATACCGCCGGATAATTCGGATGGCATTAAATCAGCTGCCCCACGCAGGCCAACAGCTTCCAGTTTCATGAGTACGAGCTTACGAATTAAGGCCTCTGGCAGGCGAGTGTGTTCCCGAATGGGAAAGGCAACATTGTCGAAGGTGGAAAGGTCGGTAAAAAGCGCCCCCGATTGGAAGAGCATACCCATACGCTGGCGCAGCTCATAGAGTTCCTTGTTATTGGCTGTGCAAACGTCCTTGCCGTCAAATAAAATTTGGCCTGATTCGGGCACAATCTGCCCACCAATTAAACGTAACAAGGTCGTTTTTCCAATGCCTGATGGCCCCATAATTGCCGTTATTTTGCCTTTTTTGACTTGCAGGTTGAGCTTATCATAAATCACCCGCTCGCCCCGTTTAAAGGTCAGGTTTTTCACTTCAATCAAGTTTTCCATATCACGCATTGAAAGTTTCACTTATAAAGGGTTAATCACAAAATGGTGGGGATAATCCCTGAACTGGTGGGCAAAGTCAATTGACTTTAATCTTTTGACAATCTCTAGACAAATTACAAGCGGAGCCAAAAAGGCATTTTTTTGCAAATAATCCTGAAAATTAAACCGCTTGTTTCAGCGGTTTACATCTTACTTAAGAAAGGGATTATGCTGCTTTTCACGGCCGATGGTGGTATGGGGCCCGTGGCCTGGCATAACAATGAAATCATCCTCTAGATCAAACATCTTATGCCGAATGGTGCTGATAAGCTCATCAAAATTGCCCATGTAGAGATCGGTCCGTCCAATGCTGTCCTTAAAAAGCACATCGCCACTAAAGGCAATTTTATTGGCAAAATCAAAGAAACCAATATGGCCCGGGGCGTGGCCTGGCAGATGGCGAACCTGAAAGGTAAGCTTGCCTACCTGGACTTGATCGCCCTCATTCAGCCAATGGTCAGGCAGAAAGCCCTCCACCGCTGGCATACCGTATTCACGGCAGATGTCACCAAGGTGTTCAAAGAGGGGCTGATCGGCCCGATGAGAGCCGAAGATCTCCACCTTGAAATGTTGGCGGAGCTTATCTGCGGCCATGATGTGATCCAAATGCCCGTGGGTCAGGAGGATTTTTTGAAGCCTTAGCTGATTCTCCTCAATAAAGCGAATCAGGCTTGGGGCATCATCACCCGAATCAATGACCGCCGCATTTTTGTCTTCGTCCCAAATGATGGCACAGTTCTGCTGAAAGGGGCTAACAGGGATAATTTGCAGGTTAAACATATTTTTCAACCGCTTGTTAAACACCACGCCAGCTGCGATCTGGGCCTGTGTCGATGTGGACAAAGTTACTACGAGGGTAGTAGCCTACACCGCCATTGCTTAAGGAAAGTGCAGCATTGCGGATTTTAGCGGTTGAAACGCTGGCAATACGGAAGTCCATGGCCTGGCCACGAATGTGGTAGCTATTGCTGGCCACACCACGATGGTTACGGCGAAGTGATGCATTGCTTTGGGCAGAACGGTAACCACTTAAGAGGGTGATTTCAGGGTTTTTTAGGCCCAAGCGACGTTGCACCTGATAAAGGCGCATAAAGAGATTAGGGTCGATGCGTCTGACTTGGTTATTCCGTCTGTCACGCATAATGTGGTTTAGTTTAGATAGCTCGCTGGAAACAAACTTTGAACCATTGTGGAAGTTGGTGACCAAGCGTTCGCCTGTGTTGGCGTTATATAAACGCAGGGTCAGGGGCTTGGGGGTGGCTAATTTGGCCAGCACATTGGTTGGTAGCAAGCTGGCACCCAGCACGATTCCACCTAATGAGAGCCATTTACGGCGGCCTTGATCAATTAAATTCATTTTTCATACCTTTAAAATTGAAATTGGTTCATCATAATGATGGATAACAAAAAGATACCTCTGCTTTTTATTATCAACCATTTGTACTTTTTTTTCTGACAAAAACGCTAATCAGAGTGCAAAAAAATCGAAAAGTTCCAACAAATTTCAAAAATTTGTTGGAACATATCCGAATTGTGATCTAGATCACACTAAATATTGTTTTTGACTGCTGCCCAGTTGATATTGGTTCTTTTGATTTGACTGTCAAACTTGTAAATATCTGGCAGGGTATGCACTTTACCATTTTCTACCCAGGCTGTCACATAGTAGAGATAAACAGGGTTATCTGAACGAATTTGGGCAGAAGTGGTTTTCTTGCTGTCTAAGACATTTCTCTTACGCCCTTCTGACCAACCTGCTTCCTTGAGCAAGATGGTGGCCAGTTCATCGGCTTTGGCCACACGCACACAACCTGAACTCAAAGCCCGATCGGTTTTGCTAAAGAGGCCACGGTTTGGGGTGTCGTGTAAGAAAATGGCATCCGAGCTTGGCATATTAAACTTATAACGGCCAAGGGCACTATCATCACCTGCTTTTTGGCGGATGCGGTAAGGGAAGCTCTTACTGTTTACATAAGAAGCCCAGTTTACGCTGCGTGGATTAACTTTGTTGCCTTTAGAATCAAAAATCTCAAAGCCACGGCGTTCAGCATAGCCTGGATCCTTGGCCATTCTTGGAATAAAGTCCTTGCTTAAAATCGTTGGTGGGATGGTCCAAGGCGGATTAACCACGACATTGCTTAATTTGCTATACATAACTGGCGTTCTGCGCTCGTCCTTGCCCACAATCACCTTAGATTGGAGGGCCAACTTGCCATCACGGAAGTAGTAAAGCTGGTAGCTTGGAATATTGACGAAAATCCCGTTATCAAAACTCGGGATAATCCGCAAACGTTGGGCATTCAGGGCTAATTTGGCAAAAGTGGCGCTGTTTGTCCCGCTTGCCTTGTTGGATTTCTTACCTTTTGTACCTTTTTTGCCTGTTTCAGCCGTATTTTGATTGCTTGCTGTGCCATTTGGTGACATAGACATCAATCTTTGTACGGTTTCTTGGTAAATATGGTTTCTTGGCACCAGGTTGCTGATAAATTGGGCTGTGCTGCCATTTTTCACGGCACTTAACCAACGTTGCTGTTGGGCTTCGTTAGGTGAGCGGGTACGGTAGCTACCCAACTGATAGAGCCAGTTATTGGCCTGCTTGGCCACATTGCCTTGATAGTAAAGAAAATCAAGCAGGGCATCGGTTAAGAGAATATCACGGGCCAATTCTCCCTGAGGCTTGCTGAGGATATTTTGCAGGGCCTTATCGGCTGACTTAGATACACCACTGGCCGCAAAGACTGCATATTCCCGAATAAAGGTGCGTTGAGCCTTTTGATCCTGCCACATAAGGCCAAAATCGTTATCCAAATAAAGTTTGGCCACATCACGGGCCAATAGGAGGGAGCTCTCCCCCACTTCTTGACGAACCTGGCTTTCTGCCTGAGCCAATTTTTGAGAACGCTCTTCTTCTAACAAGCGGGCTCTTTCCGCCGCTGCATCACGGGCACGCTGGGCCTCTAAACTAAGCAAAGGCAAGACATTATCAACAATAGTGCCATTGTTAGCCGCTTGAGCAGCAGGTTCAGCACTGGCAAGCACGGGGGCGGCTTGTACTGGCTGGCTTGGCATCATATTGGCTTCGACAACAGGGGCGCCTGTTTCTGCTAAAGCTGCACCTGATAGGGTTAATAAGGGTAACCACTTAAAGGCTTTCACCTTAATCATAAAATATCCTCGAAAATCGATATAGGTAATCAATATAAAAAAATAGACCGCTCAATAGCTTACTACAAGCGGTCTGAATTTTAAAATTATTTACTTAAATTTAACCAATCCACCATCATTTTCTCTGTTTCGCTGAGTACGAAATCAGGGGCTTCATAGTCTTTTGGTAGCGCATCCAAGTTCTTCAGAGGCTTTTTCTTCTCACGCTTGAAACGTTCGTTGAGGTTCTTTAAGCGTCTTTGTTCATCGGCATCATTTTCCTGTTTACGCTCTGCCAGGTTAAGGGAGGTAAACTTGCGATCATCCCGTTCTTTGTTACGGGCGATGTCTTCATTCAGGACGATAAACTCAGGATCTTGGGCAATCCGCTCTTGGTGCTTGGCGGTCAATTCAGCCACATCCGCACGGGCATTGCCGACTTCTTGATAGGTGGCCGGCGGAATCTTATCCCAAGGCAGGGCATTGTCTTCAAAAGATTCCCCATTTTTCTCTGCGTTAATGAGAGATGGGAAGAGAATATCTGCCTCTGTGCCCTTGAGCTGGGTGCTGCCGCCATTGATGCGGTAAAACTTCTGAATGGTGTATTGCACAATGCCCAGCGGATCGCGGTTAAAGTCCGTCATGAGATTAAGCGGACGGCTTTGCTGCACCGTGCCCTTGCCAAAGGTGGTTTGGCCCAGAATAATGGCTCGGTTGTAGTCCTGCATGGCAGCGGCAAAAATCTCGGAAGCCGAGGCGCTGAAACGGTTGATCATCACCATCATTTTGCCATCATAAATGGTGCCGGCATTCACATCTTCATGCACCTTAATGCGGTTAAAGGCATCACGTACCTGAACTACCGGGCCCTTGTCAATAAAGAGACCTGTTAGCTCAATCACCTCTTGTAGCGAGCCACCACCGTTGTTACGCAGGTCAATAATCAGGCCGTCAATATCACGGTTTTTCGCTTCAGTTAAAATCGCCTTGACATCCTTGGTCAAGCCCAAATAGAAGGTTGAGATCTTAAGGCTGGCAATATTCTTGCCATCCACCTTGCGAACGGTTAATTTGGCTGCACTGTCCTCAAGGCGGATCTTATCCCGAACTAGGGTAATGATCTTGGATTTGCCGCCCTTGGCAGGCTCAATTTCCAGGCGAACCTTGCTGCCCTTCTTACCCTTGATCTTATCGACCACATCATCTAAACGCCAGCCGATCACATCTTCGATTTCGCCCTTTTCCTGGCCAACACCGATGATCTTATCGCCCACCTGAATTTTCTTGCTGCGGGCAGCCGGCGCACCTGTCACCAAGGATTTGATGGTGGTAACATCATCTTCCATGGTCAAGGTTGCCCCAATCCCTTCTAGGGAGAGGTTCATGCTTTCTTCAAAACGCTTGGCCGAGCGTGGCGACAGGTAGCTGGTGTGCGGGTCGATCTCACGGGCAAAGGAATTGAGGAAGGTTTGGGCAATGTCGTCTGAGGTGCTTTGGGTCAGGCGGCGAATGGCCAGGTCATAACGCTTGGTCAGGGTTTTCTTGATTTCTGGCCATTTCTTGTCTTTGAGATAGAGGGAAATAATGTCGTTTTTGACTCGCTGCTCCCAAAGTTTGTTGGCCTCTTCCACGGTTTGCGGGAAAGGAGCTTTTTCACGATCATTTTCAATCTGATCTTGGCCCTTGAGATCGGGCTGCTTGTCCAAGAGCGACAGGGCATATTTGTAGCGCTCATAACGCAGCTTGGTCATGCGTTCATACATGGCAAAGGCATTATCCAGCTTGCCAGCTACCAAATCATCATCAAAGAGGTGGGCATATAATTGACGCATCTGATCCACATCTTCCTGTAAGAAGGTGTTATGGGATGGGTCTAGCCAGTCGATATAACGGTTAAAAATCTTTTCCGAAAATTCGTCATCCAGCTTAATGGTGCGGTAGTGGGACTGGGTCAAGCGAGCCGTTACCCGTTGGGCCGAGAGCGATTGTTCGGCAGTCGGCTTAGGAATAACCAAATCGGCTTCCTTGAGCTTTGGCTCAACCGCATAAAGAGAGCCTGCAAAGAGCAGGCCTAATAACATGGTATAGCTTTTCTTCATCAAGACCTCTTGGGTGATTAGGCAAAGAGGCGATCTTGGCTGACCGTGACGGTTAAACCAGTGGCTAACTGCACCCGCACGCCTTGTTTTTCTACATCAAGAATGGTGGCCGCCTGGCTTTGGGAACCAACTAAGACCTTAACGGCCTGGCCCTTAACCACTTTTGAGCTATCCAAAGCGGTTAAGTTTTCAGCCGCTTTTTGCGGGGCTGGTTTTTTGGCCTTATGAGCTGGGCGAGCTTGAGCCTTTTCTTCACGGGCTTTTTTCTTAAAGAAGGCCTTGCGTTCTGCCTTGCGTTGTTCTTCACGTCTTTGGGCATAGGCTGCCTTGGCTTCAGCCAGAGATTGGGCAGCGTGTTCGGCCTGTTGGGCATCGACCACACCTGCTGGGTTGCCCTCTAAGTCCACCCGCACGGCATCGGCCTGACAGGCCGCCAAGTAGCGCCAGCCCATGGTGTACACCCTAAGCGCCTGGCGTAGGGTGGTTTTGCTGATGTCTTCATTTTCTAGCGCTGTTGCCAGATCCTGGAAAAGACCGATTTTAAGTGGTTTGGCCTCGCCTTCTAGGGAAAAACAAAGCGGGAATTTTTGTACCAGATAGGCAATGGCCTCTTTTGAAGTCATGCTGGTTTTTGTGTTTTCTGCTTCAGTTGTGATCTGTTGTTCTTGTTCTGACATAACCTGTTCCGTGTGAAAAATTAAGGGGGTAAGAAAGTGAAAAAGATGGCGCTCACTATATTTTATTTAGGCCAATTCGTCCACTCAAATTACCAGCGAAAAGGAGAAAATCCTGCTGGCTTCGACCCCTAAATTGGCCTATGGTTTCAAAAATCGATAAGAAATATGCTGCTGGTAGGTTTCCCCTGCACGGAGGATGCCACCCAAGTCCCACCACTCGGGGTGGTTGGGGCTATCTGGGAAGCACTCGGGCTCCAAGGCCACACCGGCATAATCCCCATATTGCCCGCCCGTCAAATCAGGCTGGCCGTCTAGCCAGTTGCCCGTATAGACCTGCAAGGCAGGCAGGGAGGTGTTCAGTTCTAGCCGTAAATCCTCCACGGCTAGGCAACAAGCAGGGCCATCAGTCGTATTTTTTGCAAGTTCAAAGGCATGGTCGTAGCCCTTAACCAGCCTTTGATCTTCATCCTTGAGAAGATCTTGGCCAATGGCTTTAGGTTGGCGGAAATCAAAGCCCGTGCCCTCTACGGCTTTTAAATCCCCACTCGGAATGCCGTCTGCCGCCACGGGCAAATAGCGCTGGGCTTGGATCTGCAAGCGGTGGTTTTTAATGTCCTGTTCACCACTTAAATTAAAATAGGCGTGGTTGGTTAGGCAAAGTGGGGTGTCCTGATCGCTCACGGCCTCAAAGGCGAGGCGAACTTGGTTGCCCTCCAAACCATATTTGACTGTTGCCTGCACCTCGCCCCCAAAGCCCTCTTCCCCATTTGCAAAAATCTTGGCAAATTTAACCGCTTGCGGGCCTTGTTCGACCACTTGCCAGATACACTTATCCGCCCCCTTTTCCCCGCCGTGCAGGTTATTGGGGCCATTGTTTTGGGCCAGTTGGAAGGTCAGATTATTTAGGCTATAACGCCCCTGGGCAATGCGGTTTGCATAGCGGCCGATGGTGGCCCCAAAGTAGGCGGATTGTTCTTGCCAGCGGTCAGGTGTGGTCGTGACTAGAACCTCCCGTTCTTCATGAGGGAATTTCACGACACAAGACAGCCAAGAAGCACCCAGGTCGCTTAGGGTGATTTTTAGGTGTTGGTTTTCGAGGGTAAAGAGTTGCATAGGCGCTCCCTATGGTAAAAAAGATAGCGCCAGCGTCCAGGCTGGTGCTGATATATGATTAAAAAGGCACCAGCGTGGACGCTGGCGCCATCTCAGTTAGATGATATGTACCCCATCACAAGCCGTGCAGAGGTGGAAGGTTTCCTTAATGCCGGTTTGCTTTTCATAATTATCGGCCACCAGCTTGCGTAAAGCCTCCACCTTATCATTTGGCACCAAGCAGACAATGCAACCACCAAAGCCGCCGCCCGTCATTCTGGCCCCGCCGTCCTTACCAATAGCCACTTGAGCCAGTTCCACCAAATAATCAATTTCAGGAATGGTGATTTCAAAGTCATCCCGCATAGAATCATGGGAGTCGGCCATCAGCTGACCCAGCTTGACCATATCCTGATGTTTCAGGGCTTCCACCGCTTCTAGCACCCGATGGTTTTCACTAATCACGTGCTTGGCTCGTTTGTAGGCCAGCTCATCTAGAACCTGAAGCTCCGCTGCCCGCTCAATAAAGGCTTCAGGGCTGACATCCCGAAGGGCCTTAATCCCAAAGAAGGCTGCGGCCTTTTCGCACTCTTGGCGGCGGCTGTTGTATTCGCCTGTAACCAAGTCGTGCTTGACGTTGGAGTTGATAATGGCGATGGAATAGCCCTCTGGCACTGGCGTTGGGCTGATTTCAAGGCTGCGACAGTCAATCATCACCAAGTGATCTTTCTGGCCAAGAGCGGAGGCCAGCTGATCCATATTGCCGCAGTTGGCCCCCACGAATTTATTTTCCGCCTCTTGGCCAATTAGGGCAATGTCGGTATGGCTTAAGGGCAGATCTCCCAAAATTTGGCAGGTTTTGCCGATGGAGATCTCCAGGGCAGCAGAGGAACTAAGGCCCGAAGACATAGGCACATCGCTGGTCATGGCGATATTGGCCCCTTGCTTGAAGCTCGGGCAACGGGCCTGGATAAACTTAACCACGCCCCGCACATAGTTTTTCCACTTGTCGGCACTTGGCTCAAGCGGCTGGGTGAGATCAAATTCATCATGGGCGTCAATATCAATGGCATAGACCTTCCAGAGGCTGTCTTCACGCTTAGAAAAACTGACCGCCATGCCATAATTGATGGCACAAGGCATTACAAAGCCGTCATTGTAGTCGGTATGCTCGCCGATAATATTGACCCGGCCAGGGGCAAAGACGGTGCAAGCGGGCTGATTTCCATAGATTTCTATAAATTTGGTTTGGGAGAGTGCTTGGGGTTTCATAGGGTGTCCTTTTATCTCATTATGATGGCGCCAGCGCCCTCGCTGGTGCCTTTTTAATCATATATCAGCACCAGCGTGGACGCTGGCGCTATCTTTTTAGGCCTATTTATTCTTTATAATGCCTATCTTCACTAACCGCCCGCAACCTTTCAGCCGCCTGCTCTGGGGTCAGATCCCGCTGGGTTTCGGCCATCATTTCATAGCCCACCATAAATTTCCGCACAGTGGCTGAACGCAGGAGCGGCGGGTAGAAGTGGGCGTGGAGCTGCCAGTGATCATTTTCTTTCCCATTAAAAGGAGCAAAATGAAAGCCCATGGAATAAGGGAAGCTGATCTTAAAGAGATTATCGTAGCGGGTGGTCAGCTTTTTCAGGGCTAGGGCCAAGTCTTCCCGTTCGGTTTCATTCAGATCGGTAATTCGCTTAAAGTGCTTGGCCTTGGGCAAGAGCAGGGTTTCAAAAGGCCAGCTGGCCCAGTAGGGCACGACGGCTATCCAGTCTTGGGTTTCCACCACAATCCGCTCATTTTTTTCTAATTCACGCTTAGCATAATCTAGCAGGAGGGGCGAGCCATATTGGGCCAAATAGTCCCGCTGGCACTGGTCTTCAATTTCAATTTCATTGGGCAGGAAGTTGCTGGCCCAGATCTGGCCGTGAGGGTGGGGGTTGGAGCAGCCCATCATAGCTCCCTTGTTCTCAAAAATTTGTACCCACTGATAGCGTTCTTTTAGCTCGGTTGCCTGTTCTTGCCAAACCTCCACCACTTGGGCGATTTCAGGCAAGCTTAATTGGGGCAGGGTCTTACTGTGATCGGGCGAGAAGCAGATCACCCGGCTTTCACCCTGGGTGTGGGCAATCTTAAAAAGCGGATCTTTGCTTTCAGGCGGGGCGGGCGTGTCGCTTAAGAGGGCTGAAAAGTCGTTTTTAAAGACAAAGGGCTGGGTATAAGTGGGATTAACCTCGCCAGTAATGCGCTTATTGCCAGGGCAGAGGTAGCAGGTTGGGTCGTAGGCAGGTTTATCATCCTGCACCACCTCTTCTTCCTGGCCCTGCCAAGGGCGTTTTGCCCGGTGGGGGGAAACCAAAACCCATTGGTTTTTCAAGGGGTTAAAACGGCGATGGGGGTGGTCGTTTTGCACAAATACTTCACTCATCAGAGGCTCCTTTTCTTTGAAATTTTACTCTAAATTATAAGGCATTTCTGGAGTAAAGTTTGTGATGGAGATCACAAACTTTCTTAAATTTTTAAAAGTAAGTTTTGCAAATTAACTTAAATCTTTATATCCTAAACAACATTTATTATCAACAACCAACAAAAATGAAAAGTTTCACCTATTCTACCCTGGCCCTGCTCTTGGCCGGCACAGCCTATGCCAACAGCCAACAAGACGCCCAAACCATCAACCAACGCCTAAACGATCAACGCGCCCTCAATGAACTGGAAAAACCCCTTCCGCAGCCTGTGCAAGCGGTTCAAAAACCGCAAGAAGTTGCAAAAAAGGAAGGCAAGAGCGTTTCCATGAGCAAGGAAGAACTGGCCCAGTACCCTGATTTGGTGGTGCGTGCCCTGATTCCAGCTGTGTCGCAGAACAATGCGGATAACGTGGCCCTGCTCTTTCCGATTTATCAGGAGATCCCAGCCGACTTTCACGACCCTATTTTAACAGAGTGGGCCGAGGCCATTTTGGCTCATGCCAAGCAGGATTATGGCCAGTCTATCCAACACTACCGCAACATCATTGCCAAGCAGGCAGATCTAGGCTTGGTGCGTTTTCAGTTAGCCCAAGTTTTATTTGAAAACAATGAGTTAGATGCCGCTCAAGACCAATTCCAAAAACTGCGTAGCGAACCTGAACTGCCTAGCCAACTGGCTCAGGTGATTGAACAATACCTGACTGCCATTGCCAACCGTGACCGCTGGGAATTTAGCGGCGGGCTGACCTACTTGCACGACCCCAACATCAACAACGCCCCTAAAGCAGGCACTCGAATCGGCAACTGGACAGGCCCTGAACGGGAATCGGCCCACGGGCTGGGTGGCCACTTTAGCCTGGGCAAGAAATGGTCTTGGGGCAATGGTTTTTATCATGAAATCCGGGGGATTTGGGCGGGAAATACTATTGGGACAACAAGAAATACAACGAGGCCAATGCCCGTGGCAGCCTAGGCCTGGGCTTTCAAAACGCCAAGCACAATATCAGCCTGGCCCCCTTTATGGAGCAGACCTTCTATGCGGGCGGTTCTAATAAGAGCGAAACCCTCAAGCGTTTTTCCAAGTCGGGTGGCGCTCGCCTAAGCTGGTCTTACTGGCTCTCTCCCCAATGGCTGACGGATAACACCTTTGAATACGGTGAGCAACGCTATGCCAGCCGCAAGCACCTCAACGGCAACTATGCTTTTGTTTCAAGTTCTCTCATTTACTATGCCAATGCCAAGCAATACTGGCTGGGAGGCCTAGACTACAACCGCACCAGCACCCGAGATAAGGACGACAGCTACGTCCGCAAGAGCCTGCGTTTAGGCTGGGGCCAGGAATGGGGCGAGGGCTTTTCGACCCGTATCGTCCTAAGCTACGCCCAGAAAAACCACAAGGGGCCAATGCCTATTTTTGGGGTGGTGCAACGCAACAAGGAATACGGCATCCACACCAGCATCTGGCACCGAGCCTTGCACTTTAAGGGCATTACCCCACGTTTGACTTGGTCTTATAATAAGGTTAAAAGCAACCATGCCTTTTACAGCTACGACAAGCACCGTGTTTATGTGGAGTTGAGTAAGCGCTTCTAAAAAGTAAAAACCTTGCCAGTGGCAAGGTTTTTTGTCGATTAGGCAGGATATTTAGCTGCCGTTTCTTTTAAGAGGGTTTGGAGTTCGCCCTTTTGGAACATTTCTAAAATAATGTCACAACCGCCGACTAATTCGCCGTCCACCCATAATTGTGGGAAGGTTGGCCAGTTGGCGTATTTTGGCAATTCGGCACGCACATCTGGGTTGCTTAAAATGTCCACATAGCCGAATGGCACTTGGCAGTTAATTACCGCTTCCACCGCACGGGCAGAGAAGCCGCAAGATGGAAATTTTGGCGAACCCTTCATATAAAGAAGGATTGGGTTTTCGCTGATTTGTTTTTTGATTTTGTCGATTGTTTCCATGAGGATCCTCGTTGTTAAAAATGGGTTAAGGTGGGGCAAGTCTAACAGAGTTTGGCCAATTTCCCAATACCTGCAAGCGGTTGATTTAGGGTGAAAATTTGCAAATAAATCCCAATTTTTACCCGCTTGTAGATTGATGGCGCCAGCCTCTAGGCTGGTGCCTATATTCAAGATTTTTCAGCACCAGCCTGGAGGCTGGCGCTATCTTTAGATTTTATTTAGCCTGCCCGTCCTGATAAGCCTTGGCCGCTGCCACAAAGCCCTCAAAGAGGCGGTGGCCGTCACGAGGGGTGGAGGTAAATTCTGGGTGGAATTGGGCGGCGATAAACCACGGGTGGTTTGGCACTTCGATGATTTCCACTAATTTCTTATCTGCTGAGAGGCCAGACACTTTTAAACCCGCCGCTTCAATTTGTGGCAGCAGGGTGTTATTGACCTCATAACGGTGGCGGTGGCGTTCAAAAATGGTTTCTGCCCCGTAAACCTTGCGGGCAAGCGTGCCTTCCACCAAGTGACAGGCTTGAGCACCCAAACGCATGGTGCCACCTAGGTCGGATTCGTCAGAACGGACTTCCACATTGCCGTCCTTGTCCTGCCATTCGGTAATCAGGCCGATTACAGGCTCTTTGCAGTCCTTGTCGAACTCGCTGGAGTTGGCGTGATGGAGGCCGGCCACATTGCGGGCGTACTCGATCAGGGCAATTTGCATACCCAAGCAGATACCTAGGTAAGGGATCTTGTTCTCACGGGCATATTGAGCCGTGCGGATCTTACCCTCTACACCACGGTAGCCAAAGCCACCCGGCACCAGAATGGCGTCCACGCCCTTAAGCACTTCAACGCCCTTGGTTTCTACATCTTGGGAGTCGATGTATTTGATATGCACGCTTAGGCGGTTCTTCAGGCCGGCGTGCTTGAGGGCTTCATTGACTGACTTATAGGCATCTGGCAATTCCACATATTTGCCCACCATACCGATGGTGACTTCTCCAGTCGGGTTGGCCTGTTGGTAGAGCACCTGTTCCCATTCAGACAGGTCGGCTTCTTTACAAGTCAAACGGAAGCGATCGCAGATAAACTGATCTAAACCTTGCGATTTCAATAAGGCAGGAATTTGGTAGATTGATCCCACATCTTTGAGCGAAATCACCGCACGTTCTGGCACATTACAGAAGAGGGCGATTTTTGAACGCTCATTGGCTGGAATGGCTCGGTCAGAACGGCAGATAAGCACATCTGGCTGAATACCAATAGAGAGTAATTCTTTCACCGAGTGCTGGGTCGGTTTGGTTTTGACCTCGCCTGCAGTTGGGATGTAAGGCACCAGGGTTAAGTGCATAAAGAGGGTGTGCTCACGGCCCACATCCACGGCTAATTGGCGGAGGGCTTCTAGGAATGGTAGGGATTCAATGTCGCCCACGGTGCCGCCCACTTCAACGATGGCTACATCATGGCCCTTACCGCCCTCAATCACACGGGCCTTGATTTCATTGGTGATATGCGGGATAACCTGAATGGTTGCGCCCAAGTAGTCGCCACGGCGTTCCTTACGCAGGACTTCAGAGTAGATTTTACCGCTGGTAAAGTTGTTGGCCTTGGTCATTTTGGTGCGGATAAAACGCTCGTAGTGGCCTAGGTCAAGGTCGGTTTCGGCCCCGTCTTCGGTTACAAAAACTTCACCGTGCTGGGTTGGGCTCATGGTGCCTGGATCGACATTGATGTAAGGATCCAGCTTCATAATGGTAACATTTAAGCCACGTGCTTCAAGAATGGAGGCCAGAGAGGCTGCCGCAATGCCCTTCCCTAAAGAAGAAACAACACCGCCCGTCACAAAAATATAATTGGTTGTCATTGTCGTGCCTTTGAATGATTGAAAGGAAAAAAAGTGAATGGTATAAACCATCAGGACGGGAAAACAGTTTACAGGAAAAGGGGGATTTTGGCTAATAAAATTTAGGGCTACGCCCTAACCCATTTCCTGCGGATCAATATCCATGGAAAAACGAATATCACTGCGTAAAAACTGTTCCTTATAAGAGTCAAACTGCGCCAAAAGGGCCTGCAAATTGCCCCTTGAGGCGTGTTGCACCAACAAGAGCCAGCGGAAATGCCCGGCCTTTTTGGCCATAGGTGCATTAAAAGGCCCTAGGAGCTGGAAGCCCTGCCAGCCATTTTGAGCAATGATACCCTGCAAGCAAGCGGTCAATTCTTGGCAAAAATTTGCAACCCTTTCATTATCCCGCCCCGTGGCCCGAAAGAGCACCTGTGAGGAAAAAGGCGGCAGGCTCATCAGTTGCCGCATTTTCAGGGCCTCTTGGGCGAAATCAGCATAGCCCTTTTCTAACAGGGTCTTAAGTAGGGGATGATCAGGATAGTGGGTTTGCAAGACCACCTGGCCCTGCTTTTCGGCCCGCCCGGCCCGGCCGGCCACCTGCACATAGAGCTGGGCCAGGCGTTCCTCGGCCCGAAAATCGGTGGAAAAGAGGCTGCTGTCCACATTCACAAGGGCAACTAAGGTCACATTAGGGAAATGATGTCCCTTGGCCAACATTTGCGTACCAATCAAAATTTGGCTCTTGCCCTGTTGAATGTCGTTAAGATGGGCTTCCAAAGCCCCCTTGCGGGCAGTACTGTCCCGGTCAATCCGGCTGATTTGGTAGGCGGGGAAGCGTTCCGCTAAAACGGCTTCCAGCTGTTCTGTGCCAATGCCGGTTGTAATTAGATGAGTAGAGCCACAATGCCCGCACTGGCGGGGGATGGGGCGCTGTGAGCTGCAATGGTGGCAACGCAGCACCCGCATTTTTTGGTGGTAGGTGTAGGGCTTGTCGCAGGAGGCACACTGGGCCACCCAGCCGCATTCATGGCAAAGCAGGACAGGGGCAAAGCCACGGCGGTTAAGAAAGAGCATAACCTGATTACCCCGTTCCAAATGGCTCTTCATCAGGGAAAGCAGGCTTTCGGATAAGCCCTGATAGACCCGCTGGGTCTTAAGATCAATCAGTTGCGCTTGGACACTTTGTGCCTGGCCCGCCCGATATTGCAGTTCTAATTGAGTAAACTTGCCGTTGGCAACATTTTGCAGGCTTTCTAGCGAAGGGGTGGCTGAGCCCAAAATAATGGGAATGTTGCGGTGCTTGGCCCGCATAACCGCCAGATCCCGTGCGTTATAACGCCAGCCCTCCTGCTGCTTGAAGGAGCTATCGTGTTCCTCGTCAATAATAATGAGCCCTAAGTTGGCAAACTGGCTAAAGAGGGCGGAACGGGTGCCGATCACAATGGCCGATTCCCCCTGTTTGGCCCGTAGCCAGGCCGTCAGCCGCTGGTTGTCGTTGAGGTTGGAGTGCAGGGCATCCATTTCCACATTAAAGCGGGCCTGGAAGCGGGAGATGGTTTGGGGGGTTAGGCCAATTTCCGGCACTAAGACCAAGACCTGTTGGCCCCGCTTGAGCACGGCCTCAATCACCTGCAAATAGACCTCGGTCTTGCCCGAGCCAGTCACCCCGTTGAGCAAGAAGGCCCCGAAGCCCTCTTGATAGATCAGGCGACTGACCACTAGGCATTGTTGCTTATTAAGGACTAGGCGGTTGTCCTTGTTGCACTGGGGCTGGTTGCCTAATTTTTCCTGCCAAGAAAACGATTGAAGCGGCACCTCCACCCTTTCAAGGTAGCCTTTTTCTAATAGGGCCTTCCAAATACTTGACGGACAAGCGGTCGGTTTTTCAAAGAAACTTGCAAATTTAGACAGAATCGTCAGCCATTCCAGCTGTTTTTTGGCACGGTTGAGTAGGCCATTTTGCAGGGCTTTTTGGCCGATTTCGGTCAGCTGAAAATAGTCGGGCGGGCTAGGCTGGCTGCTTTCCCCTTGCCGAAGTTTAGTCGGCAGGGCAGATAACAAAACTTCGCCCAGCGGGGCATGATAGTAGCGACTTGCCCAATTAAGCAGGCTCCAGCTTTCCTTATCAAAAATGCTCTCTTGATCCAGCACCGCCAGCACAGGCTTGAGCTTGTCGGCCGGCACCTCGCTCTGCAATGGGAAGCCAACCACAATCCCTACTTTCTTCTGGTTGCCAAAGGGCACAAGCACCCTGGCCCCGATTGGAGCAGGGCAATCAGGCGGCAGGAGGTAATCGAAATCACGATTAAGGGGCAGGGCTAGGGCGATGCGGACTAATTTCATTGTGCCGCCTCATTTGGCAGGGATTGTTTTTGTTTTTTCAGCTTGGCCAGGCCATCTAGGGAAAGCAGGCCAATGGCGATGGTCAAACAGATCATTAAGAAATAGGAACGGGTATCCAGGGTTTCACCAATGAAAAAAGAAACCGCTAGCATACAAAAGGGTTCTAAATAACTGAGCATGCCCAGTAAATTCATGGGCAATAAATTGCTGGAGGCAATATAAACCGTAAAGGCCACACCACTAACCAGGCCCAAGAGGCCAATAAAATAATAAATATTGGGATTGTGGAGGACGGCAAATTCCAGATTGGCCTGGCAAATAAAATAGAGGCAAAAAGGCAATAAAACCAAGAGTTCCACTAAAAAAGCCGCCAAACTATTTAAATTAAAGGCCTTACGCAGGGTGAAATAGAGGGGATAGCCCAGGCAAACAGCCAGCATTTCCCAAGAAATGGTTTGGGTTAAAATCACATTAACAGCCACACCCAGCACCGCAGAAAAAATGGCCAGTAATTTAAGGCGGGAAAGATATTCCTTATAAAGAAATTTCCCAATGATTACCATCACAATGGGCATAATTAAATAACCGATGGATACATCAATGCCCTTGTTATTATTGGGCGCCCACATAAAAAGCCACATTTGAAAGCCAGTATTGAGGCCAGTGATAAAAAGCACTAACAGTAATTGCGGTTTTTGCTTAAAAGAACGGACTAAATCAACAAAAGCCTTTTGCTGTTTAAATAAAATGAGGGCAAAGATAATAAAGGGAATAATGGCCACGATCCGAAAACCCAGCACAGCCTGGCCTGAAAGGGGCTGCATAAGGGTGGAGATATAATAAATGGCCCCAAAGCAAAAGCTCGCAAAAATAGAAAGTACAACGCCTTTTAGCACATTAAGCTCCAAAAATAATGATGGTGAAATGGGTTTTTAGGGTTATAATCCAAGCGTTTTCCTCATAAAAAGGAGTGATTATGACCATTAGTTATCAAAGCGATCTCTATGGCTGGGTCAATGAGCAGGCAAGGTTCCTTCACCACCAGCAGTTCGATAAAATTGATATACAACATCTTGCCGAGGAGCTTGAAATCATGGGTAATTCTGAACTGTCTGAATTAGAAAGCCGCCTAGAAATTTTGATTATGCACCTGCTTAAATGGCAATTTCAACCCAACAGACAGGGCAGAAGCTGGCTTTTAACCATCAAGGAACAGCGTACACGGATTGAAAAACGCCTCAAGCGTTCACCTTCCCTAAAATCCCGCCTCTATGATGAGCAGTTTTTGCCTGATATTTGGGAATTAGCCCTCATCTCCTGTGCGAGAGAAACCGGTTTAGATGAAAATACCTTTCCACAAACCCCAATTTGGTCTTTAGAACAGATCTTAAACCCAGATTTTCTTCCTCTTCTCAATTAAAAAGGTCGGGCCAAGCCCGACTTTTTCCTATTGTCGATAAGTCTGCAAAAACCTTGCCAAACGCCCCAGGGCTTCTTCAAGCTGGTGGACATAAGGCAGGCTGACCACACGGAAATGGTCAGGTTTGTGCCAGTTAAAGCCAGAGCCTTGCACTAATAGCACCTTTTCCTGTTGGAGCAGATCAAAGACAAATTTTTGGTCGTCCTTAATGCCGTACATTTCGGTGTCAATTTTCGGGAAGAGGTACATGGCCCCTTTTGGTTTCACGCAAGTAATGCCAGGAATTTGCACCAAAAGCTCATGGGCCTTATTACGTTGTTCCAATAAACGCCCGCCTGGCAGGATAAATTCATTAATGCTTTGGTAGCCACCCAGGGCCGTTTGAATGGCGTGCTGCATAGGGGTGTTGGCACAAAGCCGCATGGAAGCTAACATATCTAAGCCCTCAATATAGCCCTTGGCCTGGTTTTTCGGGCCGTGTAAGACCATCCAACCCTGGCGGAAGCCGGCCACACGGTAGGCCTTGGAAAGCCCGTTAAAGGTGACGGTTAAGAGATCAGGCGCCAAAGCTGCAACATGGTGGTGAACTGCCCCATCGTAGAGGATCTTGTCGTAAATTTCATCGGCAAAGATGATGAGATTATGCTGGCGGGCCACTTCGGCAATTTCTAACAGAAGGGCACGGCTATAAACCGCCCCTGTCGGGTTGTTAGGGTTAATGATCACAATCCCTTTGGTTTTAGGGGTAATCTTGGCTTTGATGTCTTCCACACTTGGAAACCATTCATTGTCCTCATCGCATAAATAATGCACAGGTTTACCGCCTGCTAAGGTAGCGGCTGCCGTCCAAAGGGGGTAGTCTGGCATAGGAATGAGGATCTCATCGCCATCGTTTAAGAGGGCCTGCATGGCCATGGTGATCAGCTCCGACACCCCGTTGCCAATATAAACATCGTTTACATCAATGGAACGTAGGCCCTTTGATTGGTAATACTGCACAATGGCTTTACGGGCAGAATAAAGCCCCTTGGAATCGCAGTAGCCCTGGGCGGTTGGCAGGTTGCGGATCACATCCACCAAGATTTCATCTGGCGCCTCAAAGCCAAAGGGGGCCGGGTTGCCGATGTTGAGTTTTAAAATTTTATTGCCTTCTTCTTCCAAACGCAGGGCCTCTTTATGCACCGGGCCACGGATGTCGTAGCAAACGTTGGATAATTTATCGGATTTTGGGAAGCGATCCATACTCATTCTTTTACCTGTTGTGTTTTGATCAAATAATTGTCGAACTTTACTCCTATTTGGTAGGAAAAAAAAGGGGAAATGCGGTAAAATGTTGGTCTTTTTTATCACAAGCGGGTCGAGATTGACGATTTTTTGCAAATGAAGATATTTAGCCAACTAAAACAAGCACTTAGCCAAACCGCCTTGCCCGATTTGCAGGGCAAAGACTATGTGCAGCTTCAGGTTCAAGCCAAGCAAAGCCTGTCTGGTTCAGAACTCTTGGGTTGGCTTGGGGCAAAATCGGCCTATCCGCATTTTTTCTGGCAGCAACGGGAAGATGAGTGTACCCTCCTTGCCAGCGGGGCCGTGGAAGCCTTTTCTTCTCTTGCCTCCGCCCAAGCCTTTAGCCAGGCCCATGGTCTCGCCCTAGTCGGCGGCCTGCAATTTAACAACCAGGCCAGCTTTATTTTGCCCCGCCTCCTGCTTGTAAAAAAAGGCCCAATTTTGACCGCTTGTTTGACCTTAAAGGCCAGCGAAATCGCCTCCATTGAGGATTTTCTGGCCGATTTTGAAGAGCTTGCCAGCCTACAAACGGGGCAAAATACCCTGCTTAACCAGCACGCCCTCTGCAATTTTGAGCGTTGGCAGGCCAATATCGGCCAGGCCATTCAGGGCATGGCCCAAAAGGCCTTTAACAAGGTGGTGCTGGCCAATGCCACCGAATTGACCTTCGCCCAGCCCCTTTGTCCTTATAGCCTACTGAATGCCAGCCAGGCCAAAAACCCACATAGCTACCATTTCTTATGGGCGGAAAATAAGGAGCGTGCCTTTATCGGCTCCAGCCCTGAACGGCTCTATGCCCGCACAGGCCATCACTTGCAAACTGAAGCCCTGGCAGGGACGGTGGCAGTGGGTGAAAATGAAGCCCAAAGCCAGGCCAATGCCGACTGGCTCTTGCACGACCTAAAAAACAGCTACGAAAATTGGCTGGTGGTAGAGGAAATCCAAGAGAACCTGGTTGAGCTGGTCAAGGATATTGAGGTCAGCGACCTGCAAATCAAACGCCTAAGCCTGGTGCAACACCTTTATCGCAGCATTCAGGCCCATTTAGAGCCAGGCGTGCAAGACAATCAGATTCTAGCCCACCTCCACCCAACGGCGGCTGTGGCCGGCATTCCCTATCAGAGCGCCTTTGATTTTATCCAGGCGGTCGAACCCTTTGAGCGGGGCTGGTATGCCGGCACTCTAGGCTATTTTTCGCCCCAAGCAGCCGAATTTTGCGTGACCATTCGTTCGGCCCAGCTGCAAGCAAACCAGGCCAGGGTGTATGCTGGCGCTGGCATTGTGGAAGGCTCTGAGCCTGAAACCGAATGGCGAGAAATTGAGCGCAAGGCACTGGCCATGATCCAACTTTTTAATCACAATCATTAAGGGAAAGACAATGGAACTATTAGACGCAATCAACCAACGTAAAACCATCAAGGCCTTTGACCGAGAAGCCACCATCAGCCGAGAGACCTTAAGCGAGATCATCAACCAGGCCCAAAAGGCCCCTTCTAAGGCCAATCTGCAACCCTGGCGTTTTGTGGTGGTGGACGACAAGGCCATTAAAAATGAGCTAAGCAACCACGTTGCCTTTAATACCCTGCCCTGTGAAACGGCCTCTGCCCTGATTTTGGTCTTGGCAGATTTACGCTATGAATTGGCCCTAGACGATATTTTAGACAAGGAAGTGGCAGAAAACTGCCTGGCTCAAGGCTTTCGTGATAACAAGTACAACTTCCTTCTGGGGGTGCATAATAATGCCACGCCTGAATCCGTTCGGGATCAGGTCTTGATTGATACCAGCCTAGCTTCTATGCAGCTTATGTTGGTGGCCAAGGACAAGGGTTTTGACACCCATGCCATCGGGATTTTTGATCGTGAAAAGGTCTTAGAAATCCTATCCGTTAATGCAGAACGCTATACCCCTGTGATGCTGATTGCCCTGGGCAAACCCGCCGCGGAACCGCTTAAAAGTAGCCGTTTGCCTGTGGACTATACGGTGTCTTGGAATGATGGGAAGGGCTTGAAATAGCTGCACTGATGGCGCCAGCGTCCTCGCTGGTGCCTTATATATCAACAAGTTACCAACACCAGCCTGGCGGCGCTATCTGTACATTCTAGGTTAGCTATTTATGTATCGCTAATACGGTAAGCTACATAAGCAAAACCGACCATAATACAGGCGAAGATGGCGAGTCCGAAAGTTGCTTGTATTATTGAGCCTCCTCATTGTTATTCCTCTTCTATATGTATTTAATCCTATGTTGGGAAAAGAGAAATGTCAATTTTTCTTGCCCCCGCTGGCGCCAGCCTCCAGGCAGGTGCCTTTTATATCAAGAAGCCATCAGCACCAGCGAGGACGCTGGCGCTATCAGAGCCTCGTAAGGTCATCGGTGCGGTAAACCACCCCCCACAGCCCCCCCACAAGCGGCCCTCAAAACCCCATATTTTACAAATATTTAACAACTATCTACCCCTAAAGAGTTAAGTTATAGCCGCAGGATATCAATTTGATTGTAAAGAAAAGGACAAATAAGACACTTTATGTAAATTAGTGAAGATAAGCTTTATTTTGTTGCATGTTTTTGCTACATTTGGCTCCGTGCGCTTCAAGGAAAGCGTAGTTTATTTTTTATGCAAAGGAAGGCACCCGTTTTCGGGTGCTTTCTCTTGTTTTTCAGTAACAAATTGTGGAAGAAAGTTCAATCTTATTTCACTTTTAGAGGATTTTATGAACAAAGTCTTTAAAGTCATTTGGAATCACGCAACGCAATCTTGGGTTGCCGTTTCAGAATTAGGCCGTTCAAAGGGTAAAACCAAAACCAGCAAACTTGCTAAATTAACCGCAGTCGCCTTGGCTGCATCAGGCGTTTCCCAACTCGCCACCGCCGCCATCATCACAAACGACGGCACATCTGTCCGCATCGGTCAAAACGTAGGTGGTTCTCAAGGCAACAAATCTGTGTCCATCGGTGGTGCTGGTCCTAATGAAACAGGAGCTGATGCAACGGGGGATTATTCTGTTGCTCTTGGCTCTGGTGCAGTTGCAAACAATGCATCCGCCATCGCTATTGGTTCGGGTAACGGCTTACTTCCTAGTGCTGCTGCCGAAGCTGCAATTGCTGTTGGCCGTGGTGCCTCAGTTACTCAGGCAGGAACCTCTGCTGTAGCTATTGGTGATCGAGCCCAGGCTAGCGGTGTAAATGCAGTCGCTTTAGGTAAACAAGCAAGCGCTTCTGCATATACGACTGCTCTTGGTGCAGGTGCTGTGGCAGACCACGAAGGAGCGGTTGCTATCAGTGCAGGTAACGGCGTGGTTTCTAGAGCCCAAGGCAATGCCGCTGTTGCTGTTGGTAGTAATGCAACCGCCGCCAGCAACAACACAGTTGCAACAGGTAATAGCTCATACGCCCAAGGTCAAGGTGCGATCGCCATTGGTAACAACACCAATGCGACAGGCGAACTTGGTACAATGGCGATTGGTAACAATGCCAAAGCATCAGGCCAAGGTGCAACTGCTATTGGTAACGGCACCACTGCTTCAGGCATCGGTTCGATGGTTCTTGGTGCATCAGCCAACATCTCTGGTAACACCCAGTTGGCAACTGCCACTGGTGAAGTTGCGCTCTCTATCGGTGCTAACAACCTAGCTCAAGACAACTATGCTATTAGCATGGGTGCGGTCAGCACAGCAATCGGCCAAGCCGCCCAAACATACGGTTATAACAACACTGCAAACGGTACTTTTGCCATCTCAATGGGTGCTTTTAACAATGTAACCGTAGGCAATGCTGGTGACGGTGTGGGTATCGGTACCAATGTAAAAGTGTTTTCAGGTCAAAGTAGTGCCATCGGCCGTGATGCTAATGTTCAAGCAGGATCAGTTGGTTCAAATGCCATTGGTCATGGTGCAACTGTAGCTGCCAACTCACCAAACGCTACTGCCATCGGTCGTAGTGCTAATGCTTCAGCAGAAAGCGCCACAGCTATGGGTACATCAGCCGCCGCTTCAGCACAAAATGCGGTTGCTGTTGGTACAGGTGCTCAAGCCACTCATGAAAACTCAGTTGCCCTTGGTCAAGGCTCTACTACTGCTGGTGCTGTTGGTACAAACACCGCCACGGTTGAAGGCATTACTTATTCAGGCTTTGCAGGCAACTCACCAACTTCTGTGGTCAGTATTGGTACTGATGGCAACGCCCGTCAGCTTATCAACGTAGCCGCAGGCCGTATCAACGCGGATTCAACAGACGCCATCAACGGCTCACAGCTCTACCTAACTCAAGAAGCCCTAGGCAGACTGGCCAACAGCACAGCCAACCACTTGGGCGGTGGCGTAACAGTGAACCCGAACGGTTCATTAACCGCGCCAACCTACAACACCTACACAGGTAACGTTGCACCAAACACAGCAGGCAGCAGCACGACATTGTTTGGCGCACCAGCCACCAATGTAGGCGATGCCCTAACCAACCTAAACACCTATGTAAACCAAGGTTTCTGGGTGGCGGATAAAGGCAACAACATCGGCAACGTAACCCCAGGCGACACCATCAATTTCGTTGATGGCAAAAACACCAAGGTAAACACCACTACCGAAGCCAACGGCGTAACCACCGTTACCTTTGACGTGGAAGGCCCGAAAATCACCGCAACCGAAACCGATGAAGGCGTAACCATCACCATCACCAACACCGACGGCACAACAGAAGAAGCCAAGGTTAAAAATGGTAAAGATGGTCAAGACGGTGCTGACGGTGCAAATGGTACAGACGGTCAAGACGGTCGTGACGCTTCAGCTACTGTTGTAGACAACGGCGACGGCACTCACACTGTAACCTTCACCAGCGGTGACGGCACTGTAACCACTACTACCCTAAAAGACGGTAAAGATGGTAAGGACGGTACAAACGGTACTAACGGTGCAGATGGTGCAGACGGCCAAGATGGCCAAGACGGTCGTGACGCATCAGCTACTGTTGTAGACAATGGCGACGGCACTCACACTGTAACCTTCACCAGCGGTGATGGTACTGTAACCACTACTACCCTAAAAGATGGTAAAGATGGTAAGGACGGTACAAACGGTACTAACGGTGCAGATGGTGCAGACGGCCAAGATGGCCAAGACGGTCGTGACGCATCAGCTACTGTTGTAGACAATGGCGACGGCACTCACACTGTAACCTTCACCAGCGGTGATGGTACTGTAACCACCACTACCCTAAAAGACGGTAAAGATGGTAAGGACGGTACAAACGGTACTAACGGTGCAGATGGTGCAGACGGCCAAGATGGCCAAGACGGTCGTGACGCTTCAGCCACAGTTGTAGACAACGGCGACGGCACCCACACTGTAACCTTCACCAGCGGTGACGGCACTGTAACCACAACTACCCTAAAAGATGGTAAAGATGGTAAAGATGGTACTAACGGTAAAGACGGTGCTGACGGTGCGGACGGCCAAGACGGTCGTGATGCTTCAGCCACTGTTGTAGACAATGGCGACGGCACCCACACCATCACCACCACAAGCGGCGACGGCACAGTTACAACTACCACTGTTAAAGATGGTACTAACGGTAAAGACGGTAAAGACGGTACTAACGGTACAGACGGTCAAGACGGTCGTGACGCTTCAGCCACTGTTGTAGACAATGGCGACGGCACACACACCATCACCACCACAAGCGGTGACGGCACAGTTACAACTACCACTGTTAAAGACGGTGCTAATGGTAAAGACGGTGCTGACGGTAAAGACGGTGCTGACGGTGCAGACGGTCAAGACGGTCGTGACGCTTCAGCCACTGTTGTAGACAACGGCGACGGCACCCACACCATCACCACCACAAGCGGTGACGGCACAGTAACCACTACTACTGTTAAAGATGGTACTAACGGTAAAGACGGTGCTGACGGTGCAGACGGTCAAGACGGTCGTGACGCTTCAGCCACAGTTGTAGACAACGGCGACGGTACACACACCATCACCACCACAAGCGGTGACGGCACTGTAACTACTACTACTGTTAAAGATGGTACTAACGGTAAAGACGGTGCAGACGGTGCAGACGGTCAAGACGGTCGTGACGCTTCAGCCACTGTTGTAGACAACGGCGACGGCACACACACCATCACCACCACAAGCGGTGACGGCACAGTTACAACTACCACTGTTAAAGACGGTGCTAATGGTAAAGACGGTGCTGACGGTAAAGACGGTGCTGACGGTGCAGACGGTCAAGACGGTCGTGACGCTTCAGCCACTGTTGTAGACAACGGCGACGGCACCCACACCATCACCACCACAAGCGGTGACGGCACAGTAACCACTACTACTGTTAAAGATGGTACTAACGGTAAAGACGGTGCTGACGGTAAAGATTCACAAGCTACAGTTGTAGACAATGGCGATGGCACACACACTGTAACCGTAACCAGCGGTGATGGTACTGTAACCACTACAACCTTAAAAGATGGTAAAGACGGTACTAATGGTACTGACGGTAAAGATGGTAAAGACGCTCAAGCTACTGTTGTAGACAACGGCGACGGCACTCATACCATCACCACCACAAGCGGTGACGGCACAGTTACAACTACCACAGTTAAAGATGGTAAAGATGGTGAAAACGGTAAAGACGCTCAAGCTACAGTTGTAGACAACGGCGACGGTACCCACACCATCACCACTACAAGCGGTGACGGCACAGTTACAACTACCACAGTTAAAGATGGTAAAGATGGTGAAAATGGTAAAGATGCTCAAGCTACTGTTGTAGACAATGGCGACGGCACTCACACCATCACCACAATCAGTGGCGACGGCACAGTAACCACCACCACTGTTAAAGATGGTGCTAACGGTAAAGACGGTGCTGATGGTAAAGACGGTAAAGACGGTGCAGACGGTAAAGACGGTAAAGACGGTGCAGACGGCAAGTCTGTAGAAGTTAAGAGCGTTACCAAAGCTGATGGCACCACTGAAGTTGTTCTTGTTCAAAAGAACCCAGATGGCACTGAAGTGACTGGATCTGAGAAGACTTTAACCATCAACGATGGTACTGATGGTAAAGACGGTAACTCTGTTGCAGTTAAAGAAACCACCAAAGCTGATGGCACAACCACAGTTACGCTTGTAGAGAAAGACGCTGACGGTAACGAAATCGCTGGCACTGAGAAGACCCTGACCATCAATGATGGTACTGACGGTAAAGACGGTAAAGACTCTAAAGCTGAAGTTGTTGACAATGGCGACGGCACTCACACTGTAACCGTAACCAGTGGTGATGGCACAGTAACCAAGACAACCATCAACGATGGTAAAGACGGTAACTCTGTTGCAGTCAAAGAAACCACTAAAGCTGACGGTACAACTACTGTTACGCTTGTAGAGAAAGACGCTGACGGCAAAGAAATCGCTGGCTCTGAGAAAACCCTAACCATCAATGATGGTGCTGATGGTAAAGACGCCCAAGCTACCGTTAAAGACAATGGTGATGGCACTCACACTGTGACCATAACCAGCGGCGACGGCACAGTAACCACGACCACTGTTAAAGATGGTCAAGACGGTAAAGATGGTGTTGACGGTAAAGATGCGATCTTCAAAGTTGCAGAGAAATATGATGCTGCTAAGCCTGATACAGTTAAGAGCACCATCAATGCTGATGATGTTGTGAACTTTGTAGATGGCGACGGCACAAAAGTTTCTGTAACAGGCGAAGGCGCTGGCACAGTAACCAACGTAACCTTTAACATCGACAAGGGTGAAGTAACTGCTCAACCAAAAGGTGATGTAAAAGGCCCTGTATCTGAAGACTTAATCAAGGCTTTAGATGAGGCAAAAGCAAACCTAACAGAAGTAAACAACAACCCAGCATCAACAGACGCTGATAAAACAGCGGCTCAAAATGCAGTAGATGCTGCACAAACAGCATACAACCAAGGTGGCGGAAACCAGGTTGCAACAGCTCAAAATATTGCTGATGCAATCAACAACTCTGGCTGGGCAATTACCAACAATGAAGGTAAAGCTCCAGCAGGTTCTGATGGCCTTGTAAACCCAGGTGATGCGGTGAGCTTCGTTGATGGTAGCGGCACTAAAGCCAACGTAACCGTAAATGGTACAGGCTACAATGTTACCTTTGATGTGGACACCGTTGGTGGTACAGTAACAAACGGCAAAGTAGATACTCCAGCCACTCCAGCTAATGGTGGTAACAATTACTACAATGCAACCACTGTAACCAACTTGATCAATGAAGCTTCACACAACGTAACTGTGAGCAACACTGGTGAGCAAGTGGTAGCAGGCACTGGCTCACCAACCGCAGTGAAAGCAGGTGATACCGTAACTTACAATGCAGGTAAGAACCTTGCAGTTAAACAGGTTGGCACCACCATCACTTACGGCTTGGCTGCTGATATTGACCTGAACTCTGTTACAGCCAACACTGTGAACGCAGGCACAACCACAACCAATAACCTAACGGTTAATCCAGGTGGTAATGTGGATATGGGCGGAAACCAAGTCCACAACGTGAAAGCAGGTACAGCTGACACTGACGCCGTAAACGTAAGCCAATTAAAAGGCGCGGTAAACCATCTTGACAACAAGATCAACCGCAACAACAAAAACTTACGTGCAGGTATCGCTGGTGCTAACGCCGCCGCAGGCCTACCACAGGTTTACATTCCAGGTAAATCCATGGTTGCCGCCTCTGCCGGTCACTTCAAAGGCGAAAGCGCCTTGGCAGTGGGTTACTCTCGTGCAAGCGACAACGGTAAACTTATCTTGAAACTTCAAGGTAACACCAACACCCGTGGCGACTTCGGTGGCTCCGTGGGTGTAGGCTACCAGTGGTAATCTAGCACCTTAAGTTAAACTTAAAGCAACCAAACCCAGGGGAAACCCTGGGTTTTTTTGTTATTTAAGGACATTGCTAGCGCCAGCGTCCACGCTGGTGCTGATAAGGCTTTGATAGATAAGGCACCAGCCTAGAGGCTGGCGCCAGCGGAGAATTACATTCGCCTTCTGATAGCGCCAGCGTCCTCGCTACAACTGTTCAAAACCTCAAAATGTGATTAAGCGTGATCGGTAGGGACGCATTGCATGCGTCCGTAAACAAGGCATTACATCAAAGGTTGATGAGGCATAAATATCGCAACGGACGCATGCAATGCGTCCCTACAAAAGGCTATTTAAGTTCAATGGCAAGGTTTATCTAATTCTTTCCCCCAACACGGTAAAGCCTTACTAGGTAATAAATTGCAAGTTTTTATGAAAATTTGACCGCTTGTGATATATTGTGAACCGTATTAAAGATGTTCTAAAAGAGAGGTAAATTATGGCAACATCATCATTTAGCCGAGAATTCGTTATCGGCGATAAGGGCGCCCGACAGTTACTTGAGGCAATGGAAAACCCTGTGAAGGTGGAAGTGGCTAAAATGCCCGATCCAGAGGTGCATGAGAAATTTAAGAAGGAGCTTTTATATGCATTAGAGAAACGTTTGGGCTGGCAGAAATCATAGATAGCAGAGGGCTTTAGGCAGTTAGATACCTTAGACAGTCAGCATAATTTGCAAACCATGGCGATTATTCCTGAACTATAATCTGATAGCGCTAGCATCCACGCTGGTGCTGATAAGGCTTTGATAGATAAGGCACCCAGCCTGGAGGCTGGCGCCAGCGGGGCAAATATAATTTGCCCCTACTTTTTAGATGCAACAAGCGGCCAACTTATCTTCATTTCTTGCAAAAACTGTGATCCCTCTCGCAAAATTAACAAAAAATTAACAAAGTAGCCCACAATTTCTATATGATACGCAGCGTTTTGATTTAGACATAAGGAAGTAATATGGCCTTGGCTTTTACAAGAATTTGTTCAGAAATGGGTGCAGGAAAATTAGGAACCAGCCAGGGAGTGGACTGGCTGTGGCGGCGTTATGAGGCCGAATTTGGCCCAAAAGGCAGTGCGGTTTTTGAGCTGAAAGCGCCTGTCGAAACTGATTTCTTAGAAGCTAAAAATATCGACCAGCTTGCCCATTTTTTCCAGTCAGATCTGGTGCCTAAGCTTACGGCAGACCTACAAAAGCCAGCCTTCCCCATCATTTTAAGCGGCGATCATTCCAATGCCATTGGTACACTTGCCTCCCTTTGTGCAGCCAATCCCGATAAACGCATTGGCGTGCTTTGGATTGATGCCCACTGCGATTTGCATACCCCTTTCACCACGCCCTCGGGCAATCTGCACGGGATGTCCCTGGCGGCGGCCACTCGCCAAGACAATCTGGCCTGCCAAAGCCGCCAACCAAGCCCTGCCATTCAGGCCTACTGGCAGCAGTTGAAAAACCTAGCTCCACAAAGCCAGGGGATTTTGTTGGAAGACCTCTGCTTCCTTGGTCTGCGTAGCTTTGAGGAGGAGGAGGCTGCCTTGCTCCAGCAACACCAGATCCCAGCCTTTTCTGTTCAACAAATGCGGGAGCAGGGTTTTGAGGCCGTGCTAGACCAGGTCAAGCAGCAATTTGAGGCAGTGGACTTGCTTTATGTCACCTTCGATGTGGACGCTCTAGACAGCGCCCTGATTCCCGCAACAGGCACGCCTGAGCCTGAGGGTTTTACAGTTGATGAGGTTGAGCAGATCTTCCAGGCCATCTTACCCTTGCCTAAATTGGCCATGTTTGAGCTGACGGAGTTTAACCCAAGTTTGTCGGAAGATAAGGCCTGTTATGAGCGGGTTTATGATCTTTTTAAGGTGGCTTTGGGGTTGATTGGGTCACGTTAAGTGATAGCGACAGCAGGGAAATATCAAGTGGAATTAACCCAACTTAGCGAGAAATCTTATGTATAAGCCAGAACAATACACTATTTCCGTCCGCTTTGAAGAGATTGAGGGAGAGCCTTGTTATGTGAGGCGAGTGGACGAATTACCTGACGTGATGGAATTTGCCGACAGTGCCGAAGAAGCCCGAAAATTAGTGCTAGATACGCTTTCTGTTGCAATGCAGATGTATCAAGCCCAAAACCGTGCTTTCCCTGCACCGTAACCTTAGCCAGTTAGCTGATCGAGATCGCATCAGTTTGAATACCCTTTTGGTATCTATGTTGGCTAGTGAATCATCGCTAAGGCTCTAGCGGCTGTTGATAATTCAAGAAAAATGTTTGTTAGAGAAGAAAGAGGAATGTGGCAACCTCTGAGATCCACTCCCCTCTTTAGCAAAGAGGGGTAGGGGGAGATTTGGCAGAAGAAATTGCAACGAGAGGGCTATTTTCAGAGAAAAAACAAACAAGATAATTCTGACTAATCATTCCCTCACTCCGTTATTACTCCTGCCAAATCTCCCCTACCCCCTCTTTGCTAAAGAGGGGAATTACATCGGTACAACCTGATAACATCCTTTACATCATAACCCAAGGACATCGTTTACATTCTTTGCCGTAAAATCGCACCAAACATCTTATCTTTGGTGAAGAAAATGGCTTGGAAACAAACGAATCCTATGGAACAAAAAACGTTATTTATCAAGGCTTGGTTGTCCCAACGCTTTACAAAATCCGACCTGTGTGAACAGTTCGGAATCAGTCGTCCAACAGCCAATAAATGGATTGAACGCTTTAAACAAGGCGGCTTTCCTGGTTTGCAAGAGCTATCCAGAAAGCCACATTATTCGCCCAATGCCACGCCACAATGGATTGTTGAGTGGCTGGTCAGTGAGCGACGCAAACGCCCCGATTGGGGGGCAAAAAAGCTGCTTGACCTGTTTGAGCAACGCTTTCCTGAAGCCAAGAAACCGGCTGATAGCACAGGCGATTTAATCTTGGCTCGAGCAGGACTGGTCAAGCCCCGCAAGGTTCGCCGTCACACGCCAGCAGACAGCTTGCCCTTTGCCGAATGTGACGCCCCTAATACAACCTGGTGCGTGGATTTCAAGGGGCAATTCCAGCTAGGTGACCAGAAATGGTGCTACCCGCTAACGGTGAGCGACCAGTTTTGCCGTTACTTATTGCTTTGTCAGGCCCTGCCCAATACCTTGGGTGACCCTGTAAAAGCCCAGTTTGAACGACTTTTTTACGAGTTCGGGCTGCCTTGGAATATTCGTAGCGACAATGGCTCGCCCTTTGCCTCAACTGCCCTGGGTGGCTTAAGCAAGCTGGCCAAATGGTGGATTGACCTGGGCATTCGGCCCGAGCGTATTCGCCCCGCCCACCCCGAACAAAATGGGCATCATGAGCGAATGCACCGTAGCCTCAAGGCTTGTTTACTCAAGCGTGAGGCCATTGCAGGGAATCTTGCAGACCAACAGGCCATGTTCGATGCTTTTGTGCACGAATATAACCATGAGCGTAGCCACGAAAGCCTGCTTGATGATGACAAAAAACGTCAGACGCCAGCAAGTCTTTATCAGCCCTCAAGTCGTATTTATACCGGCAAGATTGAAGACTATGACTACGGTCAAGGTGTTGAACTTCGTCGAGTTAAACCCAGTGGCGAACTCTGTTGGCAAGGTGAAATTTACTACCTGAGCCAAATTTTAAAGCAAGAAACCGTTGCTTTTGTGCCTTACGCCGATGGTATTTGGCACATTTATTACCGTTTTCATTTTCTGGGTCAAATGGATGACCGAGAGAAGAAAATTACTCCAGCAAGTAGCTGGCATATTAACCATACAATGTAAACGATGTCCTTAGAGAAAAATGTAAAGGATGTTTATGTTGTACAATCTCTAGTTCATCAGAGATCACGACAACCGCAAATTTTCTGAATTATCAACAGCCTCTAGGACGTGTTCTCATTTGCTCAATCCTAGGCATAGTAGACAAAATAGTTGCTGATTCGTCAAAAACTATGCCAAGTGGACAAAATAGTTGCTAATGTTTATTTTCTAAAATGTTAGCAGCTATTTTTATTCAAAAAATCCTTTATAAACATGGCTTTATGTTTTTTGCTTAATCCATTATGATTATTTAACTGTCGCTTCATATGTTTAAATAGCCCTTCAAGCCTATTTGTTGTCCTTTCTATATTTAAATCTGACCGTTCTTCAAAAGTAAATAAATATTTCATATACCATTTAAGGCTTGCATAAGCCCCTCTAACACTACGATGCTTATAAGGTAAATATCCCTTTTCATTTGGCTTATCACTTCTTTCTTTTAAATACTCTTCATGTTTTAAATACCAATAATGAAGGCGTTTGTAAAATTCATTTTTTGAACTCTCCACCAGTGTTTTTACGATAACTTTTAATTCTTTTCCCGCTTGTGATTGATGCTTTTTTCTGAGTTTTCTCATCACTATTGCAACCATATGAAACTGACACATCTGCACAGGTGCATTGAACAAGTCCTTCATCAGACCTCGCCTACCATCACAGGTAATGGATTGTATTATATAGCTTTTTTCTCTCAATCTATTAAGTGCCAGCTTATAGTAAACGTCTTTTTCTGTTCTTACAAAACAGTGAAATACCACTTTCTTTGTATGAGAGTCCATTAACACTAATACGCCGAAATTACGCTTAAAAAAGGTAGTGTCCATAATTATATTAAGCGATGTGCTTTGAGGTGGATGTAATAATGTTTTAGGAGCTTTATCAATATATCTTTGGATAGTTCTAACCGAACAATGATACTTATTGGCAAGCTGTTGATAAGTTTGTTTTCCTGAAGTGTAATCATCCCAGATCTGTATTGGGTCTAATTTCTTTTGATGGGTAAAGGTTTTATGGCATTGATTACAATAATAACGCTGAATGTTATTTTGTTTACCATGTTTCTTGATATTCGCACTTTGGCAGAAAAGGCAGTTTTTTGTTCATTTTCAAAAGAGGGCTTAAAGCCTTGTACTATAAGGCTTTAAGCCACTTTTTAGCAACTATTTTGTCTATTATGCCCAATCCTAATGCTAGAGCCTTACAAGCGGTGAGCATTCCGCCAAAATTTGCAAATTTTCCCTCAAATCACCCCGCTTGCTTGAGATACTCCCGCAACATAAAGAGCGCCGCTAGGTTGCGGGCCTCGCTGAAACTTGGGTCGGCCAAGAGGCTGTCGATTTGGCTAAGGGGAATACGCACAATTTCCAGCGGTTCAGGTTCATCGCCTGTCAGCCAAGAGGGGTAGAGGTCTTGGGCGACAAAAATATGCATCAGGCCATACATGTGGCTGGGAGAGGAGTATAGGGATCGCAAAAAATCCAGCCTTTTGGCCCCAAAGCCGATTTCTTCTTGCAGCTCACGGTTGGCACTTTCAATGGGTTCTTCACCCTTATCGACAATGCCTTTTGGAAAGTTCAGCTCGTAACGTTCCGGCCCCACCGCATATTCTTTGACCATTATCAGCTCATCATTTTGGATGGGAATCACCATTACAGACGAGCCTCGTTGCGGGGTTAGGCGTTCATAGGTGCGTTGCTCCCCATTGGAAAAACGTAAATCGACAGCCTGTACTTCAAAAATCCGACTCTTGGCCACGACCTCAACCTTGAGGATTTCAGGAAGGTGTTTTGACATATTGCCTCCAATAAAAAAATTCCCACTATTATGACCTATAGTGGGAATTTTTCATGCTTTATTTGCAATTTGCAGGTTTATTTCTTGCCTTTAAGAAACTCCACGCCCGTATCAGGAAAATCGGTAAAAACTCCTGTTGCACCTGCCTGATTTAAGAGGGCATCATACATCTGGTTTACATCGTTAAAGAAGGCAGGCAGGGCATCCTTACGCACAGTGTAGGGGTGAACTTCCATATTGTGCTTGGCAAGCTCCTGCACCAGTGGGGTGTATTTGATCTTGCCTGGGGTGGAGGCCTTATCATCAATTAACATATACCAACCAGGCCCTACGCCATCGGCATATTTAGCCACTTCGGCCATGGCACCTGGCTTGAACATCCAATCATAATCGTAGTTGACCCACTTGCCTTGAGCATCTTTTTCTTGGGTTTCACCCCAGTCGCTGTAGGCGATGAGCTGGACGATCTTGATGTCCATGCCTAGCTCTGGCAGAAGCTGGGTTTTAATCCGTTTGAGTTCGTTAAAATCGAAGGTTTGCAGGTAAACCCGATCAGATTTTTTGTCGTAGCCGTATTTTTTCAGGACTTTTAAGGTTTCTAAAGCGATGTCCTTGCCTTCTTGGTGGTGGAGCCAAGGGGCCTTGATTTCAGGGTAGATGCCGATTTTCTTGCCAGTGGATTTTTCAAGGCCTTGGATAAATTCTAGCTCATCTTCAAAGGTGTGAATGGTGAAATGGGATTGCCACATAGGGAAGCGATTAGGGTAAACCTGCTCCTGTTTGCCGTCTTTGAGTTTGAAGTTTTCGGTCATTTCCAAGGTTTGGATTTCAGCCAGGGTGAAATCGGCCACATAGTAACGGCCATCTGCTCGGGCGCGATTAGGGAATTTTTTGGCCACATCGGTAAGGCCATCGAGGAAGTGATCGTGAATAACAATCAGGCGGTTGTCCTTGGTCATTGCAAGATCTTGCTCCAAATAATCCGCTTGTTGGCCAAAGGCCAGGGCTTTGGATTCCAAGGTATGCTCTGGCAGGTAGCCACTGGCCCCACGGTGGGCGATGATAAGCTTATCGCTTGCGGCATAGGCCAGGGAAGACAGGGCTAAAGTGGTAACTGCAACAAGATTTTTTAGTTTCATAAGGTCTCCTTTTGTAGTGGTTTTCTTTGGGCAATATACATGGAGTGTATTACCTTTTTGTGACAGATAAAGAAAAGGGAAGCCACAGCCTCCCTTAATATTAAAGATTATTTAGTGCCATAATGCTCGGCAAGTTTAGCCTTGTGTTTGCCTTCTTCAATCATCACGATAAACATAAGAAGCACAGCTAACACGCCGCCG